>DASYRF010000001.1:0-5777 GCA_036004705.1 Myxococcota bacterium
CGGCACTTCCAGCCCGAACGGCGCGGGGTCGATGAACGGGCGGTTCTCGCGCGTGACCAGGATGAAGGGGCGGCAGCGCTCCAGGACCTTCGCGAAGCGCGGGGCGAGCTCGAGCGTGGGGTCCAGCGGCATGCGCGACGAGGATGCGGGGCGGCGCCGGGCCTTGTCAACGCGCCGAGTCGCGCGGCGGGGGCACGTAAGACGACCACTCCATCGCGCATGGGGCGGGGCGGACGGTGCCAGCCGGGATCGAGGCGCGCCGTGGCACGGGGCGAAACGCGACAATGCCGTCAGACGGTGCGTAAACGGCGCCACACCGCGCAGGCCCGCCACGCGTCAAGGAAGTGACGGCACGGGAAGCGCGGGGAGCCCGGCCCTGGGAAAGCGCTTTGGTTCCGCGGGACCCCGTGGCGCGGCGCGTCGCGGGCACGGCTGTCGCAATGATCGGCCCCGATGTTGCATCTAAGAAAGATGGAGGTGACCATGCGCGAGGCACGTGACCAAACGACTCCGACCCTGGGCGAGTTGGTGGAGGCGCTCACCCGCGCTGCCGAGGACGGCGCGCGAACGCCGGCCGAAGCCCGCACCGCCGCGTCGCACGCGCTCGTCAGCCTGCTCATCGGCGCGGGCCGCGCGGATCTGGTGGAGCGGCTGAATGCGCTCGCCGCCGAGCTGGCCGAGGACGGCGAGGCCGACGAGGGGCGCACGCGGCCCGCTGCGGGCGCGCAGCACGGAGCGAACGCCGCCGCCTGAGCCGTTGCGGCGCGCCGGGTCGCTCTGGCGCGCCGCGGTCGCAGGCTTCGCCTGCGCGTCGAGCTTCCTCGCCGCGTCCGCCGCATCGTCCGCCCCATCGTCCGCCGCATCGTCCGCCGCATCGTCCGCAGCATCGTCCGCCGCATCGTCCGCCGCATCCCCTTCGCCTGCTGCGCCCGCTTCGTCGCCCGCTTCGCCGGCTTCGTCGGCCGCGGCCGCCGCGCCTGTTTCGCCGGCGGCCTTCTCGCCGGCGCCCACGGAGCTCGCGGTCCCCGGGTACCAGCCGGCGATGTTCGTCGGGCCCTGGGCGCGCGAGGCGGGGCGCTCCGCCCCCGCGCCCGTGGCGATCGTGCTGCACGGGAACTTCGACCGCCCCGAATGGGAGTGCGCCGAGTGGGACCGCATGCTGATGGGGCGCGCCTGGATCCTGTGCCCGCGCGGCGTTCCGCGCGCCGGGGCGCCGCCGGAGCTGGACCGCTGGACGTACGTCTCGCGCAAAGCGGCGCGCGCCGAGATGGACGCGGCGCTCGGCGCGCTCGGGGCGGCCTACCCCGGCAGGGTCGCCGCGGACGGGCCGTTTCTCTACGGCGGCTTCTCGCTGGGGGCAATCTATGGCGAAGCGATCGTGCGCGCCGAGACCGCGCGCTTCCCGCGGGCCGTCTTGATCGAGGGCGGGCTCTCCGGCTGGAGCGCCGCCAGCGCGGCTGCCTTCGTGAAGAAGGGCGGGCGCGGCGTGCTGTTCGGCTGCGGGAGCAAGGCGTGCGGCAAGCGGGCGGAGGGGAAGGCCGCGCTGCTGCGCGCGGCGGGCGCCTATGCCGCGGTGGTGACCATCCCCACGATGGGCCACGGCTACGGCGGCGAGTTCCCGGTGGTCGCACGCCCGTCCCTCGCCGCGCTCGTCGCCGGCGCCGCCGGCTGGTGACGCTAGAATTTTCCCATGACGCCGAGGGAGGGGATGATGGGCAACCCGCGGAAGTAGTCGCGCGCGCGGAAGTCGAACGAGTAGACCGGCTGCTCGGGGTTGAGGCGGTTGTACGCGTTCATGACGTCGAGGTACACGCCGAGCGTGAACCAGTCGAACACGAACGTCTTGTCCACGCGCACGTCGAGCTCGTGGTACGGCGGGATGCGCGCCGAGTTCGGGTCGCCGTTCAGCGGGCCGTAGACGTCGCCGTCGTTGTCGAAGTAGCCGCCGCGCGCCGGCGTGTAGGGCGAGCCGGTGGAGAAGCGCCAGCGCAGCCCGAGCTCCCAGCCGTGCCCCAGCACGGCGCGCGCGATGGCGGACACCACGTGCGTCTGGTCGTACTGGAAGGGGCGCACGACCAGCGTGCCGCCCGCCCAGACGGTGCGCGAGGAGCGGCTCAGCGAGTAGCTCACCCAACCCATCAGCCACTTCGTGGGGCGGAACTTCAGCATGAGCTCGGCGCCGACGACCTGGCCGGTGCCGTCGTTGCCGGTGGCGGCGGCGAGATCGGCCCCGGCGGGGGCGCGCAGCACCAGGCGGTCGAGCCACTTGTAGTACACCTGCGCGTCGACGGCGACGCCGATGGGGAGCAGCACCTCTGCCCCGACGACCAGGTGGACGGCGCGCTCGGCGCCGAGGGAGGGATCGCCGAACGCGCGCGAGAGGTCGTTGGGGCGCGGCGCCTCGTGGTAAACGCCGGCCGCGGTCTTGAGCACCAGCGCGCGCGCCGCCTGCCAGCGCACCAGCAGGCGCGGGTCCACGGTGGCGTCGTCGATGAGCGAGAAGTGATCGATGCGCAGGCCCGGGACGATCTGCACGCCCTCGACGGGGCGCCAGCGCGCCTCGGTCCAGAGCGCGAAGTCCACGCCGGCACGGCGCTCGGCGTCGGCGAACAGGAGGCTCCCGCCCAGCGGAGCGACGATGGTGCCGTCGGCCGGCGGGAGCGGCGCGCGCACGGCGATGTCCAGCACCTGGAAGCCGAGGTCGGCGCCGACGACGACGTCGAGGCGCGGGAGCATCGGCACCTCGACGGAGTAGCGCAGCACGGCGTCGCGCGTGGCGATCGTCAAGAAGACGTTCTCGCCCACCGAGACGTCCACCAGCGCGTAGCCGCCGGAGACCGACAGCTCCATGAGGATGCCGCCCTTGTGGCGATGCCGCCAGCGCAGCACGGCGCGCTCGAAGTTCGTGTGGCCGGCGAGCTCGCCGCGCACCGACACGTCGGGGACGTCGGGGCTGGTCAGCAGCAGGCGGAGCTTCTCGTCACTGCCGAAGAGCAGCAGCTTGAAGCGGTCGGCAGGGGTAGCCTCGGCGTCGAGCATCACCTGCCAGTCGCTGTAGCGGGGCGCGGCGGTGAAGCTGAGCGCGGCGCTGTCGGGAAGGACCAGCGGGAGGAGCGTGTCGATGTAGCTGCGCCGGAAAGCGGCGGCGAAGGCGAGCTTGCCGTGGGTGAACGGCACGGGCCCCTCGACGAGCGCGCCGGCGTCGAAGACGTCGACGTCGGCGACGCCGTGGTACGTGGTGCGCGCGGCGTCGCGCGGCACGAGGTCGATGACGCCGCCGGTGGCGCCGCCGTAGCGCGGCCCGAAGCCGCCCGGGTAGAAGTCCACGCGCTCGAGCAGGAGCGGGTTGAAGGCGCTCGCGACCCCGCCGAAGTGGAACGGCAGGGGGATGGAGTGGCTCATCACGTAGATGCGCGTGTCTTCCGGCGCGGAGCCGCGCACGACGAGGAGACCGGCGCCGAAGGGCGCGCGGGAGACGCCGGGTAGAGCGGACAGCGCGCGCAGCGCGTCGCCGCCGGCGCCGGGGATGGTGCGCAGCTCGTCCGCGTCGAGCGCGTGATGCGAGACCTCGGTGGTGCCGCGCGTGGAGCGCACGGTGGTGCGCCAGGTGGAGGCGATCACGCGGCGGACGTGGAACGTGACGTCGGTGCGCTCGCCGGGGCGCACGGGGACGGTGGTGTCGAGCATCTCGTGATCGGCGACGACCACGTGCACAGCATGGTCGCCGGGCGGCACGCCGCGGAAGGCGAAGCGGCCGCTGACGTCGGTCTCGGTCTCGAGCGCGAGGTCGGGGAGGGCGACGATGGCGCCGGCGAGGGGCTCGCGGCCGCCTTTCTCCAGCACGCGGCCGGCGAGGGTGACGGCCGCGGCGGGGGGCACGAGGGCGGAGGCCGGCGCCGTGACCGGCGTCGCTGCGGGCGCGGTCGTCGGCGCCGCGGGCCGCGGCGGCGCCGTGGCGGGCGCCGTCTCGCTCGGCTTCGAGGTGGGGGCGGACGACGGCGGCGCGCGCGGCGCGGGGAAGCGCACCGGGACGAGGACTCGCGAGGCGATGGGCTTGCCGTGCCAGGTTGCCGGCTCGAACTCGTAGGTCTCGGCGGCGGCGCGCGCGGCCTCCTCGAAGCCGTAGCCGGGATGCGCGGACGGCGCGTGCACGCTGGCGGCGTCGACCCGGCCGGCGGCGTCGATGGACACCTCCAGCATCACGGTCGCCTCGCCCAGGCCGGCGGCGGCGGCGGCGGCCGGATAGGGCGCGGGGGTGGCCTTGCGCAAGCGCGGCGGAACGGGCGCGTCGGCGGCGGCGGCGGCGGCCGTCGCCGGAGCGGCGGGCGGAGCGGCGGCGCGCGCCAGTCCGGGCGCGACGACCATGATCGTGGCGGCGGCCGCAGCGGCGAGCGCCGTCGCGCCGCCGATGGTCCGTGCGTGCAGTCGCGTCCGGCCTCGCGCGCGCCCAGGACGGCGGCGGCGCCTCTCGGGAGACGCGGCCCCCTCCAGCGCGGCGGGGCGTGACGTGCGTGGGGGAGGACCCCTCAGCGGACCCACTCCCGTGGCTGTCGCAAGACGTCCACCAGCGCCGCCTCCGGCGACCCGGGCGGCGGCTGCTCGTCGTATCCCCAGCGTGCTTGCAGGGGCAGGGACATGAGGATCGACTCGACGCGGCCGCCCGTCTTGAGCCCGAACACGGTGCCGCGGTCGTAGAGCAGGTTGAACTCCACGTACCGCCCGCGCCGCGTGAGCTGCCAGCGTCGCTCGGCGTCGCCCCACGGCTCGTCGCGTCGGCGGCGCACGATGGGCAGGTAGGCGTCCAGGAACGCTGCGCCGCAGTCGCGCACGAAGGCGAAGCGGGCCTCCAGGTCGCCGTCGAGGTAGTCGAAAAAAAGCCCGCCCACGCCGCGTGTCTCGCCGCGGTGCGCCAGGTGGAAGTAGTCGTCGCACCACTTCTTGAAGCGCGGGTAGTACGCCGGATCGTGGCGGTCGCAGACGGCCTTCCAGGTGCGGTGGAAGTGCACGGCGTCGTCCTCGACGAGGTAGCAGGGGGTGAGGTCGGAGCCGCCGCCGAACCAGGCGCGGTCGCCCTTTTCGACATAGCGAAAGTTCGCGTGCACCGTGGGCACGCGCGGGCTGCGCGGGTGCAGCACGAGCGAGACGCCGGTGGCGAAGAAGTCCCTCCCCTGGCCCGGGACCTGGGCGGCGAGCTCGTCGGGCAGCTCGCCGTGCACGGCGCTGAAGCCGACGCCGCCCTTCTCCAGCAGCGGCGCGTCGACTATCACGCGCGTGCGCCCGCCGCCGCCTCCGGCGCGTGTCCAGACGTCCTCGCGGAAGCGCGCGCCCGGGTCCTCGGCTTCGAGGGCGCCGGTGATCCGGTCCTGAAGGTCCTGGAAATAGTCGCCGGCGCGCGTACGCAGCGGCGCGGCAGCGGCGTGAACGGCGCTGGTGGGGATGGGCGAGACATCGCTCGGCGTGCGGCCGTCGCCGGGCAGGCCGGGCATGGACGAAGGTTACGTTCGTTCCCGGGCGCCCGCAAGGTGGCCGCGGCCGCCGCCGAAGCCGACGCCGACGCCGACGCCAAGACCGAAGCCGACGCCGAAGCCGAAGCCGAAGCCGAAGCCGACGCCGAAGCCGAAGCCGAAGCCGAAGCCGACGCCGAAGCCCACGCCGAAGCCGAAGCCGACGCCGAGACCGAAGCCGACCCCACGCCGAGACCGAAGCCGACGCCGAGGCCCGGCGGATCGCGCGTCAGCGCCGGCGGCGGTGCCGGACGACGGCGAGAGCGAGCGCGC
>DASYRF010000002.1:0-5165 GCA_036004705.1 Myxococcota bacterium
GAGATCTGGTCGTAGACGGCGGCGTCGTCCATGGGGATGGTGTGCAGCGCCAGGTCGACGCCGCGCGCACGCAAGAGCGCAAACACGTCTTGCAACACGGTCAGCATGCCGAGCCCGAGGAGGTCGATCTTCACCAGCCCCACGGGCTCGAGGTCGTCCTTGTCCCACTGGATGACGGTGCGATCGGCCATGGAGGCGGGCTCGATGGGGACGACTTCCCCGAGCGGGCCGTCCGTCAGGACGAACCCGCCGACGTGGATGGAGCGGTGGCGAGGGAGCCCTTCGAGCGCGCGCACCACTTCGGCGAGCGTGCGCACCCGGTAGTCGGCGGGGTCGACGCCGGCGGCGCGCAGCCCGGCGTCGGGGGCGCCGTCGGGGCCGGGGCGACGCAGCTTGCCGGCGGCGCCCTTGGTAGGTGGCGCGTCGCGCGCCGGGTACTTCTCCTCCCAATAAGCCGTGTAGCCGTCAACGCGGATCCAGCCGTCGACCTCGTCGGCGAGCGCGCCGGCCTGCTCGACGGAGAAGCCGAGCACGCGGGCGGCGTCGCGCACGGCGCTGCGGGCGCGGAAGCAGATGGTCTCGCAGACGAGCGCGGCGCGCTCGCGCCCGTAGCGGCGGTAGACGTACTGCAGCACTTGTTCGCGCTCGCGGTGGGCGATGTCGAGATCGATGTCGGGCGCTTCGTTCCGCTCGTCGGAGAGAAAGCGCTCGAAGAGAAGCTCCATGCCGACGGGGTCGATGGCGGTGATGCCGAGGCAGTAGCAGACGGCGGAATTGGCGGCCGAGCCGCGCCCCTGGCAGAGGATGCCGGCGCGAGCGCAGTAGCGCACGACGTCCCACACGATGAGGAAATAGCCGGCGAGGCCGAGGCGCTCGATGACGCCGAGCTCGTGCTCGAGCTGGCGCCACTCGGGCGAGCCCGGCGCCTTGCCGCGATAGCGTGCGCGCGCGCCCTCCCAGACGCGCGCGCGCAGGAAAGGCATGTCGCCGGGATAATTGTCGGGGTCGCCGCCGGGGAGAAAGCGAGCGGGCGTGTCGGGGTCGTCGGGGTCGAGGCGGAAGGCGGGGAGCGCGGGGGCGAGGGCGCGCAGGGCGAAGCGGCAGCGCTCGGCGACGGCGACGGTGCAGGCGAGGAGGGCGGGGTGGTCGAACCAGCGCGCCGCCATCTGCGCCGCGGACTTGAGGTGGAACTCGCCGTTGGGGCGCAGGCGCGTGCCGGCGGCGTCGAGCGTGACGCCGTGCTTGAGACAGGTGAGGACGTCGTGCGCAGCGCGACCGGCGGCGGCGGCGTAGTGAACGTCGTTGGTGACGAGGGCGGGAAGGCCGGCGGCGCGGGCGAGTCCGAGCAGCGCGCCGGCGAAGCGGCGCTCGTCCTCGAGGTCGTGGTCCCAGACCTCGACATAGAGGCGGCCCGGGAAGAGATCGGCGAGCGTGCCCAGGCGGCGGGCGGCGGCGGCACGGTCGCCGCCGCGCAGGGCGGCGGCCACGGGCCCGCGCGGACAGCCGGTGAGGGCCACGAGCCCGTCGGCGCGGGCGGCAAGCTGGTCCCAATCGACGAGCGGCTCTCCGCGCGGCCGTAGTCTGGCGCGCGGTGGCTCGGCTTGACCGGTGCCGTCGTCGCGCGCCGCCGTGACGAGGGCAGAGAGGTTCCGCCATCCGCGCTCGTTCTCCACGAGCAGCGTGAGGTGCTGCAGCCCGACGGAGGCGGGCAGGTCCCCTCCTGATCCCGCGATGGTCATTTCGGCGCCGAGGACGGTGTGCAGCGTTCCCTTGCCTTCGGCCTCCGCCTCGCGCGCCGCCTCCTGGAAGCGCACGGCGCCGCCGAGGTCGTCCTGGTCGGTGAGTGCGAGCGCCGGCAGGCCGAGGGCAATCGCGCGCGCCACCAGCTCCTCGGGCGAGGAGGCGCCGTCGAGCATGGTGAAGGCCGAGTGGCAGTGCAGCTCGGCATAGGCGGGCGCACGCGCCATCGGTCAGTCCCACCAGCCGTGCAGGAAGAACGGCCCCGCGCCCGCCGGCTCCTGGAAGATCCAGAGCCATTCGTCGCGGTCGGTCGCCACGCGCCAGTACACGCGGTCGAAAGGGCGGCCGGTCCACCATTCGCCCGACAGCCGCTCCGGCCCCCACGCCTCGACCACCTCTTGCCCGCCGACAGTGGCGGGCACGTCCTCGTCGCACGTCACCTCCACCGTGCGCGGCTCCTCGTAAAGCCGCAACGCCCACTTCAACCGCTCCTCCTTTTCCGCAGAGCTGGACCTGGCCCCGGGCGTAGGCGTGGCCATGGGCGCGAACGTCTTCAGCGGCTCGAAGCGCCCGCGCGCCTCCGGCCGGTGCGCGTCCGCCGTCACCGCTTCGACGACCGCGTCCTCGCCCAGCCGTGCGCGCAGCCGCGCCAGCACCGCCTCCGCCGCCGCCGGGTCGAACCAGCGCGCCTGCCACAGGTCGCCCTGCTCGCGTGGCGCCTTCACCAGCTCGACCGTCTCCAGGCGCAACGACGCCACGCCCGCCGCCGCGCCCGCCCGCTCCTCCAGCGTGATGCGGCACAGCTCCCACAACGCGCGCGCCTGCGCGGTGGCGCGCGCGGGCCGCAGACGGTGGCGCGTCTCGCCCTCGCCGCCCGTCTCGTGCCCCAGCACCAGATCGAGCGTCGCTGCCGCCAGCCCCTGCGAGGTGAGGCGCGCCTCGAAGCGCGCCATCATCCCGCGCAGCACGAACAGCAGCGGCTCGATCTGCGTGACAGGCGCGGGCGCGTCCACCAGCAGGTCCACCTCCTCGATCACCTGGGACGACGGCGGCGGCGTCAGCGGGCCGCGCACGTCGATCGCGTGGGCGAGGCGCCAGGCCTCGACCCCCGCCGGTCCGAACCGCGCCCCCACGCCGCCGAGCGGCAGCGCCGCCAGCTCGCCGATGCGCGAGATCCCCAGCGACGCGATCCCCTGGCGCACCTCGCCGCCGATCGGCAGCCAGGCGATCGGCCGGCTGGCGAGAAAGGCGACGTCGCCGCCCGGCACGACGTGGACGAGCCCCGCGCCCGTGCCTGTGCGTGCCTCCGCGCCCGCACTCACGTCCGTCCCCGCCAGGCGTGCCGCGATCCCCGCCGCCACCGCGCTCCCGGCAAGGCCGATCCCCGTGCGCTGGTGGCCGAGCCCCACCGCCGCTGCCCGCACGCTCGCTGCCCAAGCACGCTCGCCACCGGCGCGCGCCCCCATCCCCGTGGCGTCGAGCCAGAAGGCGCCGCAGCCTTCTCCCGCTCGCCCTGCCGGCGCCACGCGCGGAGAGCAGCGCGCGTGAAGCGCCTCGTACAGCGCCTGCTCGGCGGCGCGCACGCGCGCCGCGTCCCAGCGCACCAGCACCAGCCCCGCGCACCGCGCGCGCGCCTGCGACGGGTTCATCTCGCGCCGCACGCCGTGTGCACGCGCCGCTTCGTTCAGCGCCGCCACCCGCGTGTGCGTCCCCTCGCCGCGCAGCGCCGCCACGGGGCGGTCGGGCGATTCGTCAGGCGCGAGGGCGTCGGTCGGGAATTCGCGTACCCGCAGGCAGGCGATCCTCATCCTCGAACTCCAGCGCCGGCGCCAGGTCCAGCGTGCCGCGCGCACCCACGTGCACCAGGGCGCAACCGGCTCGCCCCGCCGCGCCCTGTCTTCCTTCCTCCGGTAGCAGCAAGACCTTGGCGGCGGCGGCACGCGCCAGCCCTGCGATCCGCCGCAGCACCACCTCGCCGGGTGCGGGACCGCCCACGACCACCACCAGCCGGAATGCCCCCACGCGCAACAGCTGATCCGCCGCCCACAACGCCTCGGCGTCGCGCGCCGGACGGATCACTACTGCCCGCCGCTGCTCTATACGCGCGAGCACCGCGGCGGGGAGCGTGCGCGTGGCGTCGACGAGCGCGACCACTTCGCCCTGCGCGACGCGGTGGGCGCACAGCGCGCACAGCAGCGCCGTCCGACCGCTCGACCGCTCCCCCACCAGCGCCGCGACAGCGCCCGGCTGCGCGCACCAACGCGCGCCCAGCGCGCGATCGAGCGCGGCCACGCCCGTGCTCCACCCACCCGACGGCGCGGGTGCGGCCTCGGGCTCGCCCGCGGGCGCGTACTCGAGCGCGTGCGCGGAGCCGGGCATACGCGACGCCGGCGCCTCCACCACGTGCATGGGAAAGCGCGCGCGCAACGCTTCTTTGAGCGCTTCGAGAGCCTGGCCCATGTCTCACCGCGTCACGCGCCAGACGGCGAACAGCTCGCCCTGGATGCGCACGTCCTTCACGTACAAGGGCGGTAGCGCGCGATTGGCCGGTTGCAGCCGCACGCGGCTCTTCTCTCGGTAGACCCGCTTGAGCGTAGCGCTCCCGTCTTCGAGCAAGCAGACGGCGACAGCACCCTGGCGCACGACCTGCGCCGGGCGGATCACCACCAAGTCGCCGTCGACGATGTGGTCTTCGATCATGCTGTCGCCGCGCACGACGAGCGCGTAGCTTCCCGGCGGGGCATCGGGGACCCACACCTCCGCCAGTCGGTTCTCGATGGCTTCGATGGGCGCGCCGGCGGCGATGCGCCCCACGACCGGCAGCGCCACGGCTTCGCCCGCCCGCCGGCCGCCGCCGCCCTCCCCGCCCAGCCGCAGCGGCGCCTCGATCCGCCGCAGCCCGTGCGCGGTGCCGTCGCGCGTCACCAGCCCCTTGCGCTCGAGTGCGTCGAGATGCTGTTGCACCGTCGCCGCCGTGCGCTTCAGCCGCTCCCCCAGCTCGCGCACCGAGGGCATGCGCCCTTCGCGCCGGGCGAAGCGGTCGATCTCGCGCAGGACTTCCGCCTGCTTGCGGCTCAGCGGCAGCACCTCCCCCCTATACCATACAAATACCGAACAGTGGAAGAGAGGAGCGGCGGCATTGACAACGCACTCGCGCATGCCACACCAGCGTCGCCTGCATTTCGAGGATCCACCTGCGACCTGGTGCCGCCATGTCTTCGCCCGCCCCCATGCTCCCCACGTTACGCTGGGAATCACGGCCGTTCGCCGAGCTCCTGCGGCTCGCCTGGCCCATCGCCGTCTCGACCGTCTCGTACAGTGTGATGACGCTCGTCGACACGCTGCTGGTCGGGCGGCTCGGCGCGGCGTCGCTCGCCGGCGTCGGCCTCGGCGGCACAGCCGCCTTCGCACTGCTGTGCTTCTCG
>DASYRF010000003.1:0-9499 GCA_036004705.1 Myxococcota bacterium
CATCGGTGAGGGCGAGCGCCCGCGCCAGGTATTCGCGCTCGAAGTGCTGCAGCGCCTGGGCCAGCGGGTGCAAAGGCTCCTCGGGCGCGGAGTGCAGCGCCGGCGCGGCGCGCGCCGCCACGTCGTCGGGCAGGTCCTCCACGCCGATTTCACGCGCGCCGCGGGCGCGCGCCAGCACCACCGCGTGCTCCACGGCGTGCTTCAGCTCGCGCACGTTGCCCGGCCAGCCGTAGTTGGCCACCGCCGCCCAGGCACGCGCGCCCACCGCGGGCGCCTGCTCGCCTTCCGGCGTGAGCAGGCGCAGGAAGTGGCCCACCAGCACCGGCAGGTCGCCGCGCCGTTCGCGCAGCGGCGGCAGCACGACGTCGAGCACGTTGAGCCGATAGTAGAGGTCCTCGCGGAACGAGCCGGCGGCGATGCGCTCCTTGAGGTTGCGGTGCGTCGCCGAGACGATGCGCACGTCCACGGGCATGGGCTCGTCGGTGCCGAGCGGCTCGACCACGCCCTCCTCCAGCACGCGCAGCAGCTTCACCTGCGCCGCCGGCGGGATCTCCGCGATCTCGTCGAGGAACAACGTGCCGCCGTGCGCCGCCTTGAAGCGGCCCTCGCGCCGCTTCAGCGCGCCGGTGAACGCGCCGCGCTCGTGGCCGAAGAGCTCCGCCTCCAGCAGCGTCTCGGGGAAGGCGGCGCAGTTGATGGCGACGAACGGGCGCGCGCGCCGCGCCCCGAGGTCGTGGATGCGGCGCGCCACCAGCTCCTTGCCGGTGCCGCTGTCGCCGAGCACGAGCACCGGCGCGTCGCTCGCGGCGATGGAGGCGATGCGCTGGCGCACGCGCGCGATCTGCGGCGAGGTGCCGAGCAGCTCGTCCGCGGCCGCTTCGCCCAGCGCCGGCTCGGCCGCGGCGCCGGAAGCGCCGGTGCCTCCTCTTGCCGCCGCGCCGCGCGCGCCGCGCGAACCAGCGGCGCCATTCGTGCCGCCGTGCAGCGCCCGGCGCAGCGCGCGCCGCTGCGCGATCTGCAACAGGCGCACGCGCAGGTCGTCGAGGCCGAACGGTTTGCTCAGATAATCGTAGGCGCCGGACTTGATGGCCTCGACGGCCTCGCTGGTGTCGGCGAAGCCGGTCATGAGGATCACCTCTGTGCCGGGCACTTCGCGGCGCAGCTGCTGGAAGACCTTCACGCCGTCGAGGCGCGGCATACGCACGTCGCAAAGCACCACGTCGAAGACCCGCTCCGCCGCCGCCGCCAACGCCTCCGCGCCGTCGCGCGCGGCGTGCGCCCGGTGGCCGAGCTCGACGACGGCGTCGCACAGGACGCCGCACACGTGCGGATCGTCGTCGACGACCAACACGTCGAGGATGTCCCCCTCGTGCGCGGACGAATCCATTTTTCCCCCTTTCTCGGCCCGGGGGACCGTTGGTCGATGCTGGGCTCAGACGCGCGCCGCTGACTTAGTCGCCGACGCCGAGCTCATCGTATTCAAGATCGCGTGCGGGGACACTGCTCCGCAGGCAATCTTCACAGAACGCCACCCACTCCAGGGGCTGGCGGAGCGCCACGCCGACGACGCGGCAGGCGGCGCAGCACACGGCCGCAGCCGTGGTCACGTCGAGCACGAACCAGACGCGCGGTCCGCGCCGGGGGCCGCGCTTCAAGCGCGCGCTGTCACCGTCGCCGTGGTCATGGCCATGGCCATGACCGTGGCCGTGGCCGTCAACGCCGCCGCCGCCGTGCGCCCCCGCCAGAGGCCCGGCGTCCGGCCGCCACCAGCCGTGCGCGTCACGCCGCCACCACGGAGGGCCTAGGGCGCGGGGCATGGGCCTGCTCCTTCTCCGCCCCCGCCGGCCGCGCGTCGAGCGGCCTGGTGGAGGCAGCGTTGGCCGCGGCCGGCGTCGCGGCAGGGATGGCGGCCGAGCCGCCGGCGGACGCGGACTGGGCGGACGCCGGGGCGATCGAGGCCGTCAGCGCGGCGGCGTGCGCAAGGACGCCGGCCCGCGGCAGATTGGGCGCGGTCATGGCCGTGTGGCGCGTTCCGTCGGCGGCACCGGCGATGGCGACGCGATCGCGGCCCGAGGTCTTGGCGTTGTAGAGGGCGCGGTCCGCGGCGTAGAAGAGCGCCTCGGGGCGCGGCGCGCTGGCGTGCTCGAGGTCGGCGACGCCGACCGAAAGCGTGACGAGCGGCAGGGCCGCGTAGTCGTCCTCGTGCAAGAGGCGCCGCAGCGTGGCGCGGATGCGCTCCGCCAGCTCCAGTCCGCCCGCGGCGCTGGTGCCGCGCGCCACGACGACGAACTCGTCGCCGCCCCAGCGCGCCGCGAGGTCGCTCTGGCGGCAGGCGGCGCGCACGGCCTGCGCGACGGCGCGCAGGGCGGCGTCGCCGGCGGAGTGGCCGAGCACGTCGTTGATGCTCTTGAGGCGGTCGACGTCGAGGATGAGGAGCGACACGGGCGTGCCGCGCCGCTGGTGCGCGCGCAGGGCGTCCAGCAGCTCGGACTGGAGGGCGCGCCGGTTGGCGAGCCCGGTCGACGGGTCGGTGAGCGACTGTTGCAGGAGCCCATCCTCGCGGCGGCCGATGAGCCGGCCGAGGATGGCCAGCGTCACGGTGGTCCAAAGCATCAGATAGGCGTACGCGAGGGGCTGCGTGGCGACCTCCCGCAGCATCCACGGCAGCGTCACCGCGTCCGGCTGGTGAAGGCCGCGCAGCGCGACGAAGCCGCCCAGCGTCAGCAATCCCAGCAGCGCGCCGCCGATGGGATACAGCCAACGCCACGGCACGCTACCGCCCTGCACGGTATCTTTGAGCATCCGCTGCGCCTCCTTGGGCCTGACCCCATGCTGGGAAGGTAGCAAGCCCCGTGCCGCCGGGCGGAACACCGTGCATTTGGATGGTTGGGGCCCCAACCATCCTGGAGCGTGATGGACCGGGCACCGGCCGGCGGGGGCTGTTACCTGCCGGGAACACCCGCCGGTAAGACGACTGAGCCCTCGTCGTCGAGGTCGTCCTCGTCGGCCGAGGCGCCGGCCGCGGTGCCGGCGGGGTCTTCGTCGTCGCCGCCGTCGTCGTCCTCGTCGTCCTCGTCGCCAGCGGCGGTGCCGCCGGGGGGGTCGGGCTCCTCGTCCTCGGGCTGGTCCACATCGCCCCAGTAGCGTTCTGCCTCAGTGGGGAGCTCCAGGACGTGCTCGATGGCCTCGCGCACGGCGACGTGCGGAACGCGCGCGTACGCCTCGCCCATCACTTCGCGGGCGCCGGGGTCGTCCCACAGGTAGAGCGCCTCGTACAGGCTCATCGCCGCTTTCTCGTCCGGCCCGGTGAGCACGGACGACAGCGCCTCGCGGATGCGCGCGAAGGGAACCTTGCGAAAGCGCAGCTCGCCGACGAGCGCGGCACGCTCGCCGGCGGGGGCGCCCGCCAGGATAGCCGGCAGGCGCGGATCGTCGGGCCGCAGCAGGCCGCGGCGCAAGAGCTCGTGCGCCGCTTCCGCCTCGGCGGCGCCGCCGCGTGCCGTAGAGCCGAGGGCCGCGCGCAGCGCCGCGCGCGCCGCGCGCGAGGGACGGCGCAGCCCCGCCAGGAGCCGTACGCCCAAACTGAAGCGGCGCGACGCGGGGCGCCCCAGCGCCTCGAGGTACCAGGCCTCGCCGAGCGGGTGGTCCTGCGCCCAGCGCCAGCCGACCGAGGCGGCGGCGTCCACGGCGGCGTCGTCGGCCGGCTCGGCGGCGAGGACCTCTTGCGCGAGGGCGGCGACGGCGGGAAGGCGGCGCTCGAGGCCGACGCGCGCCAGGTCGGCGAAGCGCTCGTGCTGCCCGGCGGCGCGCGCGGCGGCGGCGCCGTCGCTCAAGCGCGCGTCGAGCGTCGCGTCGGCGGGCCACGCCCCCAGCGCCAGGCGCGCGTCGTGGCGCGCCCAGCGCCAGCGCGACGGCACGTCCTCGAAGGCCACCTCCCACAGCCGGTCGCGCAGCGCGACGGCGGTGGCGTCGACGTCGGGGCCACTGCCGCCGGCGGGCGCGGGCAGGCGCGCCAACAGGCCGGGCGCGTCGGTCTCGCCGTCCCAGAGCGGCGAGAGGAAGAAGTCGGCGGCGCGGGCGCGCACGCGGGCCGCCACGTCCGCCGGCAGGAGGCGGCGGCGCTCCAGGTCGGCGAGCGCGCCGAGCCACCCGTCCGACGACGAGGCGCAGGGGTAGCGCTCGGCCAGCCAGAGCAGGCCCTCGAACGCGGGCGGGCCGAAGCGCTCCACGAGCAGCGTCGCCCAGGCGCGCTTCTCGCTGGGCAGGCCAGGGCGGCGCGGCGCCAGCATGAAGAGCGCGTCGTCGCCGAGCGCGTGCAGCAGCAGCACCAGCGCCTCGCGCCCCGGCGCCTCGCCCACGAGCGCCTCCACCATCGCGAGCCGCCCTTCGTGCGAAGGGCCGCGCAGCACCATCTGCCGCGTGCGGAACGACTCCGACGGCGGGGCTTCGAGCAGCGCGCCGCACACGTCGTCGGCGGGGTCGGCGGTGCACACGGCGCCTTCGCGCTCGAACCACGCCTGGCGCGCCTTCTCGGCGAGGTCGGGACACGGGTCGGTCGCAGCGCGCCACAGGCGCGGGCGCGCGGCGTCGGGCGGGAGCTTGGCGGCGGCCTCCACGCCGACGCGGCGCTCGTGGCGGCGCGGGCTGCGCAGGGCGCGGTCCACCAGCGGCAACGCGGCGTCGGGATAGCCGGCGGCCAGCGCGCCCAGCGCCCAGCCGTCGGAGAGCCCCGCGCGCAGCGAGTCGACGTGCGTGCATTCGCCGCGGACGATGGCGGCGAGGGGCGCTTCGCCGCCGGGCGGGCGCAGCGTGGCGACGGCGCGCGCCAGTGCGTCGTCGTATTGCATCACGTCGCGAAAGCCCTGCTCGCCGCGGAAGTCGGGCGTCGGGTGCACCACGGCGTCGTCCAGCAGGAAGCGGACGTCGGCGGCGGTGACCGCGGGCGGGGCGTAGTCGAGCAGCGCCTCGAGCGCCACCCAGCGGAGCCCGAGGAGCCGCCCGCGCAGGGCGCGCTGCAGGGCGGGGACGGCGGCCGGCCAGCGCCCGCAAGACAGCCAGAAGGCGGCGGCGCGGCGCGAGACGATCGAAGGCGCGTCGTCGAGGACGGCGGCGAGGCGCGCGCCGAGATCGGGGTGCAGGCGGTGCATGCGATCCTCCTGCACGGCGGCCTGCTCCATCGTGTAGCAAAGCGTCTCGTCGCCGCGCACCGCGGTCTCGACGAGCAGGTCGGCGGCTTCGCGCTCGCCGGTGACGTCGAGGAACGCGAGCTGGTAGGCGGTGCGGCGGCGCATCCGGCGCGGCAGCGTGTCCCAGTGGCGCACGACCAGGCGGGCCAGCCGGACGGCAGCGGGCGAGTCGTCGGGCATGGCGGTGATCATCAGGCCGAGCGAGACGACCTCGCGCGCCAGCTCCAGCGTCGCCTGCGCCTGCGCCTCGCCGTCGCCGAGCGCCCAGGCGCGCGCGGTGGCGACGGCCAGCGCGTCGCAGCGCGCGGCGGCTTCGCGGCGCCGCGCTTCGAGCTTGGGGCTCGCCGCCGGCTCGTCGTCTTCGTCGGGCTCGTCGTCCTGGTCGCCGGGGGCGAAGGCGGCGCCAGCTTCTTCGCCGAGCGCCGCTGCGTCTTCGTCGTCGTCTTCGCTGCCGCCGAGATCGTCGAGGTCGACGCGCTGGCCCGGCGGGGCGACGCGCCAGGCGAGCCGAGCGGCTTTCTGTGCGTCGAGCTCGTCGCGCTTCGCCATGCGCCAGTCTCCCCCGCCTAGGGGGCGGCGGCAATGGCCCAGTCGGTGGTGCCGCCGGGGCGATCGCGCAGCTCGACGCCCTGGGCCAGCAGCTCGCCGCGTATGGCGTCGGCGCGGACGAAGTCCTTCGCCTGCTTGGCGGCGAGGCGGTCGGCAATGAGCGCCTGCACGCGCGCCTCGTCGATGCCGAGGCGGCGCGCCGCGCGCGCCCGGATGTCCGCCAGCGCCGCGGCGGGCGGACGGCGGTAGAGCCCGAGCACGGCGCCGATGCGCTCCAGGTCGCCGCGCAGGCGCGCCACCGTGGCGCGGCGGTCGGCGAGCGGCGTCTTCTTGCGCTGCCCGGCGCCGTCGCACAGCTCGTTCATCGGCGCGAACACGTCGGTCTCCAACACCGCCAGCGCCACGGCGGTGTTGAAGTCGTCGTCCATGCCTTCGCGGAAGAGCGCCAGCGGGGCGCGGTCGGGCGGCGTGACGTCCTTGCCGGCGGCGCGTGCGGCGTCCGTCCCGCCCGCGGCCGCCAGGAAGTCGTCGGCCTTCTTCAGCGTGTCGTAGCCGTAGGTCACGCGCCGCTCGGCGTGCTCCAGGTCGGGGAGCCGCGGGGGCGCCGGTCGCCCGCCGCCGCCGGCGCCACTGACGCCGCCCCCTGGACCGCCGCCGCCGCCGCCCGTGCCGCCGGGGCCGCTCCCGCCGCCCGTGCCGCTCGCTCCGCCGCCGGTGCCGCCGGGGCCGCTCCCGCCGCCCGTGCCGCTCGCTCCGCCGCCGGCGTCCTCGGGCAGCGCGACCTCCAGATTGATGTCGCTGCGGTAGTGCACGCTGAGCAGGAAGCGGCGCATCGCCTCGGCGTCGTAGCGCCCGAGCACGTCGCGGACGGTGAAAAAGTTGCCGAGCGATTTCGACATCTTTTCCTGCGCGATGTTCACGAACCCGTTGTGCAGCCACGCGCGCGCGCAGGGCTCGCCCGTGGCCGCCTCGGTCTGCGCGATCTCGTTCTCGTGGTGCGGGAAGACGAGGTCCTTGCCGCCGCCGTGCAGGTCGAATCCCGTGCCCAGGTGCTCGGTCGACATCGCCGAGCACTCGATGTGCCAGCCGGGCCGGCCCGCGCCCCACGGCGACGGCCACGACGGCTCTCCGGGCTTGGCCCCTTTCCAGAGCGCGAAGTCCTCGGGGTTGCGCAGCCCGGGGGCGGCGGCGACGCGCGCGCCGGCGCGCAGCTCCTCGGGATCCTGGCGGCTCAGCGCGAGGTAGCGGGGGAAGGTCGTCACGTCGAAATAGACGTCGTCGCCGCCCGCCGCCGCGCCGGCCTTCGCCGCGTCGCCTGGATCGGCCGCCGCGCGTGCCTCCCCGGCCGCATCCGCCTCCCCCGCGCCGCCCGCCGGGGCGTCGCGGCGCGGCACCACGTAGGCATGGCCGCGCGCCAGGAGCGTCTCGACGATGCGCACGATCGGCCCGATGTGCGTGGTGACGCGCGGCTCGACGTCGGCGCGCGCCACGCCCAGCGCGTCCATGTCGGCGTGGAACTCGCCGATGAAGCGCTCGGCCAGCGCCGCCGCGTCCTCGCCGCGCTCGCGCGCGCGCGCGATGATCTTGTCGTCGACGTCGGTGAAGTTGCGGACGTACTTCACGTCGAGCCCGCTGGCGCGCAGGTAGCGCACGATGGTGTCGAACGCCACGTAGCAGCGCGCGTGGCCGAGGTGACTGAAGTCGTAGACCGTCGGACCGCACACGTACACGGCGGCCGCGTCCGGGCGGCGCAGCGCCAGGGGCTCCTTGGCCCGCGTCAGCGTATTGAAGAGGCGCATGGGAGGCGGATCTGTCAGGCGGACGGGGCGTCGTCAACCCCACCGCCACCAGCACCACCGCCGGCGCCGGTGCCGGCGCGGCGCATGGCCGCGTCCGCACGGCGGCGCACGCCGCGCGCCTGCGCCCAGCCGCGCCACCACTTCGCAAGCTGCCAACCGTTGAGCGCCAGCACCACGACGATGAAGGCGCCGAGCACCCAGTAGTACCAGCGGCTCTGTGGGGTGTCGCCGTCGAGCACGATGTACGAGCCCGGCTTCCAGGTCACGCCGTAGCGGTGCACGTACTCGTCGCGCACGGCGTTCAGCTCGGGGAACTCGTCGGCGCGCACCAGCCGCCCCTCGAAGGGCCCCGACACGAGCTCGTTGAAGGGAACGTCGTTGCGCTCGCGGAAGATGACGTGGAAGCGACCGTCGGTGCCGACGAAGCGCTCCAGCCGGAAGTGCGTGCCTTCGGGGTTGCGCCCCGGGTCGCTGCCGTCGAGCGAATAGGTGAAGGCCGGGTAGTGCGGCAAGCCGCTGAAGCGCACGTAGGTGTTGTGCGGGAGGGCCGGGTCGGCGCCGCCCTTGAAGAGGTTCTGGATCTCGCCGAGGTCGCGCGGCATGAAGCCGCCGAAGAGGTAGGCGAAGTCGGAACGGAACGTCCAGGCGCACCAGAGCACCGCCAGGATCATCGCGGCCGAGAACGCGGCGCGCCCGTGCGGGACGCGCGGCGCCACCTCGGAAAGGTCGTAGGGGTCCTCGTCGGGCGAGTCGGGCTCGAACAGGCGCTCCTCGGGTTGGTCGTCGCCGGCTTCGCCCTGGCGCGCCGCCGTGGCGGCGGCGGCGGCGCGCGCCTCGGCGTCACCGGGCGGCCGACCTGCGCCGACGGCCCGGTGCGGGCCGGAGCCCTGTGCCGAGGCGCCCATCATGCCGGCGGGGCCTTTCCGCCAGCCGCCGGCGCGGACTCGCCACGCGGGGCGCGCGCGGAGCGGCGCCGCGCGACGCGCGTGACGAGCGCGACCGCCTGCGCGGCGATCCCCTCGCCTCGCCCCGTCGCCCCCAGGCCCTCGGTCGTCGTCGCCTTCACGCTCACCGCCTCCGCGCCTATGCCGAGAACGCCCGCCAGCGCCGCGCGCATCGCCGCCACGTGCGGGGCCAGCCGCGGGCGCTCGCAGATTACGGTGGCGTCGACATTGCCCACGCGCAAGCCTGCTTCCCCCAATAGACGCACGACGTGCGCCAGCAGCTCCAGGCTGCGGGCGTCCTTCCAGCGCGCCTCTTCAGCCGGGAAATGCTGGCCGATGTCCCCGAGCGCGGCGGCGCCCAGGAGCGCGCCGGCGACGGCGTGCGTCAGGACGTCGGCGTCGCTGTTGCCGGCGAGCCCGCGCTCCGAGGGGATGTCGACGCCACCCAGCACCAGCGGCCGCCCTTCCACCAGGCGGTGGACGTCGAACCCGGTCCCGATGCGCGGCGCTTCCATCGATGATGAGACACTTACGCGGGGCGAAGGTTTTTGTCCAGGAGGGCGCGGGCGACGGATTCAGCGCGCGCCAGGTCCAAAGGGCCGGTGATCTTGAAGTTCTCCGGCTCGCCGAGGACGGTGTGCACGGGGTGGCCGGCGGCTTCGACGAGCCCCGCGTCGTCCGTGAAGTCGGGCGCGCCGCGCGCGCCGGTCGCGGCGGCCGCGGCCAGGGCCTCGCCCAGCCAGTCGGCCCGGAACCCCTGCGGCGTCTGCACGGCGCGCAGCCGCGCACGCGCCAGCGTACGCACGACGCGCGTGCCAGCGTCGTCGACCTCCTTGATCGTGTCGACCACCGGGACGACCGGCACCGCGGCGCCGTGGGCGCGCGCCGCCTCGGCGACACGGACGAAGAGCGCCGCGCTGGCGAACGGCCGCGCGCCGTCGTGCACCAGCACGTGGGTGGGCGCGCCGCCGCCGTCGCCCAGCGCCGCCAGGCCGGCCCGCGTCGACTCCACGCGCGTGGC
>DASYRF010000004.1:0-2698 GCA_036004705.1 Myxococcota bacterium
GCCAGCACCGAGCGCAGCTTCAACCGCCGGGCGCTCTCGCCGCGCGGCCCCTCCAGGGCGGCGTCCCCCACCACCAGCGCCTCGCCCTTCTCCAGCACCTGCCGCACGACGTTGCGGCTCAAGTCCTCGAGCGACGCGTGCGGCCGCCCGGCGACCGCGTGCACGCGCGCGAGCGTCAGCTTGTCCAGCGAGTCGCCCAGCAGCACCGTGCCGCGCTCCGCGCCCCACAGCCGCACCGCCTCGTGCAGCACCTCGTCGAGCGCGGCGTCGAAATCGAGCTCCGGACGGGCGAGGTAGCGCTCCACCACCGCCAGCACGCCGTCGAGCGCCGCCACCTCGCGCCCGTCGGCGACGGTGGCCGTCCCCCCGCCCAGCGCCTCGCGCCGCGACGGCTTGGCGTGAAAGGCCGCGCGCAGCTCCGCCGGAACCTCCTCGGCGATGGCCGCCAGCGCCGCGCGCGCCCGCGCCGCATGCGCCCGCGCCCGCGTGGTGTCCCCCAACGCTTCGAGCGCCGTCGCGACCGTCGCCGTGAGCTGCCACCCCAGCTCCGCGTAGCCGCGGCGCTGGGCGATCTGCTCCGCCTCCTGCAGGGGCGCCATGTCCGCCGCGCCGAACGTCGCCAGCGCCAGCAGCGCGCGCGCCTCCACCAGCCGCGCCTCCAGCGTCTGCGGATCGTCCGCCGGCGCCTCCGCGCACAGCTCGCGCGCCGCCCGCAGCGCATCCGCCGCCCGCCCCTCCGCCAGCGCCAGCCGCGCGCGCACCGCGCGCAGATAGGCTCGGATCGAAGGATGCAGCCCCCCTTCGTCGCGGTCGGCCAACGCCAGGCGCGCCTCGGCGACGCCTTCCGGTGTCCCTCGGTCCAGTCCCAGCACTGCGCGTAGCACGCGCAGGAGCCCCACCTGGAAGGGCGTGAGGGTCGCTTGCGCGAGCCGCGCCAGGACGTGCTCCGCACCGGCGAAGTCGCCGACGTCGATGCGAAGGTTGAACTCGAGCACGCCGGACTGCGCCGCGTAGCGCGCGTCCCCCGAGGCCGTGGCCAGCGCGCGCAGGTCGTCCAGGCGCGCGAACGCTTCGGCGTACCTGCCGGTGTGCGAGGCGAGGGCGGCGAGCGAGTCGAGCGTTGCGCCCTGGCTCGCGAGATCCCCCTGCGCGCGCGCCTGCTCCAGCAGGGCTAATATGGCGCGGCGCGCCTTGTCGGGTTGTCCCAGCGCTTGCTCGATGGCCGCGAGCGACCGGCGCGCGCGCATCTGGTCCCGCGGCGTCAGGGGCCGCAGCAGAAGCGTCTCGTACAGACCGCGCGATTCCACCAGTTGGCCCAGATCGAAGAGCGCGGCGGCACGAACCAGAAGCAGGGCATCGCGCTGCACCGGTGTGGGCGTGAGGTCGTGATGGCTGGCCGCGTCGCAGAGCGTCAGAACGCGCGTGTGGTCGCGGCGGCGCACCGCCAGCTCGGCCAGGGCCACGATGGCGTCCATGCGAGCGTCCGGCGCGGCCTCCACCGCCAGGCGCTCCAGCAGAGGGACGCCCCGATCGAGATCGCTGGTCGCAATGAGGGTCCGCGCCAGCAGCAGATCGGTCGCCGACGTCGGAGGTCCCAGGCGCGCCAGCTCCTCGGCCCATCGACGCGCCGTATGCGGGTCGCCGTGTTGCAAGCCGAGCGCCACCCCGTGCGCAAGTGTGGCGGCCAGGTGCGCGGGCGGTGCCGGCGCGCGGTCGAGCGCCCAGGCGTACAGAAGGTAGGCGCCTCGACGGTCTCCTTGTTGCACCGCGCGCTCCGCGCCGCGGCGCGCCACGTCGTGGGAGCGCGCCAGATCGCCCGCCCCCGCGAGATGCTCGGCCAGCAGCTCGGGGTACGCCGCCTCGTGAGGCCTCAGGGCGCGCGCGACACGCGCGTGCAGCTCCGCACGATCGGCCGCCGCCACGTCCGCGCGACCGACCTCGGCGACGGCGGCGTGGGCTGTTGCGAGGCCGCTGTCGCGCGCGACGACGAGGCCAGAGCGCAACAGCTCGGTCGTCGCACGCCGGTCACCCGCGACGTCGTCCCACGCCACTTCCGGCAACGGCTCGGTGGAGAGGGCGATCGCGCGCAGGAGCGCCAAAGCCCCGCCGCCGAGTCGTGCGACGATACGCTGCACGACGCCGGCAAGGCCGGCCTCGCCAACCTCGCGGCGACCGTCGGCAGCGAGCCCGGCCGAGAATGCGCACACGGCCGCCGGCTCGCCGCCCGATAAACGATGGATTAGAGCCACGTCGTCGGCCGGCAGCGGGTGCGGCAACACGGCGCGCACCAAGGCGGCGGTCTCGTCAAGCTCGAGCGGCGGCACGAGGATCGCGTCGTGCGCCGCGGCGTCCTCTGTCGCACACACCAGCAGCACGCGCGGCGGCGCATCGGAGCGGCGGGCGCCGGCGATGGCGGCCGCCAGGCGCGACAGCACCGCCGACGAGGCGTCATCGGCGCGGACCGGCGCGGGGACCACGACGGCAACCGGCCCTCGGCGGCCCAGCTCCAGCAGCGCCGCCACCGGATCGGCGTCGGCGTCGAGTCCGACGACTTCGCCCGCCAGAGCGCCGGCGACGACGCGGGCCAGGTCTCGCTCCAGGCGGGGCCCGGGCTCGACGGTGACCGCGACGCTGCCCGACAGCCGCACCTCGTCGGCGAATAGGCGCAGCAGCGTGCGCTTGCCTCGGCCCGGCGGTC
>DASYRF010000005.1:0-33223 GCA_036004705.1 Myxococcota bacterium
GATACTGAGCGTGAGGCTCCGGTCCGCGACGTCCCACGCCAGCTTCGTCTCCAGGGGAAGGCCGCGGGCGTCGCGCGCGCGGATCTTTTCGCCGCCGCGTTCGTCCAGGGTCAGATCGGGGCCCGCGTCGTCCGGCAACACGTCCGGCCCCAGCACCGTCTTGTGGACGAAGTCGGTGTCTCCCGCGGGGGGCGCCTCCAGGACGAGGCCGTCGAGCCATTTCGCCGGCACCCCGTCGGTCGCCGAGGGCGCGCCCTCGGCCGCGAGACCAGCGCCCCCGACCCCGGTCTCCGCGACGCCTGGCGTGGGCGCCGGTGGCAACGCCAACCCGCCGTCGTCCTGCGGCGCACATCCCGCCATTGCCACCAGAAGCCAGGACAGCGCCACTGCTCGTCGTCGCATCGGTCACCCTTCCGGCGTGCCAGTCCGCCGCTCAATTGGTACGCAAGGCGATCAGAAGCAGCCGCTGGTATCAAAGCCGCAGAAAACTGCGGTGCAGGAGAGCGTCCCGCCCGCGAATCCGAGCGAAGCACACGACTCCCCGTTCAGGTTGGTGCCGTCGCACTCCTCGCACATTTGCAGGATGCCGTCCGGGCACGTGTCCGTGCAAGCGCTGGTGTCGTAGAGACAAGCTGGGCTGCAGGACAGCGTTCCGGC
The DNA here is from genome assembly GCA_036004705.1 of Myxococcota bacterium. GTDB lineage: Bacteria > Myxococcota_A > Polyangia > DASYRF01 > DASYRF01 > DASYRF01. The sequence continues at coordinate 658 of DASYRF010000005.1, forward strand.
GGCCCTGCTGCAGGCCGTCACGATCGCGCACGTGGCCCCGCCGGGGATTGGCGGCGTGGAGCTGGGATCGCATTGCTCCGTTCCGTCGATCGCGCCGTTCCCGCACGTGCCGGGCCCGCCGTCGGGGCTCGGGCCCGAGTCCACGGCCGAATCCAGGCCCGCGTCCAGCGGCGGGCCGCCGCCGTCGACGCCGGCGTCGGGGCCGCCCACGCCCAGCAGCGCTACGTCGGCGGCGACGGTCTCTCGCAGAACCGGCGTCACGGACACCTCCCCCTGCGCGACCGAGAGGGCGCCCACTCGTCCGTGCACGGTGATGGTGAGCTCCCGGCCGGCGAGATCGTCCGGCACCACGATGGAAACGATCGCGCCCGACGCCAGAGGGCCGCCCGGCATCTCCGGCCGCAGGTTGTCTCGCGGGAGCGCGGGGTCGAGCGATGCGACCTCCAGCTGCGTAATGCCGAGCCCCTCGTCGAACGTGACGGTGAGAAGGATCGCCGTCACGGGCTTCCCTGCGCAGCCCGCTTCGAACGTGCCCGCGCCGGCGAGGATCGCAGCGGCGACGAAGGCAGCGGCCGCGACGCGCCTCAGGGTTGCCTCCAGTCGATGAACGGGAGGCTTCCCTCGGGGATGGCTTCGCCGCGCGTCAGGAACACCACCAGCACCACGACGCCGGCGGCGACGACCGCACCGCCTATGCCGACGCCGGCGAAGAGCCCCGCTTTCGAGCCGCCCTTGCGCGCCGGGACCTCGGGGTCGGTCACCAGCTCGGAGGGTTCGGTGGCCGGCGTGGAGGCGCTCTCCGCGGGCATCGTGCCCGTGGCCGCCGGCGCGAGGCCCGCCGGTGTGCGCCCCGCTTCGAGGTCCTTCAGCAGCGACTCCGCCTTGGCGCGCGGCTCGGGCGGCAGCGCCGCGCGCAGCGCCTTGCGCAGCGTTTCCATCGCCCGGTCGCGCTGGCCCGCGCCCGCCAGCGCTTCGCCGAGCCCCAGCAGCAGGCGGCCGCTGTAGTCGTCGGTCGCCGCCGGGTAGCTCAGCGCGCGCAGCTCCACCGCGCGCGAATACGAGCGCCGCGCCACCTCGTACTCGCCGGTCTTCAGCGCCTCGTCGCCCAGGTACACCAGCGTCGCCGCCAGATATTCGCGCGCCTTGGGGGCGCTGCTGTGCGTCGGCGCGGCCGCGAGAAACTCCTCGTAGGCGTTCGCCGCCTCGCGATAGTGCGCGAGCTGATGGTGGCAGCGAGCGATGCCGTACATGGCCTCCGGCAGCGGCTTCGCCGCGTACACGGCCTCGTAGGCGGCCAGCGCGTCCGCGTAGGCGCCGTCCTTGTACAGCGCCATGGCATGGTCGTAGGCCGCGAGCGGATCCGTCGCGCCGGCGCCCGGCGCCGGAGGGGCGGGTTTGGCCGCGTGGGCGGCGCCCTGCAGCGCCAGCAACGCGGCACCCGTCACCACGAGCGCGAGCGCGAGCGCGACGGGGGCGAGCTCAGTCCGGCGTCGGCAGCTCGGGCGCATGCGTGGCTGGCTCCTTCGGTGTCTTGGGACGGGCGGTGGCAGGCGAAGGCGCGGCCGTATGTGCCGGTACGACCTTGCCGCGGGCGGCGGCCAGCTTCACCGTCTTGCGGCCGTCGTGCGCCGCCGACAGCGTCACGCGGACGGGCTTATAACCATCCTTACGTACCTCGTATGTGACTTTCCCCACGCCCGTGGGCTCGTCGCCGTCCCAGGGCGTGATGCCAAGCTCTGCGCCATCCGACACACGGACCACGGACGCCGCCACGGGGTCGCTCTCGATGATGTGCCGGACGGTGGTGGCCTTCGCCGTCGCCGTCGCCGCCCCCGTCGCCGTCGCCGTCGCGGTGGCCGGCGGCTCGGGCGTGGCGCTCGCCGCGCCTGTGCCCGTCCCCTTCGGGCTCCCCGTCGCTGGGTCATGGTGCACGTCGCCGGTCGCCCCGGTCTCGGGCGTTTCCGGCTCAGCCGTGGGTGTCGCCGAGCCGGCCAACCGGTCGTGCTTCGTGCGCCGAGCATCACGCGAGGTGTCGTCCGACGTGACGCCGTCGTCGCCCGCGCCCAAGCCACCGAGCACCACGACCGCCGCGGCGACGCCGCCGGCCACGACCAGCGCTGCCGCCAGGCCCACCGCCACCTTCCAGCCAGCCCCGTGCCGCGGCGCTCCGGCGACCTCTGCCGCGCTCGACGACAGCGTGCTGCGGCGGATGCCCGACGCATGCATCGTCGGCTGCGAATCGAGCATCTCGGTCGCCGACGCCGGCGGCGGACCGCCCGCGCCGCCCGCGCCGGGGGACGACAGGACCCTCGTCGCGCCGACGGGGGCGCCCGCCGCGGAAGCGTCCAGCACCGGCGAGCTCTGGCGCACCGCGCCGTCGACCGCGTCGATGAGCGCGGCGCCGAACGCCTCCATCGACGGCCACCGTTCGTCCGGATCCTTGGCGAGCGCCCGCAGGACGACCTGGTCCATCTTGGCAGGGACGGAAGGCTCGACCTCGCGCAGCGGCGTCGGCGCCTGCGACAGGTGCTTCGCGAGCATCTCGCCGAATCCCTGGGCGATGAAGGGCGGGCGCCCGCACAGCGCCTCGTAGGCCATGACGCCGAGCGAGTAGACGTCCGTTCGCGCGTCCACGCCCTTGGCGCCGTGGCACTGCTCCGGCGACATGTAGATCGGCGTCCCCATCACCGAGCCGGTGCGCGTCTGCGACCCGCCCAATGCGCCGTCGCCGCCCAGCTTGGCGATGCCGAAGTCCAGCACCTTCACGCGCTCGCCGGTGGGATGGTCGGAGTCCGGCAGGATGAAGACGTTGTCGGGCTTCAGGTCGCGGTGGATGATGCCGGCCTTGTGGGCGGCGCCCACGGCCGACGCGACGCGCGACAGGACGCTGGCCATCTCGGCGGGCGGAAGCTTCAGGCGGCGCTTCAGGCGCGTCTGCAGGCTCTCGCCCTCCAGGAACTCCATGACGAAGTAGACGCCGACGTCGGGCGACTGTCCGTAGTCCCAGACCTCGATGATGCTGGGGTGCTTCACGCGGTTCGCCGCGCGCGCCTCGTTGAAGAAGCGTTCCACCACGGCGGGCTGAGCCGCGTAGGCGGGGTGCAGGACCTTGACCGCGGCCTTGCGCCCGATGCTCTGGTGCTCCGCGAGGTAGACCTCGCCCATGCCGCCCTCGCCCAGGCGCGCCACTAGCTTCCAAGTACCGACGACCTTGCCGATGAGGCTTGCAGACAACGCCCTTCCTCCTGACAGCAGCGCTGGGGGCCGAGGGCAAAAAGAATAGTCGCAGTACGCTCCTGCTGCAACCGCCACGCTGGAGGAAAGTGAGTTTCGCGGGCGGGCAGGCCCCGGCGTCAGCGGCGGCGGGCGCGGGGATGCGCGGCGTCGTAAACCTCCGCGAGGCGGCCCATGGACACATGCGTGTAGCGCTGCGTCGTGGAGAGCGAGGCGTGGCCAAGGAGCTCCTGGATCGCGCGCAGGTCGGCGCCCGCCTCCAGCAGGTGCGTCGCGTAGGCGTGGCGAAAGGCGTGCGGATGGCGCGCCACCGGGGCGCCGGCGGCGCGCGCGAGGCGGTCGACGACGAGGCGGATGCCGCGGGCGGTGAGCCGGCCGCCGCGGGCGTTGCGGAAGATCGGGTCGCCGGTGGCGGCGGCGGGCGCGGCGGGCGCGGCGGCGTCGGTCTGGACGCGCAGCGCGGCCAGCGCCGCGGCGCCGAGCGGAACGACGCGCTCCTTGCGGCCCTTGCCGAGCACACGCACCGTCCCGCTGGCGTAGTCGACGTCGTCGCGGTCGAGCGCCTCGACCTCGCTCACCCGCAGCCCGGCGCCGTAGAGCAGCTCCAGGAGCGCCACGTCGCGGACGCGGACGCCGGCTTGGGGCTGGCGCGGCGGTGTGCGGGGGCCAGTCGGAGCGCCGAGAACGGCGGGCGCGGCTGGGCCGGGTTCGGGCGCGGGCGCGGGCGCGGGCGCGTGCCCGGCAGCACTGGCGGCGCTGTCGAGCACGCGGAACACTTCGTCCACCGTGGCGACGCGCGGCAGCGGGCGGCCGAGCTTGGGGCCGCGGATGCGCGTGGTCGGGTCCTCCTGCAGGCGCCCGCCTTCGTGGAGCCAGGCGGCGAAGCTGCGGATGGCGGCAAGGTGGCGGGCGACGGTGCGCACCGAGCAGCGCGCGCGCAACAGCGCGCCCATGTGCCCGCGCACGACGGCGGCGTCGAGGCATGCGGGGGCCGGCACCGCCGCGCCCGCGGCGTAGGAGGCCAGCGCGCGAAGGTCCTGTGCGTAGGCGCGGCGCGTGTGTGGGCTCGTCCCGCGCGCGGCGAGGAACGCGAGGTAAGCGTCGATCTCGCGCTGGAACGCCGGCGGCACCGGCGACGCGCCGGCGGGGTCGAGCGGAACGCGGCGGGGCGCCACGCGGTGATCCTAGGCCGCCTCCCGCCGCGCGTCAGCTTTTGCGCCCGTGCCGGCGCGCGCTCGCGGAGGCTCCGGCGTCGCACGCGACGCAAAGCGCTACGTGCTAGAGGGACAGCTCCCTTCAGGAGCTGCTGGCCGGGCCCGTCGACTGTCCCCTCCTTATATATGGGCCCGCCGGGGCCGCGGTGGCCGAGCACCACTGCCGGCCGCTGCTGCACGCGCTCGGGTTGGCCAAGCACTGACCCTGTCCAGCGGCGCTTCCAGCGGGTGTCGCGCGCACGTGTCGAATCGCCGCGCAACTGCGCGGAATCGGGTGCGGCACGTCGCTTGCTCCTGCTTTCCGGCCGCATGGTGAAGGCGTGGATCACGGCCGCGGCGGGCGGGCTGCTTGTGGCTTCGGGGGCCTGCGCTCCAGTAATGGGCGGCGGCTCGGACGGCGGTCGGGGCGGCGGTAGCAGCCAGGACGGCGGCGGGGGCGGCGGAGCAGATGCGGCGCTTGGCGTGGGCGCCGACGCGGCGGCGGGCGGCGGCCCTGGCGACGCTGCGCCGGGCGGTGGTGGCGATGCCGCAGCCGCCTACTGCGGGGACGGAACCTGCCAGTCCACGGAGTCGTGCTCGTCGTGCCCGACCGACTGTGGCGGGTGCACGCCCTTCTGCGGGGACGGAAGTTGTAACCCCGGCGAGACCTGCGCGTCGTGCCCAGCCGACTGTGGCGCGTGCGCGCCGGCGTGCGGCGACGGGGCGTGCAACGGCGTGGAGGACTGCTCGAGCTGTCCGGGCGACTGCGGCGGCTGCGCGCCCTCCTGCGGAGACGGGACGTGCAACGCCGCCGAGACGTGCACGACCTGCCCCGGGGACTGCGGCGCCTGCCCCGCGGTCTGCGGCGACGGAACGTGCAACGGCGCCGAGGATTGCTACGCCTGCGCCGGCGACTGTGGCGTGTGTCCGTGCGTGGCCGACTCCTTCGAGCCCAACAACGGCTCGCCCGCCGCGACGTCCATCGCCGACGCGGTCACGTACTGCATGCGCTCCATCTGCGGGACGGCGGACGTCGACTGGTACGAGTTCACGGTGTCGAGCGGCTTCACGGCGACCATCACGTTCACCGACGCGCTGGGCGACCTCGACTTCGAGGCCTATTCGGCGGCAACGGTCGCCTGGATCGACGGCTCCTACGGGTCGACCGACATGGAGACCATCACCCAGACCGGCCTCGCGTCCGGCACGTTCTGGGTCCGCGTCTACGGCTACAGCGGCGCCACGAACCCGTCCTACTGCATCACCGTCAACACTTACTGAGCACGCGCCTTCGCCGACCACCGCGGGTGGTCGATCCGCGACGACGACTACGGCGACGCGTTCTGGGCGCTCGGGCTGGCCACCGCCGTCCTCGCAGGCCGCTGAGCGGGAGCCTTCAAAGCGACCAGTCGAGGTCGGCGGGCAGGTCCATCTCCAGCGCCGCCGGCGCGGGGAAGTGCAGCGCCGCCGCGCGCATGGCCGGCTTGACGTCCGCGAGGAAGTCGCGGAAGCACTCGGCGCTGTCGCGCTTCTTCAGACCCACGGCGATGGCGTAGCGGTTCCCCTCGGTGTGCGGCCGCCCGAACGACAACAGACCGATGCGCAGCCAGCGCTCGAACAACGGCTGCTTGACGTCGTCGAACGCGCCGGTCTGCGCGAGCTCCACCACCAGCTTCTCGCCCAGCCCCTGGTGGCCGCGCTCCTCCTCGATGATCTTGCCGATGACCTCGCGGTAGGGCGGGAAGGTGCAGTTCTCGTACTCCTGCAGCTGCCAGAAGCCGCCCCGGTCGTAGAGGTACTGCGCCATCGCCAGCTCGAACCACGACGTGGCAAACGGCACCGGCTTGTCGGCGAGCCGCGCGTTCACCCACGGCTCCACCGACTCGCCGGTGAAGCGCTCGTACATCTTGGCGACGGCGGCGTAGTGCTCGGTCTCCTCGCCGATGTGCCACACGAGGAACTTGTGCCACTTGAGCGCCGGCACGTACTGCAAGCCGTGGCCGAACATCCGCGCCGCCGCCAGCTCGCGGTAGGCCTGGCTCTTCATCATCTGCTCGAGCGTCGTGCGGTAGCGCTCGGGCATGTCCTCGCGCCGCTCGTAGAGGACGGGCGCCGCGGCGCCGCTCGTCTCCGGGGTCGACATGATCGGACGCTAGCAGACCGGGCCGCCCCCTCGCCACCAGCGTAGCGAGCGCGCCCGCCGGCGCGCTACCATCGCCGCGTGCTCGGCGGTGCAATCGTCGGCGACCGCTTCCTCGTCGAGGGCGAAGCGGGCCGCGGTGGGGTGGGAACGGTGTATCGCGCCGTGGACCGCCAGGGGGGAGGCGCGCGCGTCGCGCTGAAGGTGCTGCACGAGGAGGGCGCGCTCGACGTTGATCGCTTCGAGCGCGAAGCGGCGCTGCTCGCCGACCTCGCTCACCCTGGCATCGTGCGCTATGTCGCGCACGGCACCATGGGCGACGGCTCCCAGTTCCTGGCGATGGAATGGCTGGACGGGGAGACGCTGGAGGAACGGCTCACTGCCAGCGGCGCGCTGCCGCCCGACGCGGCGGTGCTGGTGGCGCTGCGCGCGGCCGAGGCGCTGGCGGTGGCGCACGCGCGCGGCGTGGTCCATCGCGACGTGAAGCCGTCCAACCTGTTCCTCGTGGGCGGCGCGCTCGACTGCGTGAAGGTGCTGGATTTCGGCGTGGCACGCGCGCCGGACCTCAAGCCCATCACGCGCACCGGCACGATGGTGGGGACCCCGCGCTACATGGCGCCGGAGCAGGCCAGCGGGCTGCGCTCGCTGGACGCGCGCGCCGACGTCTTCTCGCTGGGCTGCGTGCTGTACGAATGCCTGGTGGGCGAGGCGGCCTTCCCGGGCGCGGACGTGATGGCGATCCTGGCGAAGATCCTGCTGGAGGATCCGCGCCGGCCAGGGGAGCGCGTCCGCGGACTGCCCCCGGCGCTCGACGCGCTGGTGATGAGCCTGTTGGCCAAGGACGCCGACGGACGGCCACGCGACGGCGGCGCAGTGGCCGCGGCGCTTCGCGACGTCCAGCGGGTCATGTCCGACAGCGCGCCCGCCGCCGGCGGCGACGGCGGCGGCGGCGACGACAGCAACGGAAGAAGCGCCGGCGCCGGCGGCGGCGCCGCGGCCGGGCTCGCGGTCGCCACCGGACGCGGGCGGGCCCTGCCGGGGCTCACCATCACCGAGCAGCGCGTCGTGTGCGCCGTGGTGGCGGGTGGTGCGCTCGACCTGCCACCGGTCTCGGCCAGCGACACGATGCCTACGCTGGGTCCAGGCGAGGCGGGCGTGGTGCCGCGGCCGCTGGCCGACGCGCTCGCCCTCTTCGGCGCGCGGCCGGAGGCGCTGGCGGACGGGTCGCTTGTCTTGACGCTAGGCGGGACGGGTCCACCCACCGACCAGGCGGCGCGCGCCGCGCGCGCCGCGCTGAAGCTGCACGCAATGCTCCCGCACGCCCCTGTCGCGGTCGCCACCGGCCGGGGCGTGATGACGGCCCGGGCGCCGGTGGGCGAGGTGATCGACCGCGCCGTGGCGGCGCTGCGCGCGGGCGCCCCGGCGGACGCCACCGTGGTGCGGCTCGACGAGCAGACCGCCGGCTTGCTCGACGCGCGCTTCGAGGTACGCGGTGACGCCGCCGGGCTCTACCTGGCGGCGGAGCGCGACGTCGAGACGGCGCGGACGCTGTGCGGGCGACCGACGACCTGCGTGGGCCGCGACCGCGAGCTGGCCACGCTGGAAGCCCAGCTGCGCGACTGCGCCGCCGAGCAAACGGCCGCAGCGGTGCTGGTGACGGCCGAGCCGGGCTTCGGCAAGTCGCGACTGCGCTACGAGCTGCTGGCGCGGCTGCGCGAGCGCGCTGAGCGCGTGGAGATCGTGTTCGGGCGCGGCGAGGTGCTGGGCGCGGGGGCGCCCTTCGCGATGCTGGGTGGGGCGCTGCGGCGCCTGGCGGGCATCGACGACGGGGAGCCGCTCGAGGTGCGGCAGCGCAAGCTGCGCGCGCGCCTGGGGCGCCACGTCGCGCCGGCCGACGTGCCGCGGGTGAGCGAGTTCCTGGGCGAGGTGGCCGGCGTGCCCTTCCCCGACCAGGACAGCGAGAACCTGCGCGCGGCGCGGCGCGACGCGGCGCTGCGCGGCGACGCGATGCGCACGGCCTGGGAGGATTGGCTCGAGGCGGAGTGCCGTGCGCAACCCGTGCTGCTGGTGCTGGAAGACTTGCACTGGGGCGACCTGCCCACGGTGAAGCTGGTGGACGGGGCGCTGCGCCATCTGCGCGAGGCGCCGTTCATGGTGCTGGCGCTGGCGCGCCCGGACGTGCACGACCAGTTCCCGGGGCTGTGGGCGGAGCGCGGTCTGCAGCAGCTGCGGCTGGGACCCTTGCCGCGGCGCGCCGCCGAGCTGCTGGCGCGCGAGGTGCTCGGCGAGCACGTGCCGCCGGAGACGCTGGAGCGGCTCCTGGCGCTGGCCGCCGGCAACGCCTTCTACCTGGAGGAGCTGATCCGCGCGGTGGCGAACGGCGAGACGGCCGCGCTCCCCGACACGGTGCTGGGAATGCTGCAGGCGCGGCTCGACGCCCTGTCGCCCGAGGCGCGGCGCGCGCTGCGGGCGGCGAGCGTCTTCGGCGAGCGGCTCTGGCGTGGCGGACTGGCGGCGCTGCTTGGCGAACGCGCTGCGCCGCGCGGCGAGGGCGGCGCCGGCGCCCTGGGTATCGACGTCTGGCTCGCCGACTTGGAAGCGCGCGAGCTGCTGACGCGACAGGCGACCTCGGGGCTGCCGGGCGACGTCGAGTACGTCTTCCGCCACGCGCTGGTGCGTGAGGCGGCCTACGCGATGCTCACCGCCTCCGACCGCGCGCTGGCGCACCGCCTGGCGGGCGCGTGGCTGGAGAGCGCCGCGGAGGCGGGGCTGGTCGTCGACGCCGCCTCGCTGGCGCACCACTTCGACTACGGCGGCGAGCCGGCACGCGCCGTGCGCTGGTACCAGAGCGGCGCGGAACAGGCGCTGGCCGGAAACGACTTCGCGTCGGTCGTGACGCTGGCCGACGCGGCGATGCGCTGTGGGGCCGCGGGCGAGCAGCGGGGCGCCGTGCGCCTGTTGCAGGCGGAGGCCCACGCGTGGAGCGGCGACCACGGCGCGGCGCTGGCGTGCGCCAGCGAGGCGGCCGCGCAGCTGACGCGCGGCGCCGAGCCGTGGTTCCGCGCGGTGGGCGAGATGGTCGACGCCGCCTGCGTGCAGGGCGATCACGGCCAGGCGCGCACGTGGGCACGCGACGCAGCGGGGGCGCCGGCGGCGCGCGGGGCGGAGGCCGCGCAGCTGGTGTGCCTGTGCCGCGCCGCGCTGCGGCTCACCTTCGCCGGGCAGGCGCACGGGGCCGCTGAGCTCGACGGCCACATCGCGGCGCTGGCGGGCGACCTGGAGGGCGTCGAGGGCGCCGCAGCAGCGCGGGTGCACGAGCTGCGCGCGCTGCAGGCGTACTTCGCCGGCGACGCCGCGGGCAACCTCGTCGAGTTGGAGGGGGCGCACGCCGCGTTCGCGCACGCGGGCGACGTGCGCAACGCCAGCCGTACCGAAGACTATCTCGGCTTCGCCTATCTGGAGCTGGGCGACTACGTTCGCGCCGAGGCGTCGCTGCGCCGCACGCAGGCCGCCGCCGAGCGACTTGGCTTGCAGTCGGTCGCAGCGAACGCCCTGCACAACTTGGGCATCGTGCTGGCCCGGCGCGGCGAAGACCTCGGCCCGGCGCGCGTGCTGGAGCAACGCGCGCTGGAGACCTTCGAAGCGCTCGGCGAGCCGCGCAAAGAAGGGTTTTGCCGCCGCTACCTCGCCGAGATCGCGTACCTCGCGGGAGACTTCGAGACTGCCGATGCGCAAGCCCGCGCCGCGGTGGAGCTCTTGGCGGTGGCGCCGCCCTTGCGCCCGGGAAGCCTGGCCATGCTGGCGCGCGCGCTCCTGGCGCGCGGGCAGACGGACGAGGCGTTGGCCCAGGCGCTCGAGGCGCAGCGGCAGCTGGAAGCGCTGGGCGCCGTGGACGAGGGGGAGTCGCTCATCCGCCTGGTGCGGGCGGAGACGCTGCACGCGACGGGCGACACCGCCGGGGCGCGCAAGGCCATCGCCGCGGCGTGCGCTCGCCTGCTGGAGCGCGCCGCGCGCATCGCCGACGAACGGCTGCGCCGCTGCTTCCTGGAGAGCGTGCCCGAGCACGCGCGCACGCTGGCGTTGAGCCACGCGTGGGGCAACGGCTGATGCAGCCGGGCGACACGCTCGCCTCCCGGTTCGTGATCGAGGCGCTCGCCGCGGCCGGGGGGATGGGCAAGGTCTACCGGGCGCGCGACACGCTCAGCGGCGCGACCGTGGCGTTGAAGGTGCTGCGCGCGGCCGACGCCGGCGAGCGCGCCGAGCGTTTCGCGCGCGAAGCACGGCTCCTGGCCGAGATCTCACACCCGGCGATCGTGCGCTACGTCGACCATGGCACTACCGGCGAAGGCGAGCGCTGGCTGGCGATGGAGTGGCTGGACGGCGAGACACTGGAGGCGCGGCTGCGGCGCGCGTCGTTGGACGTGCCGCAGACCTTGGCGCTGGCCGCCCGCGTCGCCGAAGCGCTGGGCATGGCTCACCGGCGCGGCATCGTCCACCGTGACGTCAAGCCCTCCAACCTCTTCCTGCAGGATGGACGGCTGGAGCGCGTGAAGATGCTCGACTTCGGCGTCGCCGCGCTGACGAATGTGGGACCGGGCGCGTCGAGCACCGGTGGCGCCGGAGCGGGCATCGGCACGCCCGGCTACATGGCGCCGGAGCAGGCGCGCGGCGGACCCGACGTGGACGCGCGCGCCGACGTCTTCTCGCTGGGGTGCGTGCTCTTCGAGTGCCTGACGGGGCGGCCGCCTTTCTTGGCGGAGCACGCCATCGCCGTGCTCGCCAAGATCCTTCTGGAGGAAGTCCCCCTCCCCGGACAGCTCGTGCCGGGCGTGCCGCCCGCGCTGGACACCCTGGTGGGGAGCATGCTGGCGAAGGACGCGGCCCGGCGGCCCGCGGACGCCGGCGCGGTGCTGGCGGCGCTGGACGAGCTGGGTCGCGCCGTGGTGGCGGACGCGGGGCCGACTGCCGCAAGGGGCGAAGGAACTCCGGCGCGCGCGCTCGGTCGCGAGGAGCAGCGCGTCCTCAGCGTCGTTCTGGCGGCGCCGCTGCCCGAGAGCGCGGCCGGCGGCGAGGGGGCGGAGGCCGGCACGCGCAGCGGCGGCGAGGCGCGACTGGCGGCGCTGCGGACCGCGGTCGCGCCCTCCGGCGCGGCGATCGAGTCTCTAGCCGGTGGCACGTTCGTCGCCACGCTGGTGGGCCGTGGCAGCGCAACCGACCGCGCCGCGGCGGCGGCGCGCTGCGCGCTGACGCTGCGAGCGGCGCTTCCCGGCGCGTCGCTGGTGCTAGCCACCGGGCGCGGCGTGCTCGGCGGTCGCTGGCCGGTGGGCGAGGTCATCGACCGCGCCGCGCGCCTGCTGCGCGCGCGACTTCCCGCCGGCGGACGCGCCGCCGGGGGGCCCGCGCCGCGGGACGCCCCGCCCCCGGTGCAGCTCGACGAGACTACGGCCGGGCTGCTGGACGGACGCTTCGAGACCACGGCCGGCGCGGGCGGGCCGGCGCTGCGCGCGGAGACACCGCGCCACGAAACGACGCGCACGCTGCTGGGCCGCCCGACCACGATGGTGGGCCGCGACCGGGAGCTGCGTGTGATCGCCGACGCCTTCGAGGCCAGCGTCGCCGAGGGGGCGGCGCGCGCCGTCCTCGTCACGGGTGCCCCGGGCGTGGGGAAGTCGCGCCTGCGCTGGGAGGTGGTGCGGGCGCTCGCGCAGCGACCCGAGCCGCCGGCGGTGTGGATGGGGCGCGGCGACCCCATGCGCGCCGGCGCGCCACTGGGCCTGCTGGCCGACGCCGTCGGGTCGGCCCTGGGCCTGCGCGACGGTGACGCGGTAGCCGTGCAGCAGGGCAAGCTGCGGGCGCGGGCCGGGCTACATTTCGCCGGCGCCGAGCGCGACCGCGTCGCTGCGTTCCTCGGCGTGCTCTGCGGTGTGCCGTTCGACGACGGCGACGACGTGCAGCTGCGCGCCGCGCGCCGCGACGCCTTGCTGATGGGCGACCAGGTGCGACGCGCTTGGCTCGACTGGCTGCGCGCCGAGTGCGCCGCCCAGCCGGTCGTGCTGGTGCTCGAGGACCTGCACTGGGGCGACGGGCCGACGGTGCGCCTCGTGGATGCGGCGCTGCGCGACGCCGCCGACCGCCCCTTGCTGGTGCTGGCGCTGGCGCGGCCCGAGGTGCACCAGCTCTTCCCGGGGCTGTGGGCGGAGCGCGCGCTGGTGGAGCAGCGCCTCGGCGAGCTCAGCCGCAAGGCGAGCGAGCGGCTGGTGCGCGAGGTGCTGGGCGACGCCGTCACGTCCGACGCCATGGCCCGGCTGTGCGAGCGCGCCGCCGGCAATGCGTTCTACTTGGAGGAGCTGTGCCGCGGCGTGGCGGAGGGTCGCGCCGACGCCCTGCCCGAGACGGTGCTGGCCATGGTGCAGGTGCGCCTGGAGGCGCTACCTGCGGAGCTGCGCCGCGCCTTGCGCGCTGCCAGCGTGTTCGGCCAGGCTTTCTGGCGCGGCGCAGTGCGCGCGCTCCTGGGCGACCCACCAGACGGCGACGTGAGCGAGCTGCTCGGCCACCTCGCCGAGCGCGAGCTGATCGCGCGCCGTGGTGCCGGCCGCTTCCAGGGAGAGGAAGAGTGCTCCTTCCGCCACGACCCGGTGCGCGAGGCGGCTTACGCGATGCTGACCGACGAGGATCGCGCGCTCGGCCACCGCCTCGCCGGGGAGTGGCTGGCGAGCAAGGGAGAGCACGATGCCCTCATGGTGGCCGAGCATCTGGAGCGCGGCGGCGCGCCGGAGCGCGCCGTGCCCTGGTTTCATCGCGCCGTAGAGCAGGCGCTCGGCGCCAACGATTTCGCCGCGGCGGTGGCGCGGGCGGGGCGCGCGTTGGCAGCCGGCGCCGCGGGAGAGACCGCCGGGAAGCTGTGGCTGCTGCAGGCGGAGGCGCACCGCTGGCGCGGCGAGCTGGCGGAGGCGACGCGCTGCGCCGGCGAGGCGACCGCCCGGCTGCCCCCCGGGAGCGCGCTCTGGTTCCGCGCCCTGGAGGAGGGCGTCGCGGCGGAGGGGCGCCTGGGCGGCTACGGGCGCGTGCGCGAGCTGGCGGAGGCGGCGGTGGGCCAGGCCACCGCCGTGCGCGAAGCCGGCGCCGCGGTCGCCGCGATCGTCTGCCTCTGCTCGGTGGGCCGGCAGCTGTTCCATGCCGGCAGCTACCAGGTCGCGGACGCGGTCATCGCCGCCGTAGAAGGGCTCGCCGGCGACATGGCAACGCTCGAGCCGGGCGTGGCGGCTCAGGTGCACGGGCTGCGGGCCGCAAGGGCTCGACACGTGGGCGACCTGGCAGGCGACCTGCGCGGCTACCAGGCGGTGCTCGATGCCTTCGAGCGCGCCGGCGACGGACGCAACTCCTGCAACACGCGCGTGAGCGTTGGCTTCGCGCACGTGGAGCTGGGCGACCACGCACGGGCCGAGGCGGAGCTGCGGCGCGCGCTCGGCGATGCCGACCGCATGGGACTGCTCTCGGTGGCCACGCGCGCGCGCCAGAACCTGGGACTGGTGCTGGCGGCGCGCGGCGCGCTGGAGGAGGCGATGGCTCTGGAGACGCGCACGATCGAGGAGAGCCGCGCGCACGGCAACGCCCGCTTCGAAGGCTGGACTCGCATCTACCTGGCCGCGATGGCGCTTCAGGCGGGCGATGCGGCCCGCGCCGAGCAAGAGGCGCGCAGCGCCGCCGCGCAGCTCGCGGTGACACCTCCGGCGCGTGCGGGCGCGCTGGCCGTACTGGCGCGCGCGCTGGTCGCGCGGGGACACGCCGACGAGGCGGTGGCGGCGTCCGGTGAAGCGATGGCGACGCTGGACGCGCTCGGCGGCATCGAAGAGTTCGAAGCGCTGGTGCGCGTCGCGCAAGCCGAGGCGCTGGCGGCTGCGGGCAGGCGAGACGAGGCGAAGTGCGCGCTCGCCGCCGCGCGCAACCGCCTGCACGACCGCGCCGCGCTCATCGGCGACGTCGAGCTGCGCGCGCGGTTCCTCGCCGGCGTCCCCGAGAACGCCCGCACGCTGGCACTGGCACGGGCGTGGCTGCCCGACGATCGCACGAGCGGGCCCGAGAGCGGACCCGACGACCGGCCCAAAGGCGAGCCCGACGGCCGGCCGAACGATCGGCTGAACGACGCGGGCAACGAGCCGCCCGCCGACACGCCTCGCGACCCGCGCTACGACCCGAAGGAGTGACGATGCCCTTGCCCGACGCCCGCCTGCGCGCCGCCTTCTCCCCCGACGCTTTCCGCGCCGCGGGGCATCGACTGGTGGATCAGCTCACTGACTACCTCGGTGCCGCGTTGCGCGGGGGCGAAGCCGCCACTCCGGTCGTGCCGCTGCCCGACCCCCAGGCACTCGCGACGCGCTGGCCGGCGCGGTTCCCCGACGACCCGCCCGCCGAGGCGGCGCCGGGCGACGCCCTGGCCGCGCTCGTCGCCCGCCTGCTGGCCGACTCCTCGCACCAGCATCATCCGCGCTATCTCGGGTTCCAGGTCACGGCCGCGCTGCCGGTGGCGGCGCTGGCCAACCTCGCCGGCGCGCTGTTGAACAACGGCATGGCGTCCTACGAGGCCGGCCCGGCCAGCACCGTCATCGAGCGCAGCGTGGTGCGCTGGCTGGCGGCGCGCGCCGGCTACGGCGACGACGCCGACGGCGTGCTTACGTCGGGCGGCTCCCTCGGAAACCTGACCGCGCTGCTGGTGGCGCGCCACGTGCGCGCGGGGTTCGATTCCTGGGCCGACGGCCTGGCGGGCGCGCCGCCGCTGGCGGTGCTCGCCGGCGCCGAAGCGCACTACAGCATCGCGCGCGCCGCGCAAATCATGGGGCTGGGTGCCGACGGCGTCGTGCCCGTGGCCGCCGACGCGGCCGGCCGAATGCGCCCCGATGCGCTGGACGCCGCCTTCCGCGCGGCGGGACGCGCCGGCCGCCGCCCCGTGGCCGTCGTGGCCAACGCCGGTTCGACGGCCAACGGCGCCATCGATCCGATCGACGCGATCGCCGACTTCTGCGCCGCGCGCGGTCTGTGGTTGCACGTCGACGGCGCGCACGGTGCGGCCCTCGTGCTGAGCGACGCCTATCGCCACCGCGTCGCCGGGCTTGCCCGCGCCGATTCGATCGTCTGGGACGCGCACAAGATGCTGCTGCAGCCGTCGCTCGTGACGGCGGTGCTCTTCCGCCGCGGAGACGATTCCTACCGCGCGTTCGCGCAGCGCGCTTCGTACCTCTACTCGCGCGACCCCGCCGAGCGCCCGTGGAACCTGGGCCTGCGTACCGTGGAGTGCACCAAGCGCATGATGGGCGTGCAGCTCTACGCGACCCTGACGGCCTGCGGCACGCGCCTCTTCGGCGACTACGTCACGGCGGTCTGCGCCCTGGCGGAGCGTTTCAGCGCGCGCCTCGCCGCGGCCTCCGACTTCGAGACCGCAGCGCCGCCCGACTGCAACATCGTCTGCTTCCGCTACTTGCCGCGCGGCACCGTCGCCGGCGGCGGTGGCAGCGGCGACGCGGACGGCGCCAGCGACGACCTGAACGCGCTGCAAGACCACCTGCGCCGGCGCGTGGTGCGCAACGGGGGCTTCTTCCTGGGCCGAACGCGCCTGGGCGGGCGCGTCTGGCTGCGCGTGACGCTGACGAACCCGTTCACCGCGGACGACGATCTCGAGGCACTGCTCGGTGCGGTGCGCGCCGCCGCGGACGAGGCCGACGCCGGAAGCGCCGCAAACGCCGGAACCTAGGCCCCGCCCCTTGCGCCGCGCGCCGGGGCTGCCAGCTGGCCAACCCGGCGCTAGGATTCGAGGGAGCCATGTCGTTCAAGTACCGCGCACAGAAGATTGCCGAGGGTCACTGGGTGCTGGAGGCGGGCTGCCCCGTGCCCGTCCACGCCTTCCTGTCGGATGAGCTGTACCGCGACAGCGAGGAGAACGTGTGGGCGCAGATGGTCACCGCCGCCAACCTTCCGGGCGTGAAGCGCGTGGCCGTGACGCCCGACATGCACGTCGGCTACAGCGTGCCCATCGGCGTGGTGATCGAGACCGAAGGGACCCTGCTGCCGACCGCCGCCGGCTACGACATCGGCTGCGGAATGGTGCAGCTGCGCACAGACGTCGACGCCGGCGCGGCGCAAGATCCCGCCCGGCGGCGCGCCTGGATCGAGGCCGTGACCGAGCGCATCGGCGTCGGCGTCGGGGCGAAGCCGGCCCGCCGCCAGCGCCGCCTTGCCGCCGCCACGGTCGCCGAGGTGCTGCGGCACGGGGCCCCTGCCCTGGGACGGCGCGACGACCGCGCCGAGCGCGGCGGCATCCCCGTGGAGGACGACGTCAACGTGCCGGAGCGCGCCGCCGCCAAGACGGGGCAGCTCGGCTCGCTCGGCGGCGGGAACCACTTCTGCGAGATGCAGGTGGGCGACGACGGGCGCGTGTGGGTGATGATCCACACCGGCTCGCGCGGTTTCGGCTGGACGATCGCCGACGACTTCTTTCGCGAGGGCGCGGACGCGCTCAGCCTGAAGAAGGGAGAGCGCGACCTGGTGTGGTTCGCGCGCGACTCGGAGCTCGGCCGCCGCTACTGGGCGCTGCACAACATGGCGGCGAACTTCGCCATCGCCAACCGGGTCCTGATCGCCGATGCGGTGAAGGAAGCACTGGACGAGGTGTACGGCGGGACGACGGAGCTGTTCTACGAGATCTCGCACAACCTCATCCAGTGCGAGGGACGGGCGGGGACGTTCGTGCATCGCAAGGGAGCGACGCGCGCGTTCCCGGCGGGCCACGCCTCCCTGCGCAACACGCGCTGGGAGGAGACCGGGCACCCGATCCTCATCCCGGGCTCGATGGCGACCGGGTCGGCGATCCTGTTCGCGCAGCCGGGCGCCGAGGCGGCCTGCTGGTCGGTGAACCACGGCGCCGGACGGCGGCTCGCGCGTGGCGAGGCGCGCCGCCGCCTGCACCAGACGGAGGTCGACCGCGCCATGAAGGAGGCCGACATCTTGATCAACACGCGCAACGCGCCCGTCGATGAGAGCGCCGCTTGCTACAAGGACCTCGATCAGGTCCTGGCCGCCGTCGAGCAGGCCGACCTCGCGCGCGTGGTACACCGGCTCCGCCCCGTCGCCTGCATCAAGGGCGCCGACTGATACCGGTCGCCGCCGGCGAGGTTCCGCAGGCCCAAGGCCACACGCTATGGTCGGTCCACGAGCCAGCTCGGGGGGTGGTCGCGGTGCCGTCGCCCACGGCGAGCCACGGCGGCGGTGAGCCTGCTGCTGCTCCTGGCGCCGGCCGCGGCACGAGCCGATGCCGCCGCTGACTTCCTGCGCGCGGCCACGCGTTCGTACGAAGCCGGCGTGGTTCGCATCGACCCTCCCGTTTCGCGTTTCCGCAAGGGTATCCGGCGACGGCGCCACGAGGGCGCGCCCGGGCCGGCGCTTCGAGCGCGAGCTTAGCTGTTGCTCTGCTGCGCCCGTACGCCCCCCAAGACCTCCACCGTCAGCTCCGTGCTCTCGCCCGGCGCGCCCGGCAGCGACCAAGACACCGCGCGCGCTTCGCCGGCGACGACGAGCCCCGCCGACGCGAGCGCCGCGCGCAGCCGCACCGGGTCGAGCTGCTTCTCCGGCGGCGTGACCGCGGAGTTCCAGCGATAGGGCGTCGAATGCAAGAAGCGTCCACCGGGGCGCAACAGCGCGCCCATCTGCCTCAGCAGCTCTTCGGGCGCCGGCACGTTGTCCGTCAGGTTCAGCGCCAGCAGCACGTCCGCGGTGCCTGGCGCCACCGGCGGGCGCAGCGCGTCCGCCACGAAGAAGTCGGCGCGCGCCCCTCGCAGCTCCGGCGCGGTGACCTCGCCCCGCCCGAAGCGCCGCCCCCCCACCCAACGCGCGAAGGCCAGCTTCCCCGCCGCGCGCACCTCGCGCGCCGCGCGCACCATCGCGAAGTCGAGGTCCATCCCCACGGCGAAGTCAGCCGCGCGCGCCGCGACCAGCGTCCACCGGCCCGTGGCGCACCCCAGATCCAGCACCAACCGCCGGCCGCCCACGCCGTCGCCGACGCCGACGCCCACGCCCACGCCCACGCCCAGAGCCGCCGCGACCAGCTCGTCCATCGTGCCGTGCATCCCCGGCGCGTAGTGCGCCGTCGCGTACTGCGACAGGTAGCGCCGCCCCGCCAGCACTTGGTCGGCGAAGCTGTAGCCGCGGTCGAGGAAGTCCTGCACCAGCGGCAACAGGTCGCGCCGGTCGCACACCTCGTGGCGGTACGCCTCCAGGTAGCGCACCGGCTCCGGCACCAGGATCGCCACGCCGTCGATGATGGGGTACCGCTCGCCGCACGGCTCCCACGTACAGCGCAACGTGCCCTGCAGGATCTCGCCGCTCGGCTGCTCGGTGTGCGCCGCCTCGTCGCGTACGAGCAACGCCGTGCCGCCCGGCCCGTCCGCCTGGCCGCGGCACGCCGGGCATACCGGCCGCACGCGCTCGAGGGTCTCCGGGAGCATGGCTCCGCGCTACTTGAGCGAGAAGGTCATCTCCGTGTTGCCCACGCGGATGGTGTCACCCGTCTTCAGATATTGCTTGGTGGCCTTCGTGCCGTTGATGAACGTGCCGTTCGTCGAGCCGAAGTCCGCCAGCTCGTAGCGCGCCTCTTCGATCTTGATCCCGAAGTGCTTGGACGATACCGCGTCGTCGAACACGACGTAGTTGTTGCCCGGCGCTTTCCCGAACGTCGTGATCTCGTCGAGGATGTAGAAGATCTTCCCGCTCATGTTGCCGGACGTGCACACCAGCTTGCCGCGCGCGCGGTTCGCACACCCTTCCATGCAGCGCGGCCCCGGCTTGCTGAGCTGGCCGCACTCCATGCAGTTCGATCCCGACGCCACCGGCGCCTCCTGCGGCGCCTCGGGCGCGCTCGACCGCCCCGCGATGAGCGCCACGACCAGGACGATGAGCCCCAGCCCGCCCAGCCCGCACAGCACCCAGAACCACCACTGTGAGAAAATCGACGTTGGCGGGGCCTTGACGCACTTCTCCTTGACGCAGGCCTTGTCGTCGCCGCAGTCGTCGTCGCTCTTGCACTCCGCCTTCTTGACCTCGGCGGCGCACGTCCAGGGATGCGGCCCCTTGACGCACACCTTGCCCGTGCCGCAGTCCGCGTCGAGCTCGCAGTCGTCCGGCGGCCGGGGTGGCGGAGGAAACGTCACCTCCGTGTCCTTGGAGTCCAGCTCGTCGTAGCGAACCGTCAGCAGATGCGTGCCCTCCTTGGGCCAGAAGTCGGGCTTGATCGTGATGACGGTCATGGCGTTGACGTCGTCGGCGATCTCCTTGAACTTCGCCGCCACGCCCTCAACGCCGCGCAGCTTGCGAAAGAAGCCGTTCGACTTGTCGGCGAGCTTCTTCACTTTATTGACGACCTTCTCGTCCTCCTCCGGTGCGCCGTCGGCGCCGATCTTGGTCGTCATGAAGATCGTCGAGATCTCCACGTCGCTCTTGTCCAGCTCCTTCAGTAGATCCGTTCCCGCCGCACTGTACCGGGTGGGGTCCATGAACGATTCGTCCTCGAGGTCGGTCCCGAAGACGATGACCTTGCGCCAGTTGCTGGTATCTTCGCCGTGCATCTTGATCGCGAGGTCGATGGCGTTGAAGATGCGCGGCTCGATGCCCGCCGTCTCCGTCACTTTGTCGAGGTACGCCCCGATCTCGGTGATCTCCGAGGTGAAGTTCACCGCCGTATCCACCCGCCCCTCGCGCAGCAGCACCAGCGCGACCTTGTTCTTGTCGCCGCGCATGCGCGACACGTAGCCCTTCACCGCCTCCTTGATGTCGTTCCAGTTGCGGTCCCACACGTCGCCGGCGTCGACGACGAAAACGATGCTGTAGCCGTCGCCGTGATCGCCGAACGTCGTCAGGTCGGGCACCGCCGACAGCGGCTTGCCGTCGATGAGGATCTGCAGCTTCCCCTTCTCCGGCGTCTTCACCACGGCGTCGCCCTTGCGGATGTCCACCCACAAGGTCATCTCGCCCTTCTCGGCGTTGACGACGACCTTGGCGACCCGCGGCTTGGCCCAGGCCGCCGCCGGCACGCCCGCCAGCACGGCCAGCCCTGCCGCCGCCGCCGTCGCCGCGACCACCGCCCCGACCCGCCCTCTCCTCGGACGCCATGCCTGTGCTGCGAGTGCTTCCATGCCTAGAACAGCGCCTTGAACTTGAGGTTTGTCCGCCCCAGCCGCACCACGTCGTTGTCGATGAGCTCTTCTTTGGTGATCCGATGGTCGTTCACGCAAGTGCCGTTCGTGCTGTCGAGGTCGATCAAGACGTACTGCTCGTTCTCGAACTTGATGTTGGCATGCTTCGAAGAGATGTACGAGTCGGTGATGACGATGTCACAATCGGCGGCCGTCCCGATGATGTTCTTGCCGGCGTGCAGCCGGAAGTCCTGTCCCTTGTGGTTGCCGTCCATCGCCACGAGCCAGCCCACCACGCCGACGATCTCGTTGGACATCCCCATCGCGTTGAGGTCGATGGCCATCGTCTTCTTCGCCACCGGCCCCAGCTCGCCCCACCCCTGCGGCATGCCGCTGCGCGCGGCCGGCGGCGGCGACGAGCGCCCCCCAGGCGGCCCGTAACCGGGCGGCGCTCCGCCCGGCGCCCCGTAGCCCGGCGGCGCCCCCCCCGGCGGCGCGTAGCCGGGCGGCCCGCCCGGTGGCGCGTAGCCCCCAGGGGCTCCGCCGGCTCCGGGCGGCGGCGGCATCGCCTTACGCTTCTTGAAGAAACCCATGATCTTCCCCGGTAGTTGGAAGACGAAGCGCCAGACCCTCTGCCAGATGCTGTAGGTCGAGATGTTGGGCCCTTGGAAGAACCCGCCGGGTATGCCGAAGCCCATGGCTTAGTCCGGCCTCATCGTTTCTCCATGGTAACACGGCGTCAGGGTCGGCGATCCGGGACACGCGGGCGCCACACCGTAGGATCTTGGGCCCGGTCGGGTGTCCGGTCAACAATCCACGGGTGCCCGCAGCTAGGCCTGCTGGAAAAACCAGAACCGGAACATGTTGACGTCGCGGTCCGCCGACTTGGCGCTCTGCTTCATCTTCAGCTCCTTGGCCGTGACGAACTTCGCCCCGATCATGTAGGGCCAGTTGCGCCAGCGGAAACGCCGGTCGGAGCCGTCGCATTTCAGCTCGCCGACGAGCTGGTCGTTGGCGTGGATGTCACACGAGTAGTCGCCGTGGACGTAGTCGATGCGACAGATCATCAACACGTCCTTCTTCGGGACGACGTTCTTCACCGTCCAGTTCGCCCAGCCGTTGACGTGGGCGATGCCCACGTCCTCGACCACCGCGCCGTCCGGGTACTTCAGGCGCTGGCGCGTCCGGTACGTGTCGCTGGCGCCTTCGATGGAGAAGGCGTGCTCCTCCTCGCTGGCCTTCTCGATGACGTCGAGATGGTCCTTCAGCACGAACTCGCGACCCTGGTACTTGATGCTCTGCGGGAACTCGCCCGAGTGCACCTTGATGCGCTCGTCGTCCCACTCGTCCTTGGCGCCGCTGGGCCGCGGAGCCGCCGCCGGCGCGCCGGGCTCTGCCGGAGCCTCGGCCGGGGCCTCGCCCGCGTAGATCTGGTTGATGGCCTCGCAGCTCTTCGCCTGGTAGGCCAGCAACGTCTCCAGGTAGTCCGGCCCGCGCTTGGCCTCGGCGATGAGGCCGTTCATGATCTCCACGTTCTTGCGGAAGTCCTGGAACTCCTTGCGCCCCGCCAGCACCGGGTGGTTCGTCTCGATGTCGCGCACCACGTCGTACTCCATCTCCACCATCGTGCGCAGGCAGTCGTTGATGTTCCGGAAGTCGAGGGAGTTGACGTTGTAGAGCATCTCCAGCGTCACCGCGGCGTCGTACGCCGAGCGCGACGACGCCACGCCGGCGCGCGCCATCTGTCCGAAGGCCCGCCGCTTCGCCAGCAGCGTGCGCCGCAGCATCATGTTCGACTTGGCGTCCATGAACGAACCGTAGACGCCGGCCCGCGGCACGTAGCGCAGGTCGATCTCGTTCGCCTGCGGGTTCGTCGGGTCCTTGGCGTCGAAGATGCGCCGCGCGTCCTTCTGCAGATGCACGCGCGCCACCTCGACCTCGCGCTGCAGGTCGGGCTCGACGATGGAGAACTCCACCTTGGCGAGCTCGGCAACGCGCCGGTGGCCCTTGTAGTCGAGGTTCTCCTTGTACGTGATGTAGTCGGTCTTGTCCTCGAAGTACTTCAGCACCACGTAGATCGTCTGCGGGAGCTTGTAGTCCAGTGGGTTGATCGTCTTGATCTGCGTCTCCCACAGGATGATGTCGTTGCCCACGCCGTCGGTGGCGTAGCCGGGCGACACTTCCATCGACAGGTCGCCCTTGCCACGCGAGCTGACGCGCAGGTCGCCCAGGAAGCCGGGCACCACCCCCGGACCGTGGAACATGCGGTTGTGCAGCTTGCGCTTCTCGACGTGGTAGCGCTCCGCGTCGTTCCAGTCGTCCTCGGTGGTCAGGAAGCCACGGAAGAAATTGATCCGCTTGTAGGGCGTCCCCGTCTCGGCCATGGGTCAGGTCCTCCGCTCCGTCTCGACGGAGCCGCTGTCACTTACTTCTGGTCGGGCTTCTTCGGTCCCGCGCCGTCGTCGCCTTCGGTCTTGGGCGCCGCCCCCGGCGGCTCCTGTCCAGCGGTAATGCGCTGCTTGGGCGCCGTCGCCACCTTGCCCACCGGCTGCTCCGGCTCCCCGTTCTCGCCAAGCACTTCGCCGCGCTCGCGCGCCCGCTCGTCGTCGAGGCGCGTGTCGTAGCCCACGCCCTCCGGCAGCGCCTGCACGACCTCGGCCGCCACCCCGATGCCGCTGCGCAGGCCGATCTGGATGAACTCGCGCAGCTCCTTGGCCGCCGGCTCGCTCAGGAAGCGCAGGTAGTACTGCGTGTGAGCGGGGCGCTCGGCACGGATGATGTCGTGGATCTTCAGCACCATCTCGTTCGACGTGTCCTTGAAGCTGACCGGCATCTCCACCACGAAGCAGTGACGCAGCCGCACCGGCGGAATGATGACGTCGACGCCGATGCGCGAGGTGCTGCCGACGCGGAACCCGCGCAGCGGGAACTCGTTCTCGATGATGCGCGGCTCGACGTCCGTGAAGATCTTCACGAACAGCTTCACGCCGCGCACCGTGCCGCGCACCTTGTAGAGCTCGATGGCGTTCTTCACCAGCCGGCGCTTCTTCGCCTCCGGCCAGCTGTCGTCCAGCCCCATCGCCACCCAGGACGCCAGCCACGGCAGGAACTGCGCGTCGGTGTCGTAGGCGCGGAAGACGTCGTGCAGGCTGTCCAGGCGGCGCTCGATCCCGCCGAAGACGTGCTGGAAGATCCACAGGAACTCGCGCAGGAAGTCCGAGTCGAGGAACTGGCTCTTCTGGTAGATGCTGGGCAGGTAGCGAATGTAGCTCTTGCGCGAGATGACGAGCTGCAGGGGGATGTCGCGATTGATGAGCTGCCCAGGCGCCGGGTACTGCTCGATGCAAGTGTCCTCGACCGCGTAGTCCTCGCGGAAGCGGACCTGTGGCGGCGGGAAGCCGGCGTTCTCCAGGACGATGAGCGCTTTGTCGATCTTCAACCCGATGCACTCGGGGATCTTCAGCTTGATGGTGACGTCGCGCTCGCGCTTTCCCGCGCCGCCGCCGCCGCTGCCACCGCTCTCGATCGTGGGAGGCTGCTGTGCCATCGCCGCTTACCCGATTTGCTCCCTGGACTTCTCGACGACGTCGACCTCCACCACGTGCAGCAGCTCGTCCGGCTCCAGCCGCGCGTGCTCCACGTGCACGCGCCTGTCCTCGTCGAACAGCCGCACGTTGTCGACGTAGTCGACGCCCTCGATGTCCTCCACCACGTGGTACAGGTCGGCCTTGTAGAGGCTGCGCCCCCACGGCCAGCCCTTCCCGTTTCGCCCGCCGCGCAGCGGGTGCAGGAACGTCCGCAGCGCCCGCTCGATGTCTTTCTTCAGCCGGTCGCTCGCCCCCGTCGGCTTGCGCACCACGTCGACGGTCACGCTCAGCTCCACGTACTTCGGCGGCACCACGTGCACGATCGTCGTCACCAGCCGCCGGTCGTCGAGGTAGAGCTTGATGCGCTGCAGCAGCTCCAGCGACGGCACCAGCTTCTTGGTCAGATCCAACCGCTTCTCGTCGTCCTTGGGCAGCACGAGCACCGTCACTTCGCCCTCGTGCTGCGTCGACGCCAGGCACTTGACGCGCGCGATGCTGCTCGACGCTTGCAGCGTCAGCCACTCGAAGTCCTCGGCCGTGACCGCCCGGTTGCGCGACTTGATGACGTGCGGCCCGCGCGCCTTCGCGTCCTCGATCGACTCCAGATCGCTGCCCCCCGCCGCGGGATACGCGTTCCCCACGTGGTCGATGTAGGCGATGGACTTGCGCAGGTTCACCACTGCGCCGGCATTCACGTTGCCTTTCGCGCCGCCGCCGATCTTGTACATGCGCGCCCGCACGTTGTTCTTGCCGTACGGCGGGATCATGCCCTTCCGTCCGTCGCCGAACGTGATCCTCCCGCTGACCGGGTCCTTCACGTAGTGGCGGCTCGTCGGCGACGACTCGTAGAAGCTGTCCACCTGGTGCCAGCGCACCCACCAGCCCTGTTCTTGAAGGGCGTCCTCTTCCTTCTGGACGGCCTCCTCGCCTTCCTCGACGACGATGACCTCGCGCTCGCGCGCGCTGGGCTCCTCGCGCTCGCGAATCCAGATGTGTTGTCCGTCGAGCACCGGGGTGTTGGAGAACGTCAGCGTCAGCGACGGCGTCCCGTCGCTCGACCCCAGCGTCTCGTTGCGCAACGTCACGTGGTTCGCCGCTTCCACCGTGTTCAGCAGCACGTCGGTGAGGCGCGGAAGCTGGTCGTAGCCGCCCATCTCGAGGCGTGCGCGCACCCAGAACAGGTTCTCGTTGAAGCGCCGCGAGCGGCGGAAGTCCTTCGGCCCCACGAACTCGATGAAGCCGCTCTGCGTGAAGTTGCGCGTCCCGTCCTTGACGAACAGATCGCCCCATATCTTGCCGTTCCAGTACTCCCAGACGACGCGCTGCTCGGCCAGCAACGCCTCTTCGCGCTCCTTCACCCACTCGGCCAGCATCCCGCCGGCGATGTGCTCGATCTCCAGCGCGACGCGCTTGGTGGTGTTGAAGTAGACCTGCGTCGGGTCGTTGGGGAAGGCGCGATCGAACCCGAGGTACAGCGACGGGCTCTCCTCCGCCACCGGGTTGAACGCCTGGAAGGGCTGGTGGTCCTTGCCGGCGATCTCCGTGACGTCCTCGAAGCGGAAGTCGTTGAACAGGAGCACCTTCTGCAGCGGGTGCGGCTCTTCGGCGTACTTGAAGTTGATGGACCGCAGCGAGGGCGGACGGCAGGGACGCTCGTCGCGCCAGACCCACGAGTCGCCCACCAGCTCGTAGGTGCCGGCCACGCCGTAGTCGCCCGTCTCGACGCGCGCGCGAATCCAGAAGCTCTCCTCGCCGTTGACGAGGCAGGGCTGCATGTCGTTGGGGCGGCGGAACTGCACGGTGCCGTTCTCGGTGAAGGCGTGCGTGCCGTCGACGAACTGCGCGTCCTCGCCCTCACGTGTGTCGAAGGGCGTGGACTTGCCGAGCGGGTACCACTTCTTCCCGTTCCAGTACTCCCAGATGACCTGCAGCAGGTCGCTCGGGTTGGGCGGGTCGATGATGGCGGGGTCGCTGAGCAGAACCTCGATGCGGACGATCGCCCCGGCCTGGGACAATAAATCCCGCTGCGCCAGGTAGAACGTGTAGTCGATCTTCGGCTCCTTGCCGAAGGGCTGGAAGTTCTTCCCCATGTCCACGGCGAAGAAGACGTTGGCCTCGATGTTCGTGTAGGCGACGTCCGGCGCGACGCCCTCGCCGAGGATGTCGATCTTGGACTTGACCGTGTCGATCTTCGTGTGGCTCGGGTCCTTGGGCACCTGGCGCAGCCGCCCGCGGATCCAGAAATTCTCGATCTCGTTGACCTTGCCCTTGTCCATCGCCGGGGGGCCGTAGAACGCGATCTGCCCGCGCTCGATGGTCATGGGCGCCTGGATCAGCGACTGCCAGCGGTGGCCGTTCCAGTACTCCCATTCGAGCAGACGGGGGAAGTCGTGCTCGACGGCCTCGATGCCGGCGAACTCCACCATCATGGTGGCCGTCTCGTTGAAGTTCTCGAAGCGCTCGTCCCCCAAGTAGATGATGCGCTCCACGTTCTTGGCGCCCAGGAAGATGTCGAAGCCCTGCGGCCGGCCCAGGAAGGGGGTGTTGTCGGAGAACATCACCTCGGCCTGGTCGCGGTGCTGGGAGAAGCACTTCATCATCTTGGTGTTGGACACGACCAGGTCGCGCTCGGTCTCGAAAACGATGGGCTCGCCGCCGCCGTCCGTCGAGGTGGACACCTGCGTGCCGGTGGGAACGACCTGCCGCTCGCTGCCCTCCGCCAGGAAGAACGTCAGCAACGTCTTGGCGGGCTGCGGCGGCTGCAGGTTGATGCCGATGAGATCCAGGAACGCGAGGTAGTTCTTCTCGGTGACCTTGTTCAGCCGGTAGATGATCATCTCGGTCATCCACGCGAACAGCTCGATCAGCGTGACGCCCGGGTCGGAGGAATTGTGGTTCGTCCACTCCGGACAGTACTGCGGGATGAGGCGCATCGCCTCGGCCACGATGTCCTCGAACTTCCGGTCGTCCAGGTTCGGCGATGGGATCATGGCGGGTCGTTCCTCGCTCGGGTCCGCGTCAGGACGCTTCTTCCTCCGGCTTGCGGAGGTAGAACGGGTACACCATGTTCTTGATGGAGTTGGTCGCGCGGACCACGTACGTGATGTCGATGTTGAGCTTGTTGTCGGCCATCGTGTCAGGGCGGGCGCGTACCTCGATCTTGGAGACGCGCGGCTCCCACTTCGCCAGCGCCTCGTGAACGTAGTACGACACCAGCCCCGCGGTGGCGGAGTTGTTGGGCGCGAAAACGAAATCGTGGATGCGGCAGCCGAACTCCGGTCGCATCTGACGCTCGCCGATGGCGGTGCCGAGGATGATGCGCACCGCCTGCTCGATGTTGTCCTCGTACTCGGACTGCGCGACCCCGCCAGTGCGGTCGACGCGGACAGGAAAGTTCCACCCTTTTCCGAGAAAATTCGGCGGCATGTGAACCCCCTGACGGCGGCACGACTGCCCGCGGGGACCGACCCTATAACACGTGCCTCAACGGGGTTTCAACAGCTTTGGTAACCGTCGGCGCGGCCAGGCGCGTAGCGGGCCCGGCGCCATCCGACAGGGTTCTCAGTGCCCCAAGCGGGTCTCGATCTCCACGAACTTGCCGCAGGACTGGCAGGTCAGGCGGATCATCGGGTCCTCCGGATCCGCCTGGACCTCCAGGGCGCCGTCCTGGCACTTCGGACACTTGTGACCGTCGACTTTGCCGTTGTAGACCTCGTTGATGATGTCGTACCAGTCCAGGTACTCCTCGGGGTCGTTGGTCATGGCCGCGCTCCTCGTTGGCGCCATCCTACGACAACTGGCGGGGGTGCGACAGCGCCGGCGACGACGGGACCGGGGCCTGCGGTACGGGCGTCGCCGCCGCCGTGACGCCGGCCCGCCCTCTGGCGCCGCGCACGCGCCGGGCTATAGTGAGGCGATGAGCGGGCGCGCGACGGCGGCGATGGTGGGCCTGGCGGGGGCGCTGGTGGTGGCCGGCGCCCTCGGCGGCCAGGGCTGCTTCGGGCCGGTGGGCGTGGTGGGCGAGCACAACGGCGCGTCGTTCCCGCGCCTGCGCCACGGCATCTACACCGACGTGCTCTTCGGCGCGCAGAACGAGAGCATCGCCTGGGTCATCCTGAGCGACGACCCGAACCTGTGCGATGTCTTGCAGGCGCGTATGGAAGCCGGCGACGCCTGTTTCGACGGCTGGGGGGACGTGGAGCGGCTGCACGTGCGCCTGCCGGGGCGCCCGGACGGCGTGTACCCTGTGACGGGCGGGCCGTGCTTCAGCGAGTTCGGCACGCTTCCCGACGCCGCGGTCTGCTGGGAGGGCGACGGCGGGCTCGGGCTGAACGGCTTCGAGGGCGCGTCCGCCGACAGCGGCACCGTGACCATTTCGCGCTGGGCGGAGCAGAGCAGCATCGAGGGCCGGCTGGACGTGACCTTCCCCGACGGGGGCTACGCGCTGGGTAGCTTCCAGGTGCGCAACTGTCCTATCTTGAACGACTGCTGCAGCGAGGTGGGCTGCTTCTGAGCGGCCCGCGCCCGCGCGGCGCACGACCATGGCCAAGACGCCCGACCCCGGCCTGAGCGCCGAGCTGACTGCCAGGCTCGACGACGCCATCCAGATGTGGAACCGGCAGGAGTTCTTCGAGGCGCACGAGGTGATGGAAGAAGTGTGGAACGAGGACACCTCGGAGGCGGCGACCTTCGTGCAAGGGCTGCTGTGCGCGGCGGTGGGCTTCGCGAAGCTGGACGTCGACCGCCCGGCCGGCACGCAGAAGATGATGGTGCGCGCCAACGAGTTCCTGCTGAGCTACGTGCCCCACTACCTGGGGATCGACGTGCAGGCGCTGATGGACGCCTTCGAACGGTGCCGCGTGGAGGCAGAGAAGGTCGTCGCGCACGAGAAGCCGGAGTTCAACCGCGCGCTGATCCCGCGCCTGGAAAGGAGCGCGTGACGACCGCCGACGCCGCCCACGCCGCGCACGCCGCCATCTCCGCTGCCGCTACAGCTGTGGCGACGGCGGCCGCGGCCGCGTTGATCGCGGCGGTGGCGCTGCTCGCCGCTTGCGATCCGCGCGTGACGCACCACCCGGCGGACAAGGGGCCGCCGCCGGGACCCATCGGCGCCGGGGCGGTGCTGGCGGACGACGGCTGGAAGGCGCCCGCCGCGCCGGCGATGCCGGGCATGGGGGCGATGGGCGCGGCGGGGTCGGCGGCGCCGGACGAAGTGCCGACGACCGACTGCGTGGCGCTGGGCGACGGGCGGGGATTGCCGATGGACGGCCCGGGCCTCTACGACAAGCTGTGCATGCGCTGCCACGGCACGAGCGGCAAGGGCGACGGGCCCATGGCCGGGATGCTCACGCCGGGCGACCTGACCGCGCCGGAGATGCACGCGCGCCTGACGGACGACAAGCTCACCTGCCTGCTGGTCCACGGGCGCAAGAAGATGCCCGCGTTCGGGCCGGCGATCGCGCCCTCGCAGCTGGCGGCGCTGGTCGCCCACGTGCGGACGCTCAGAAGAACCTCCCCTTGACGCCGGGCCACGACGACGTCCGCATGCGCGGGTTCGCGGGACGGGCGTCGCTGGAGGACGCGCTCGGCGTGCTGCGGGCGCGCACCGTGCCGCTGCCGGCCGTGCGCGCGGCGCTGGCGGGACTGCCGGGCGCGGCGGCACTGGGAGCGCTCTTGGGGCGCGCGCTGGCGCAGGACGTGACGGCCGACCGCGACCTGCCGCCCTTTCGGCGCGCGGCGATGGACGGCTACGCGGTGCGCGCCGCCGAGACGTCGGGGGCGGGAGAGTACAATCCGATCCGGCTGGCGCTGCGCGGGACGCAGCTCGCGGGGGCGGCGCGGCCGGCGCCGCTGGGGGCGGGCGAGGCGGTGCGCATCATGACGGGCGCGGCCATGCCCGACGGCGCCGACGCGGTGGCAATGGCCGAGTACGCGCGCGAGGAGGACGCCCGGGTCGCGCTGCACGAGGCCGTGGGCCCTTCGCAAAACGTGATGCCGGTCGGCGAGGACGTGCGGCGCGGGGAGACGGTGCTGCGCGCCGGCGCGCGGCTGCGCCCGCAGGACGTGGCGCTGCTGGCGGGGCTGGGCGTGGCGGAGGTGGCGGTGCGGCCGGCGGTGCGCGTAGCGGTGCTGCCGACGGGGAACGAGCTGGTCGCGCCCGGCGGCGCGCTCCCGCCGGGCGAGGGCGCGGTGGTCGACACGAACTCCACCATGTTGTGCGGCCTGTGCGCGGTGCACGGCGCGACGGCGGTGCCTTTCTCGATCGTGCGCGACACCGCCGAGGCGGTGCGGGCGGCGCTGCAAGCGGCGCTGGACGGCGGGGCGGACGTCGTCGTCGTGATCGGCGGCACGGCGGTTGGGGTCGAGGACCACGTCCCGGCGGTGGTGCGCGCGCTCGGCGAGCTTCCCGTGCACGGCGTGGCGCTCAAGCCGGCGTCGCCGACCGGGCTCGGCTTCGTGCGGCGCGCCGCGGGCGACGAGGTGCCGGTGGTGCTGGCGCCGGGGAGCCCGGTGGCGTCGATGATCGCGTTCGACCTGTTCGTGGGCGCCGCCATCTGCTTGCGCGAGGGACGCGCACCGTCGCTGCCCTACCCGCGCGCGCGCGGGACCTTGGCGCGCAAGATCGTCAGCCAGCCGGGGCGCACCGACTTCGTGCGCGTGCAGCACGACGCCGCGCGCGGCACGGTGGAGCCGGTCATGACGGGCGGCGCGTCGATCCTTTCTTCCACGACGCGGGCGAACGGCCTAGTGGTGGTGCCGCACGACCTCGAGGGCTTCCCCGCCGGCGCCGAGGTGGACGTGCTGCTCTGGCGCGCCGAGACCCCGCTCGCGGTCGTAGGCTGACCTGAGCGGAGGCGAGCGGACCCGAACGAAATCGAACAAGACCCGAACCGACGAGAGCAGGAGATGGAGCAGGACCAGTTCCTCGAAGTCGTGGCGCCGCAGGAGGCGGCGCGGCGCTGGCGCGCGGTACTGCGGCTCGGGCCGCTGGCGGCGGAAGAGGTGCCGCTCGCCCAGGCGCACGGGCGTGTGCTGGCGGCCGACGTGGGCGCGCCGGGCGACGTGCCGGGCTTCCACCGCAGCGACGTGGACGGCTTCGCCGTGCGCGCGGGCGACCTGGCCGGCGCATCCGAGGACCGCCCCGCGACGCTGCGCTGGTCGGGCGCGCGGCTCGGCGCCGGCGCGCGGCCCGGCCCGGAGCACGCCGTCGGCGCGGGTGAAGCGGTCGCCGTGGAGACGGGCGGCGTGGTCCCGCGCGGCGCCGACGCGGTGGTGATGGTGGAGTACACGGAGGCCGACGCCGCGGCGGGTGCCGTGCGCGTCGCGCGCCCCGCGGTGCCCGGGCAGAACGTCACGTTCGCCGGCGCCGACGTCACGCGGGGCGAGACGGTGCTGTGGGCGGGCGAGCGGCTGAGCGCGCGCGAGACGGGCGTTCTGGCGGCGCTCGGGCTGGCGGCGGTGGCGTGCGTGCGCCGCCCGCGCGTGGCGGTCCTCTCCACGGGCAACGAGCTCGTCGCGCCGGGCGCGCCGCTGGGCGAAGGCCAGATCCACGACACCAACGCGCGGCTCGTGGCGGACGCAGTGCGCGAGCACGGCGGCGTGCCGGTCGAGCTGGGCATCTGCCCCGACGACGAAGCCGAGCTGGAACGGCGGCTGCGCGCGGCCGTGTCGGCCCACGACATGGTCGTCCTGTCGGGCGGCACGTCCAAGGGGCGCGGCGACCACAGCCACCAGGTCATCGGACGGCTGGGCGCGCCGGGCGTGGTGGTCCACGGCGTGGCCCTCAAGCCGGGGAAGCCGCTGTGCCTGGGGGCGGTCGGCGACGTGCCGGTCGTCGTCCTGCCGGGCTTCCCGGTCAGCGCCATCGTCACGTTCCTCGATTTCGTGGCGCCGGTGCTGCGCCTGCTGGGCGGGCTTCCCGAGGCGAGCGCCGCCGGGACGCAGGTCGTGGCCGCGCGGGCGGCGACGCGCTGGCACGGCGCGAAGGGGCGGCGCGAGTACCGGCTCGTGCACCTGGTCCCGGGGCGCGATGGTGCGCTGTCGGCGTACGGTGTCGGCAAGGGGTCGGGGTCCATCACCGGCTTCGCCCGCGCCGACGGCTTCGTCGTGATCGACACGCTCGTCGAGCAGGTCTTCGAAGGCGACCCGGTCGAGGTGCACCTGCTGGCCGGGGCGGACACGGCGGGCGGCGCCGCCGCCCTCGACCCGGCGCGCACGCTCACGGCCATCGGCAGCCAC
>DASYRF010000006.1:0-16064 GCA_036004705.1 Myxococcota bacterium
ACGTGCTGGTCGCCTGGCTGCGCGCGCCCGCTGGCCCCCGCCGGCAGGCCGCGCCCTTTCAGCCGGAACACGCGCCCGCTTTGCGTGCCGGCCGGGATCTTCATGCGTACGATCCCGTCCAACGTCGGTACGCCGATCTCCCCGCCCAGCGCCGCCATCTCCACGCCGACCGGCACGTCCACTTCGACGACTCCGTCGGGCGCACGCCGGAAGAACGGGTGAGGCGTCAGCTTCACGGTCACGCTCAGGTCGCCCGCCCGTGCGCCGTTCGCGCCCGGCTCCCCCGCGCCCCTCACCAGGAACGTTCGCCCGTCCTCCACGCCCGGCGGCACGGACACGGGCAATGGCTGCTCCTCCACCCGCACCCCACGCCCCCGGCAGTCGGGGCACGGCTTCTCCACGATGGTCCCGGCGCCGTCGCAACGGACACACACCTTGCCGACGCTGAAGAACCCGCGCTTCACGCGCACCTCGCCCTTGCCGCCGCACGCCGGGCACGCGTGCGGCGCGGTGCCGGCCGCCGCCCCGCTGCCTGCGCAGGTCGTGCAGGTCAACGGCCGCGGTACCCGTACCTCCGTTTGTACCCCGCGCGCCGCGTCCTCGAACGACACCTCCAGCGTATAGCGCAGGTCGCGCCCCGGGGCCTTCTCGCGCCGCCGCCGGGCGCCGCCGCCCACCAGCTCGCGGAACAGATCCTGCAACACCTCCTGCGCCGCGGCTGCGCCCTCGGCGAAAGTGCGCGCCGCCCCCTCGTTCCACCCCGGCGCCCCGGCCGCACGGTGCCCCAGTACGTCGTACATCCGCCGCCGCACTGGATCGCTCAGCACCTCGTACGCTTCGTTCGCTTCCTTGAATCGTTCCTCCGCTTGCGGATCGGGCGGGAGGCCGTTGGCGGCGCTGGCATCCGGGTGCCAGCGCCGTGCCGCGTCGCGGAACGCCGCCTTCAGCTCCGGCGCCGCGGCGTCGCGGGGCACGCCGAGCACCTCGTAGTAATCGCGCTTTTGCGGCTCGGCCACGGGATGCTCCGGCGAGAGGGTGGCTCTCTCAGGACTTCTTGTCGGCGTTGCCGGCCTCGGCCACCGCCTGACCGTACACCACGTCGGCGATGCGGTGGCTGGAGGTCTCCAGGCGACGATGCCCTTCGATGATCTCCTTGATGACGCCACGCTTCAGCACGGCTTTCAGGCGATCGATGTCCTCGCGGATGTCCCGCGCGTCCACCTCGGGCAACATCTCGGCGAACTCGGCGAGCGACCGCTCCGCCGTGTAGACCAGCCCCTCGGCGTTGACGCGCGCCTCGGCCTCTTCGCGGCGGCGCGCGTCCTCGTCGGCGTATTGCTTCGATTCCGCGAGCATCTTCTGGATCTGCTCTTCACTCAGCCCGGAGTTCGCCGTGACGCGCACCTCGCTCGCCTTGCCGGTGCCGAGGTCGCGCGCCGTCACCGTCAAGATGCCGTTCGCGTCGATGTCGAACGTCACCTCGATCTGCGGGACGCCGCGCGGCGCCGGGGGGATGCCGTGCAGCTCGAAGCGCGCCAGCGTCTTGTTGTCGCCCGCCATCTCGCGCTCACCCTGCACGATGTGCACCGACACCATCGGCTGGTTGTGCACCGCCGTGGAGAACACCTGCTTCTGCCGGCAGGGCACGGTCGTGTTGCGCTTGATGATGGGCGTGGCCACGCCGCCGGCCGTCTCCACCCCGAGCGTCAGCGGCGTCACGTCCAGCAGCAGCACGTCCTCGACCTGGCCGTCGAGCACTGCGCCCTGCACGGCGGCGCCGATGGCGACCACTTCGTCGGGGTTCACGCCGCGGTCGGCTTCACGGCCGAAGAATTCGCTCACGCGGTGCTGGATGCGCGGCATGCGCGTCATCCCACCGACCATGATGACGGTCTGGATGTTGTCGGGTGTCATCCCCGAGTCCTCCAGCGCCTGCGCCACCGGGTCGAACGTGCGGTCGATGAGGTCCTCGCAGAGCGTCTCCAGCTTGCCGCGCGTGAGCGTGACGTTCAGGTGCTTGGGGCCGGTCGCGTCCGCCGTGATGAACGGCAAGTTGATGTCGGTCGAAAGCGAGGCCGACAGCTCGTGCTTGGCCTTTTCCGCCGCTTCCTTCAGCCGCTGCAGGGCCATACGGTCGAGCCGCAGGTCGATCCCGAACTCCGCTTTGAACCCTTCGGCGAGCCAGTTGATGATGCGGAAGTCGAAGTCCTCGCCACCCAGGTGCGTATCGCCGCTCGTCGCCTTCACCTCGAAGACGCCGTCGCCGAGCTGCAAGATGGAGATGTCGAACGTGCCGCCGCCGAGGTCGTACACGGCGACCGTCTCGCTCCCCTGGCGGTCGAGCCCGTACGCCAGCGCCGCCGCGGTGGGCTCGTTGATGATGCGCAGCACGTTCAGCCCGGCGATGCGCCCCGCGTCGCGCGTGGCGCGTCGCTGCGATTCGTCGAAGTACGCCGGTACGGTGATCACCGCGTCGGTGATCTGCTCGCCCAGGTAGTCCTCGGCGGTGCGCTTCATCGAAGTCAGGATCATCGCCGAGATTTCCGACGGCGAGAACTCGCGCCCGCGCACCATCACCCAACAGTCGCCGTTCTTGGCTTCGACGATGCGATAGGGCGCCGTCTTCAGCGACCGCTGCACCTCCGGGTCCTTGAAGCGCCGGCCGATGAGGCGCTTGACCGCGAAGATGGTGTTCTCCGGGTTCGTGATGGCCTGGCGCTTGGCCACCTGCCCCACGAGCCGCTCGCCGCTCTCGGCGAAGGCCACCATCGACGGCGTCGTGCGGCTTCCCTCGGCGTTCGGCGCCACCACCGGCTCGCCGCGGTCGATGATCGCCACGCAGGAGTTCGTGGTGCCGAGGTCGATGCCGATGACGCGCCCCATCGCGCTCAGCCGTTGCCGCCGGCGCCTTGGCCGTTGCCGGCGCCGCCCCCGCCGCCCCCGCCATCTGCCGCCCCCGTCGCGCCCCCCGAGCCCGGGGCCGCGACCACCACCAACGCCGGCCGCAGCAGCTTTCCGCCCATCATGTAGCCGCGCGCGAACTCCGAGACCACTGTCCCGGGCGCGTGGTCCGGCGAGGTGGCCTGCTGGATGGCTTCGTGCAGCGCCGGGTCGAACTTCTGCCCGACCGCGTCGAACGGCGTCACGCCGTGGCGCGCCAGCGCGTCGATGAACTGCTTGTGGATCATCGCCAGCCCCTCCACCAGTGCCGACGGATCCGCGGCCGCGTCCTTGTGGCGCATCGCCCGGTCCATGTTGTCCAGCGCCGGCAGAATGTCGCGCAACACGTTCTCGCCAGCGCGCGCCACGTATTGCTCACGCTCGCGCGCCGCACGCTTCTTGAAGTTCTCGAAGTCGGCGGCCGTGCGCAGCAGGCGGTCGTGGGTGTCGCGCAGCTTGGCGCGCGCCTTCTCCAGGTCGACCAGCAACGCCGCGGCCTCAGGTGGGGCGTTCGCCGCCGCTGGCGTCGCGCCCTCGTCGTCCGGGTCGGACCCACCCCCACCCCCGCCCCCGCCCCCGCCCGCACCGCCGCCCGCGGCTCCGGCGCCGCCGGCAACGCCGCCCCCGTCCGCCGGTGCGGCGCCGATGGAGGGATCGTCGGCCCCCTCCACCTCGTTGGTGCGCTCTTCAGCCATCTAAGTCCTCTTGCTACGTCCGGTTTTGTAACACCGTGCGGTTCGGGCGTGCAAGCGCGCCGCGGGGCTCAGGTCGGCTCGTCCTGACGCCGCGTGCCGGACCCCGAGAGGATACGATCTTCCACCGCGCTCGACAGCAGGCGCGCCGTACAATCCACGAGGCCGACGACCCGCGCGTAGTCCATGCGGGTGGGGCCGATGACTCCGAGCGAGCCGATCACCTCGCCGCCGGTGCCGTAGCCGCCGGCCACGATGGCGACGTCGTCGAGCTCCTCGATCTGGATGTCCGCGCCGAGGAACACGCGCACCTGGGGCGCTTCGGCGATCTGCGCCAGCATGCGGGCGATGCGCTCCTTCTCTTCGAGCGCTTCCACCAGCTGCTTCAGGCGCGCCGGATCCTCGGCCAGCTCCTTCGAGTCCAGCAGGTGCGCCTGCCCCTCGACGATGAGGTCGCCGGCGCCCGCGGCGGCGTCTGTCTGGCGCTCCATCGCCGTGGCGCCGAGCGTGAGGGCGCGCTGCACCAGCTCGTCGTGCAGCGCCCGATCGCGCGCCAGCTCCTCGCGGATGCGGCGCCGCACGTCGGCGAGCGGCAACCCGGCGAAGCTCTCGTTCAGGTAGTTGCTCATGCGCTCCAGGTCGGTGCGCGTCAGGGCGACGTCGACTTCGGCGATGGAGTTGCGGACGCGCCCGTCGGCCGACACCAGGATCGCCAGCACCTGGCGCTCCGCCAGCAACACGAAGTCGATGTGCTTGAGGTGCAGCGTGTCGACGCGCGGCAGCAGCACCACGCCGGTCTGCCCGGTGAGGTCGCTCAGCACGCGGGACGACTCGCGCAAGACCTCCTCCACCGTGGCGCCGCGCTGCGCGCCCGAGCGGATGGCGGCGCGCTCCTCGGGCGTCAGCTGGCGCGACACCAGCAGGCACTCGACGTAGTAGCGCAGGCCCTGCTCCGTGGGGGTGCGTCCCGCGCTGTGATACGGCTGGGAGAGAAGGTGCAGCTCCTCCAGGTCCGACATCACGTTGCGGATGGTGGCCGACGACAGGTCCATGCCGCCGACGCGCGAGAGCGAGCGCGAGGCAATGGGCTCGCCGCTGCCCAGGTACTCGGTCACCAGCGCTTGAAGCACGCGCCGTTCGCGCCCGGACAGATGGCGCCCCGGTGCGACCGGCGCGCCCGTGGGGTCGTCGCCCGGCATCCCGGCGAGTCTAGCATAAGGCCCGCCGCGTCGAGTGGCGGCGCCGTGCGGGTCGAACGCCCCGAGGCCCGCCCTTCACAGCAAGCTCGCCAGGACGTCGTCGGCGAACAAGAAGCCGCGGTCGGTCAGGCGCAGGCGGCCCTCGTCCAGCGAGGCCAGGCCGCGGTCGACGGCGCGCGCCAGCGGGCGGGCGCAGGCCGCGCGCACGTCGGTGCCGTACTCGGCGGCGAAGTCGTCCAGCGCCACGCCCTCGCGCAGGCGCAGCCCGCTCATCAACGCCTCGCGCCAGAGCACCTCCGGCGGCACCAGGTAGGCCAGCGGCGCGGCCAGGGCGCGGCGGTCGGCGAGCCCGCGCGGGCCGAGCGGCGCCTGCACGGGCTCGGGCGCCGTGTCGTCGGCACGGGCGTCGGGCGCGGCGAGATAGGCCGCGGGGGTCAGGGCGTTGACGCGGCGGTGCGCGGCGCGGCCGGCGCGGCGCATCGAGTGCGCCCCGGCGCCGAGACCGAGGTACTCGCCGCCGAGCCAGTAGCCCGTGTTGTGCACGGCGCGCGCCCCGGGGCGCGCCCAGTTGGAAATCTCGTACCGCTCGTAGCCTGCGGCGGCGAAGGCGGCGAGGGCGTCTTCCAGCATGTCGGCTGTCTCGTCTTCGTCGGGCAGGGCCAGGCGTCCTGCCGCGCGCCACACGGCGAACGGCGTGCCGGGCTCGATCGTCAGCCCGTAGGCGGACACGTGGTCGGGCGCGCACGCCACTGCCGTCGCCAGGTCGGCGCCGAACGTGGCGCGGCTCTGCGCGGGGCAGCCGAACATGAGGTCGAGCGAAACGCGCCGCGCGCCCGCGGTGCGTGCCGCCCGCGTGGCGTCCCGGGCGGCGGCGCCGTCGTGTAGCCGACCCAGGGCCCGCAGCGTCGGGTCGTCGAAGCTCTGGCAGCCGATCGAGAAACGGTCGGCGCCGGCGGCGACGAAGGCGCGGAACCGCTCCTCCTGCGACGAGGCGGGGTTGCACTCGACGGTGACCTCCTCCAGCGCCACGGCGCCGACCTCGCCGAAGAGGCGCCGCGCCCCGTCGATCACCCGCCCCACGTCGTTCGGCGCCCACAGTCCCGGCGTCCCGCCTCCGAAGTAGATCGTGCGCAGCGTCCTTCCCGCGCATTCGCGCGGGGCGCGTGCCTCCAGCTCCCGCAGCACCGCGTCGGCGTAGGCGCCGTGCGGGATCTTGCCGCCCGCCGCGGCGCCCGCGCCGGTCCGCCCGGCCGGGACCCCGCCTTCGTCCGGCACGTAGGTGTTGAAGTCACAGTAAGGGCAGCGCTGCTCGCACCACGGAAAGTGGACGTAGATGCCGAACGGCCGGGTCACGCCTGCAACGTGCCACGGCGGCCCGCGCCCCACAACGGCCGATAGGACTCGAGTCAGCTCGCAAGGGCGGCGCCGCCGCACGAGCGTCGAACGGCGGTCTCGGGCGGCGCGGCGCGGTTGTCTCGGGGCGCGCTCCCGTGATAGTTCGCCACCATGGCGGAATTGCCGTCCGCGTCCAGCGCGGAAGAGCTGCGCGCCCACGCCCGCGAGGAGATCGACGCCCTCCAGAACGAGCTCTCGCACGGGCACCAGGGGGCGATGGCGGCGGTGCTCCATCACGAGATCGGCCGTTATTACCAGACCAAGCTGGGCGATCTGCGCCAGGCCGTCGCCCACTATCAAGCGGCGTTCAAGGCCGACGCCAACCACGTCACCAACCTTCAGTCCGCCCGCCTCATCTTCGTGGAGAAGGAGAACTGGAACATGGCGTTCCAGCTCCTCGAAGCCGAGGTCAAGGTCACGCCGCCGGGCCCGGCCCGCGCCGCGCTGCTCTGGGCCAGAGGGCGCATCGCCGCCGACCACCTCGACGGCGCCGCCGTCGCGCGGCAGTCCTTCGAGGAGGCGCTGGCCGAGGACGCGCAGAGCGGCCGCGCGTTCGAGGCGCTGGAAGCGCTCCTGCAGCGCGAGTCGCAGTGGGAGCCGCTGGCGGCGCTCTACGAGAGGACCGCCGACAAGGTCGACGGCCCGGCACGGGCCGTCATGCGCGTCGCTCACGCCGAGTTGCTTGAGAAGAAGCTCGCGCGCCCCGCCGACAGCGTGAAGCTCTACGAGGCGGCTCTCGACGCCGACGCCGGCTGCCGCCCCGCCGTCGAGGCGCTGGAGCGCCTGTACCAGAAAGACGAGCGTTGGGCCGACCTGGCGACGCTGCTGCGCCGCGGCGCCGACGGCGCGCGCAGCGCCGGCAAGGCGGAGCAGGAGGTGCGGCTGCTCTACCGCATGGCGCGCCTGTGCGCCGAGCGCCTCGACCGCGCCGACGAGGCCATCGAGGCGCTGGAGCGCGCGCTCGGCCGCTTCCCCAACGACCTGTTGTGCCTCACCGACGTGGCGCGCCTGTACGAAGCGCAAGGCGCGTGGAAGAACTACGTCGAGGCGGCTTCGCGGGTCGCCGCGCAGATCCAGGACCGCAACGAGCTGACGGCGCTGCACGCGCGCATCGCCGAGGTGGCAAAGGACCGCCTCGGCGAGGACGCGCTCGCCACGCGCCACCACGAGCAGGCGATCGCGCTCACGCCTACGTACCTGCCCTCGCTGCAGGCGCTCGGCGGTCTCTACGCGCGTGCGGGCGCCTGGGACAAGCTCGCCGACATGCACCTGCGCGAGGCCGACGAGACCGACGATCCGCGCCAGCGCACCGCCAAGTTCTTCAAGGTCGCCGAGCTGCAGGAGGGTCCCCTCGCCGATCCCGACGGCGCCATCGTCCACTACGGCCGCGCGCTGGAGGCGAGCCCCGGCTTCCTGCCTGCCATCAAGGCGCTGTCGCGGCTGTACGCCAAGCGCGGGCGCTGGCAGGACCTCATCGCCCTCTACGAAAAAGAGGCGGACGAGCAGTCTGAGCCGGGGCAGGTGAACTTCCTGCTCGGCAAGATCGGCCAGATCTACGAAGAGAAGCTCGACGACGTCCCCGCCGCGATCGCCGTCTACCGCCGTATCCTCGACCATTCCGCCGGGGACCTGAACGCCATCCGCGCCCTCGGGCGGCTCTACGATCTCAGCGCCCAGTGGGAGGAGCTGGTTCGCATC
The DNA here is from genome assembly GCA_036004705.1 of Myxococcota bacterium. Taxonomy (GTDB): domain Bacteria; phylum Myxococcota_A; class Polyangia; order DASYRF01; family DASYRF01; genus DASYRF01. The sequence goes on from DASYRF010000006.1 coordinate 7,925, forward strand.
AACGAGATGGAGGCGGAGCAGACCATCGATCAGCGCCGCGTCATCGCGCTGCTGCAGAAGAACGGCGAGATTTTCGAGGAGAAGCTGCAGCGCCCTGACGAAGCCATTGCCTGCTACCAGAAGGTCATCAAGGTGTCGCCTACCTACCTCCCCGCGCTGCAGGCGCTGGGGCGGCTCTACTTCCGCACCGAGCGCTGGAAGGATCTGGTGACGATGTACCGCCGCGAGGCGGAGGTGACGCGCGGGCCGACGCAGCTGGCCGGACTGCTCTACAAAGTGGGGCTCGTCCACGACGAGAAGCTCAAGGACGCGGAGGGCGCCGCCGAGGCGTTCCGCGCGGCGCTCGACGCCGCGCCCGATTATCTGCCGGCGCTGCGGGCGCTGGCGCAGCTGCACCGCCGCAGCGCGGACTGGCGCGGCTACGCCGAGCTGTGCGAGCGCGAGGCGCGAACCCTGGCCGACCTCAGCGAGCGCGCCGCGGCGCTGTTCCGCGTCGGCGAGATCTACGAGCACCGTCTCGCTTCGCCCGACGCCGCCGCGGACATGTACCGCGAGGCGCTACAAGTAAAGGTGGACTTCGAGCCGGCGCGTGAGGCGGCGCTGGCGCTGTTCCTGGCCACCGAGCGCTACGCCGCCGCGGCGGACCTCCTGCGCCAGCGTCTCGAACAGGGCGGGATGCGCTCCGTCCCCGAGGCCGACATGCGCCGCCGACTGGGCGAGCTGCTGGCGGACCGGATGGGCGACGCCGCCGCCGGGTTCGGCGAGATGGAGCGCGGCCTGGCGCTCGACCCGTCGAACGTGGTGTTGCTGCATGCAATGGAGCCGCTGGCGGTTCGGCTCGGCCGCTGGGAGCGGCTCGCCGACGTGTACGACGCGCTCGGGGGGCACGACGCCGGCGCGCCCGCCGCGGCTCTGTACCTGGAGGCGGCGTGGCTACGCGAGCGCGTCGGCGACGCCGGCGGCGCCGTCCTGAGCTACCGCCGCGCGTTCGAAGCCGTGCCCGGCGAGCCGGTGGCGCTGCTTGCGCTGGAGCGTCTGTTACGCGCGCGGGGCGACGACGACGAGCTCATTCACGTGTATCGCGCGCGGCTGGCGGGGGCGACCGACGCGGCCGAGCGCGCGGCGGTGGCCATGCGGCTCGGCGACTTGCTGTCCGGGGCCAGCAGGGCGGCCGACGCCGCCGCCGCCTACGAGGACGCGGCCGCCGCGGTGCCGGGGCACCTGCCGGCGCTGCGCGCACTGTTGCACGTCTACCAGAAGCTCAAGCGCTGGGACGACATGAAGAAGGTGGCGGCCACCGCGCTCGCCTCCACGAAGGACCCGCGCGCCGCCGCCGAGCAGCACTTCGTCGCGGCGGTCTTGGCGTTGGAGAACGGCCGCGAAGAGGAGGGTGTCGCCGACCTGCGCAAGGCGCTCGAGGTCGACGCCGCCCACCGTGCCGCCGGCGACCGGTTGGAGGAGATCTTCGCGCGCCACGGCCAGTGGAAGGAGGTGCTCGGGCTGCTCGAGCGTCGCGCCGAGGCGTGCGCCAAGAGTCCCGAGGTGGCGTCGCTGCTGCACTACCGCGCCGGCGTTCTGCAGCGCGAGAAGCTCGGGGACAAGCGCGGCGCGGTGGCGTCGTTCAACCGCGCGCTACGCGCCGATCCTCAGCACGTATCCACGCTGCAGGCGCTGGCCGACCTCTACGGCGAGCAGGACCAGTGGAACGAGGCGGCGGCGGTGCTGGCCCACGCGGCCGACTCCGCCACCGACGGCGGCATCAAGGCAACGCTGAAGAAGAAGCTCGCCGAGATCCTCGACGTGCGGCTCGGCGCGCCCGATCGCGCGAAGCTGGTGCTGGAGACCGTGCTGCTGGAGCGGCCCGCGGACATGGAGGCGTTGGAGAAGCTGAGCCAGCTCCATCACAAGGCCGGCGAGCTGGAGGACGCCGCCGAGGGCTACCGGCGCGTGGCGGAGATGGGCGGCGATCCGGGGCGGCGCGCCGAGGCGCTGGTGGGGCTGGCCGACGTGCGCGAGAAGATGGGCGACGCCGACGGCGCGGCCGCGGCGCTGGCGGCCGCCGGCGACCTGGCCTCCTCGGACGACGCGGTCGCGGAGAAGGTGGGCGCCTTCTACGGGCGCTTGGGGCGCTGGGACAAGCTGGTGGAGCTGTACGAAGGGCGCGCGCAGTCGCTGGCGGTCGAGGACCCGGCACGTGCCGTGCCGCTGATGCTGCAGAGCGGCGACGTGCTCCTCCACAAGCTCGGGGACGCCGCTGGCGCGGAGGCGCGCTATCGCACGGCCACCGAGCTGATGCCGACGGCCGGCGAAGCGCACCTCAAGCTGGCCGAGGCGCTGTCCCGCAGCGACGCGCGCAACAAGCGCAACGAGGCGGCGGAGGAGTACCTGTCGCTGCTGACGCTCGATCCGTTCCACGCCGGTGCGCTCAAGGGGCTAGGCGCGCTGTGGCGGCGCGACGGACGGACCGACGCCGCTTTCTCGGTCGGGCTGGTGATGAGCTACCTCAAGGTCCCCGACGACGAGATGCAGCGGCTGGTGGAGCAGTCGCGCCCGCGCGCGCCACGCGCGCCGACGGGCACGCTGGACGGCGCCGCTTGGAAGATGGTCGCCGCCGACACGGTGCCCCCGGAGGCGCTGTCACTGCTGGGTGCGATCGATGGCCATCTCAGCGCGCTCTACAAGCCGGCGCTGGAGGCCCACGGCGTGGGGCGCAACGACCGCCTCGCGGAGAGCAGCGCCAGCCCCGTGCGCGCGCTCGTCGACGAGGTCGCCCGCGCGCTGGGCGGCCCGTTCGAGCTGGAGCTGTACGCCGGGCCGGGCGACGCGGTGGCACTGGAGAACGGCGAGCCGCCGGCGCTGGTGGTGGGGAGCGCGCTCGCCGACCGGGCGTCGCGCCCCGAGCAACGGTTCGTGGTGGCGCGCGAGCTGTGTGCCGTGGCGCAGCGCTGGGTGCTGGCGCGCAAGCTGGGCGGCGTGGCGACCCTGCAGATTCTCTGCGCGCTGGCGCGCGGCGTGGTGCCCGGCACGCTCGTGCCGTCGATGAGCGACGCCGCGGCAGACGAGCTGTCGAAGAAGCTGCTCAAGGCGCTGCCGCGAAAGGTGCGCTCGAGCCTGGACGGGCCGGCGGCGGCGTTCGCGAAAGTCGCCGCGGCGGCCAAGCCGCGGGCCTTCGCGCAGGGGCTCGACGAGCTCGGCTTGCGCGTGGGGACGCTGCTGGCGGGCGACGCCACCGTGGTGGTCGAGGCGCTGCGGCGCAAGGACCCCAAGCGCATCGCGCGTCCGATGGGCTCGTACGACGAGGTGGTCGCGACGCTGGCCGGCGCGGACGAGGTGGCGCTGGTGCTGTCGTTCGCGTTGTCGCACACGTGCCTGGACCTGCGCCGCAAGCTCGGCCTGGCGCTTTCCGGCTGAAGCCGCGTGCGCAGCGCCGTTCTCGTCGCCTCGCTGGCGCTCCCCGCCTTCGCCTGCTCCGGTGGACGTGGCGACGCGCGCGCCACCGCCGCGCCCGCTGCGACGCCCAGCGCGGCGCTGGCCAGCGGCGCGCCGGCCGGCCTCGTTACCGCCGCTCCGCGCAAAGGGATCGACGGCGTGCTGCTGCCGGCGTCCGAGCCGTTCGCGGGCGTGGTGGCCGTCCCCGCCGCGGCCGTGGCCCGCGCCGAAGCGCCGCGCTTCGCCGCCTACGACGTGAAGGGCCCGTTCGCCGACGTCCTTTCCTTCTACGCGCGCCACCACCCCGACGCCGCCCGCACCGACGCGGACGGCGGGACGCGGCTCGTGCTCACGCCCCCGGGCCCAGACGTCTACGTCGTGTTTCTACAGAAGGTCGGCTTCGAGCTCACACGCATCGTGATCACGCCGCAGCCCCGCTTCCCCCCGCCCGAGCCCGGCCGGGGAGACTAGTCGAAAATCTCGCCCCAGCTGGTGGCGAGGCCGCCGCTGCGTGGGGGCGTCACGGCGCGCTCGATCTTGGGGATGGTGCCGGGCACGCTCCCGCCCGAAGTCACGGCGCCGATGTGCGCAGTGAGCGTGTAGGTGCCGGGCGTGAAGCTCGTCACGCGCGTCAGCGTCGCGCCGGGCGGCGCCGACGGATTGGGGTCGGGGATGGTGTCGGTCGTGAAGCAAGCCGGTCGGCGCACGATGGACACGCCCGACGAGAGCGAGCCGTCGGGGAGCTCGATGTTCACGACCGGGTCCACGGTCAGGGCGTCGCCGTCGCCGTCGAAGCAGGGCGTGAAGTCGTTCACCACGCCGGCGCTGGGGTTGAAGCCGATGTAGTTCAGCCCCCACAGGCGCCCGTGGCCGACCGTGCAGAGGTCGGTGCCGTCCGTGTCGGGGACGAAAGTGGCGAAGTAGGCGCAGCTGTCGAAGACGACGGGCGTGCCCGCGACCTTCTCGCCGTCTTCCAGCGTCCGCACCCAGTTCACGTTGGCCGCCACCGCCGTCACCGCGCCGGTCGTCGGGTTGCGCGTGACGTTCTCGGTGAGCGAGAGCACGAGGTTGCCGGGGTCCGTGTTGAGCAGATTGGCCAGGTCACCCGTGCCGTACAGCACGATGAGGCGGCCGTCGGTGTCGAGCGCCAGCGTCGGCGCGTCGAAGATGGGCATGCCGTTGCGGTAGGCGGCCGGCGTGAACGCGCTCTGGCACCAGGTCGCCGGGCTGTTCGACGACATGTCGAACCGCCACAGCACGCCGTTCTTGTCGCCCTCGAAGAAGCGCGTCACGAACGCCCCCGGGAAGTCGTTGTAGGCGGCGACGTCGCCGACCATGGGGCTGGTGAAGGCGGCGGTCTCGCCCGCGCAGCGCGTGCTCGCGTCGAATTTCTTGATGAGGTGGCCGTCTTCCAGCGCGATGACGTAGACCGATCGCCCGACGGTGGCGGCGGCGCCCGACGGCGGGTTGCCGCCGCCGAAGATCGCCACGCCCAGCTCCTTGTCGACCGACCCTTCGCGCACGACCGCGCGTCCCACCCCGGGGCGCGCCAGCACGAGCCCCAGGTCCGGATCGCACGTGCGGCTGGCCACGCCCGTGTTGCACGTCTCGCGCACGGTGTCGGCGTCGGGGCCGTCGGGCGCGGTGTCGGCGAACTCGAACATCATCGTCACCGACGCCGGGTCGGTGGGCGTGGTCACGTCGAGCCCGTACACCGCCGCGCCGCCGTTGCCGAGCGGCGCCACCAGCACGCTGTACCACCCCGTCTGGCGGGGGTTCGTGATGGTCGCGGGCAGCGCCGTGGAGAGGTCGCGCCGCAGGATGACGTCCTGCACCACCGCGCTGCCGTCCACCGTGAACACGTGTCCGGTGAGCGAGCTCTTCAGCGTGCCCAGAACGTAGGGCGGGACGAACCCCCAGAGCTCTACCGGATCGGGCGACATGCTCGCCACGTCGAACGCGTGCAGGATGCCGTCGTTCGAGCCGGCGTAGAGCACGCCCGGGCGCGCGCTGCCGGAGGTGGCGAAGAACTGCCGGAAGGAGCGGTACGAGGCGATGGGAATGTCCAGCGCCGGCGGGTTCTCGATGACGGGGCCGGAGTCGAAGATATCGCCGAGCTTCGTGGTGCGGCCGCTCGTGCCGAGCACGTAGCCGACCGTGGCGTCGCGCTCCGCGGCGGTCGCCGCGTTCACCCACGCCAGGGGAATGGTGCCGGCGGTGAAGGCGGTGCGCGTGGCCGACGCCGTGGGCGCATTCGTGAAGACGTCGCGCGAGGCCTGCGTGTCGAGGCGCGCCGCGAAGTCGTCCTCCGCGGGGTCGAACGTGTCGTTGATGGCGAGCGAGCTGTCGCAAAGGAAGCGCGTGCGCTCGAGGCGGCCCTTCCACGGTCCGCTGCCCACTTCGATCGCCGCGGAGAACTCGAACTGCGCGGCCGACGTGGCGCCGACCGCGTCCGTCACCGCCGGTACCGTGCGCGTAGTGACGCCGTTCGCGAGGCTGCCGAAGATGCTGCTGAGGCTGGCGCGCAGGCTCGCCACGTCGGTGGCGAAGTAGGCCGCGCCCGTGCCGCCCGCGAGCGCCACGGCGTTCAGGGCGGGCTGGTCGGCGGGGTCGACGCCGATGCCGACGACGTAGGTCTTGATCTTGTTCGGGCCCGTCAGCAGGGTTGCCGCCGCCGCGGCCGACGTCGGGTAGCCGCTCGTGCCCTCGCCGGCGTCGCCCGCGCCGTCGGTGATGAGCACGCTCCCCTTGTCGCGGCACTTGTGCCACGGATCGAAGCCGGTCATGGCGCCGCTCGACGGCGGCGGCGCGATGTCCGGGCTCGTCTTCGCGTAGCCGTCGAAGTCCATGAGCATCGGAGCGACGGGCTTGTCGGTTCTCGTCGGGATGGTGCACAGGGCCTCGTCCTGCACCATGCCGTTGATGACGCTCATGTCGTCCTTGGTCTCGAGGCCCACGCTGATCAGTGCGCCGCGCTCGGCCCGGTCGTTGCGCGCGCCGAAGTTCACCGAGCCGTGGTCGTCGTCGTAGCTCCAGTAGCCGGCGGCGTTGTTCGACTTGCTCGACTCGTTGTCGAACGTCATGAGGCCGAACTTTAGCAGGCCGTTGTAGGCGTCGAGCAGGCCGTCGCCGTTCTGTCCGGTGCCCCAGGCGACGACGTGCGCGGGCGTCTCCCCGGCGTCGATGCGCCCGCCCGGGCCGCTGGAGCGGTCGTCGTAGCCGCAGCTGAAGCCGTTGATCGTCCCGGTCAGGGCCTCGAGCGTGATCCACCACTTGTTCAGCTCGTTGACGCCGGCCGGGTCGCCCGGCGTGCAGTCCGGCAGCGTGATGGTGCCGGGCAGGTATTCCATGGTGCTGGCGCTGTCGAGCATGATCATCGTGTTGGGCGCCACCAGGACCAGGTCGGGGAGGCCGGGGACGACGGCGCCGGCGCCGCCGCTGCCGCCGGGGAGCTGTGGGTTGATGCCGTTGCCGCAGGTGGTGGCGTACCCGCCGATGTTGCCGGTCACGACCGCCGCCGAGGCGGCGAGCGCGCCCCAGCCCAGCGCCGCCGCCACGCCCAGCGCAAGCAGCGCCCAGCGCCCGCGCCGGGCCCGCCAGTCGATTCCACCCGTGGGCCTACCCGCGGGTGTGCTCGGGGGCCTGCTCGTGGCGCCGCCGTCGGCTTTCCTGCTCATGAAGGCTCCTAGTCCTGCACCGGGCCGAGCTTGGCGTGGGCCCGCATGCGCACCGTGGTCCCGGCCCCCGGCACCGGCGCGTCGAGGTCGATGCGCCCGGTGCTCTCGAAGGTCATCTTCTTGAAGTGGAAGTGGCTGCTGAAGCCGGCCACCTCGTTGTCGTCCTTGGCGTCGTATGCGCGCACCGCGACGCCGGGGGCCGCCGCCAGCTTGCCCAGCGAGCTTCCGCCCGCCTCGCCGTCCTCGGCGAACAGCGACACCGGCAGCGTCGAGTCGTCCAGGTAGATGACGCCGTTGTTGTTGAGCTTGGCGATGGTCAGGTACTCCTGGAAGGCGCCGCCGACGCGGCTGATGGCGCTGCTGAGGCCGGCCTCGGCGATGTAGACCGTGGTGCGCGCGAGACGGTGGCTGCCGGCGACGCTCAGCTCACCCTTGGCGCCGCGCAGCGCCACCAGCCCCGCCGTCGTCACCACGATGAGGAGCAAGAGGGAGATGATGAGCGCGCTGCCGCGCTCCGACGCGCGCGCGCGCTGTTCGGCGCGGGGGGGATGCGTGCGGAGAAGCAGGTGGGGCGTCATCGGGTCCCCAGGACGAAGTTGGTCAGCGGCACCTCGACGCGCAGCGTGCGCACGCGCGCGGCGCCGGGGATCGTGGGATCGACGTCGAAAGACCGGATCGGATCGGTCGCGGCGGTGCGCGGGATGCTGGCGAAGTCCGGGTCCTCGCGCCCCGTGCGCGCTGTCAGCGTGATGATGACCGTGCGGGCGCTGGCGGGGTTGTCGCCGACGCCGTTGCCGTCGAAAAGCGCGTTGCTCGCCGGCGCGGCGGGGATGTTGGGCTCGGCCCCGGCGGCGGCGGTGTCGGCGGTGGCGGCCACCTCGAAGTCGACGATGAACTCGCCCACCGTGACCGGGACGGCGGCAAGCGGCGTGGCGCCGTCGGCGGCCAGCAGCTCGCGCACGAGATCGAACTTCTGGTCGGCCGCCGGGACGGTGGCGTCGGCGACCAGGCGGTAGTTCACGTAGTTCAGAACC
>DASYRF010000007.1:0-11964 GCA_036004705.1 Myxococcota bacterium
GGTGTCGAGCCGGGCGGCCCAGCCGGCCCGCACGCCGGTGGGCCACGGGGGCGCGTCCGTGGCGGTCAAGCGCCCCGCGAGCAGCGGCAGCAGCGCCGCGCGGGCGGCGCGCGGCGCGTCGGTGTAGGCGCCCAGCCCGCCCGGGAACACGGCGGCGATCGCCGGATGGCGCGCCGGGCGCCCGAGCGCGTTGCGCATCTCGTCGAACACGGTGCCGACCACGACGAACGCCGCCAGGTGCGCCGCCTGCCGCGCGGCCGCCGCCGCGACCAGCGCACGGCGCGCCGACTCGGCGCCGTCCCGTGCGCCGGCGATCGCCGGCAAGAACGGCCCCAGGCGCGCCGCGGTCACCGCCGCCGCCTCGCCCCCGCGCGCCTCCGCGCGCACGCTCGTCAACACGATCACCTCGTCGATGCGCGCCACGCGCGCGTCTTCGCGAACCATCGTTCCCATGAGACCCTCCTTCGTTGCACACCCTCGGCGCCCGACCACCACGGCCGCGCGTCCTGTCCTGCTATGAGTGCAGGCGCGGTGCCAACGCGGTCACGGCACGCCGACGCGGCGCGTCCTCCTAGGCAGGCGGTCGCGCGCGCGGCCGCGCGCGGACGCAGTGCAAGATCTTGCACAGGGGGGGTGCAACGGATTGCACTCTCAGAAACCGCAAGCCGGGAGGCGGTTCGCACCCTTGCACCCCCCTGCAATCCGTTGCACTGCACGACTGCAATGGGTTGCACTCCCCGGCGGCATCTCCGCGGAGGCGCGCGATCCGGGCGCGCGGCGCGGCGGCGCCCGATTCGATCGTGGATCCGCCGCCCTCGCTGGCGATGCGACAATCGCCAGACCACCAGCGCGTGCGCGCGAGCGACCGGCGCCCCTGCAAGAAACACCGATGCGAGTCGGGCTCGGCACGCGCGCTCCGGACGATCGTCCGCCCGCCTGGGGCCCCGCCGGCGCCGCGCGCGCGCTTCTTTGGATTGCGTTTCCCCCCGGCGGCGGGTGATCCGCGTCTGCGCCAGCGCTCCTCGCGGCGCGTCGCGGCCGTTCCAAAGACGGGCGAACGGCAGCCCGACGGGCCGGTCAGCGACTCACGCGCCCGCGACCGTCGCTCGCCGCGCGGCCGGGCCTCCCGAAACACCCACGAACGACGTTCCCCCCGTGCGGCGCGCGCTTCGCCGTCGTGTGACCGGTGTTGGCCCGGCGGCCAGACCCCTCGGCAGACCAGCGGACCGCGGTCCGACCGAGCGGCGCACGGTTCGCGTCTGCGCGACGGCCCCCCCCTCCGCGGCGAGCTCCCCTGGGGCACCCGCGAACGCCAGCTCCTCCCGCTTCGCGTATGCTGCACGGACGACATGTCCCAGCAGCCGACCGTGAACGACATAATGGCAGCGTACGCGCTCGATGCTGTCGATCACGCCAACACCCGGTTTCACATCGATCTCGATTTCTCGGTCGAGAGCGTCCACGACGTCGAGGGGATCCTGCGCGTTCTCTACGACGACCGGCCGACGGGGGTGCTCGCGCGGATCTTCGGGTGGGGCCCGTCGCAGGACGTCCTCCACACCTTCGTCATGATGTACGGCGCGTACGTTGGCGAGGTTCTCCGACGGGAAGCCGGAGGAGAGTGGTTCCTCGATACCGACATTTCCCCAGGCTTCACGATGCCAGGCCTGCGGAAACATGACGCGCGCGTCTGGCCACCCGCCAGGGTCGGAAAGCGCCTTTCCAACGGCCCCGAGGACAACGTCTGGCACTACTTCCAGGCGATCAAGGAAAACTGGTGAGGCGCCGCCGAGCCGTCTTCGTTCTTGTGCTCCAGATTCAGGCGGCGTTCGTCTCCTCGTGCGTCATGCGTTTTGAGGCGCCGCGGGCTCCACCGGCGGCGGTCGTTCCGGCGCCGGCGCCGGCGGCCGGCTCAGCGGCACCCGGGTCCGGCCGAGTCCTGATCGACAGCAGCGACGGACCGGCCGACGTTGCCTACGTCGCGGGTCCTCCGTCCGCGTTCCATCCGCCCCCGCGCCACGACGATCCGTGGGACGTCGACGCGATTCCCGCGTCGTGCACGACGCCGTGCTGGCTCGAGCTGCCGTACGGTGAGCACGTGCTGCGTCTCACGCTGCGCGCGGATAGCTCGCGGCGCGACCTCGTTACCGTGCCGTTCGCGCCGGGCAGCGCGGTCTACCGGCGAGCTCTCGGGCGTCACGAGGACTTCCTGCGCGGACGGCGTCTCCCGGGCACCTTCCTGGCGGGGCTCGGGGCGCACTTCATGGTGGCCGGGCTGAGCTTCACCGTCTTTGCCGCGGCGGGCTTCGTTCCGAGCGCCGATCCCCCGCGGCTGTTGGCGCTGTCGCTCGGCGCTACCGCGCTGGCGCTCGCGATCGCGCTGGTTGGGCTCGGCGTCATCGAATCGGATCCCATGATCGAGCAAGCGGGCGCCGGCGTACTTTTTCCGGCGCCGCCCGAACTGCCGGTACCGGCGTCCGCACCGTGAAAACTTGATCGGCGCAGCGGGCGAACCGCCGAGATGGATCTCCAGGACGGGGCGACGCCTTGGGGCGCCACGCCTCGTGTCAGGGGGCGAGCAGGCCGATCGCGGCGCGGACGCGGGCCATCGTGGCGCGGGCGATGGCGCGGGCTTTGGCGGCGCCGGCGGCGAGGGCGTCGGTCACGTCGGCGGGGCGCGCGCGCAGCGCGGCTTCGCGCGCCTGGATGGGCTCGAGCTGCGCGGAGAGGTTCTTCGCCAGGATCTTCTTGCAGTCGAAGCAGCCGATGCCGGCGGTGCGGCAGCCGTCGTACACGGTCTGGCGGTCCGCCTCGCCGGAGAGGTGCGTGTGCAGCGTCCAGATGTTGCACTTCTCCGGGGTGCCGGGGTCGGAGCGGCGCACGCGCGCGGGGTCGGTGGGGGCGGGCTTCAGCTTCTCCCAGATGCGCTCGGCGCTGTCGCCGAGCGCGATGCTGTTGCCGAGCGACTTGCTCATCTTGGCGCTGCCGTCGAGCCCGATGATGCGCGACGCCTTCGTCAAGAGCGGCCGCGGCTCGGGGAAGATCGCCTCCCAGCGCGCGTTGAACTTGCGCGCGATCACGCGCGACAGCTCCAGGTGCTGCACCTGGTCCTCGCCCACCGGCACGAGGGTGGCGAAGTAGAGCAGGATGTCCGCGGCCTGCAGCACCGGGTAGGAGAAGATCCCCACGTTCACGTTCTCGCGGTGCTGCTCGCTCTTTTCCTTGAACTGCGTCATGCGGCCGAGCTCGCCGTAGTTCGTCACGCTCGAAAGCACCCAAGCGAGCTCGGTGTGCTCGGGCACGTGCGACTGCACGAACAGCACGCAGCGCGACGGGTCGACGCCGCACGCCATCACGCCGCGCGCCATGTCCAGCGTGCGCGGCGCCAGGTCGGCGCGCTCGTAGGGCTGCGTGATGGCGTGGTAGTCGACCATGCAGAAGAACGTCTCCGCGTAGTCGGCCTGCAGCTGAACCCAGTTCTTCACGGCGCCGAGCCAGTTGCCGAGGTGCAGCTCGCCGCTCGGCTGGATGCCGCTGAACACGCGCGCCGCGGCCCCCGTCTTGGCCGGCGTGCCGCCGTCGGGCGCCGGCGCCGAATGCCCGCCGCCCTGGTCGCCCGCGCCTGCGCCCGCACCCGCCCCCTGCTCGCCCGTCGCCGTCGTCGTCATGGTCCGTCCGTCTGGTCGCACCCGTACGCGCTCGCGTCCGGCTCGCGTGTCGCCGTCGTCGTCATGGTCCGTCGCCGTCGCGCCCGTCGCGGCCCTCGCCCGCGGCGTCGGCGCCCTCGGCCGCTTCCACCGCGTACGCCGCCGCCTCCGCCGCGGCTCCGCGCCGCGGCTGGATGCCGTGCTTCTTGAGCAGCTCGCGCAAATGGAAGCGCGTCAGCCCCGCCTCGGCGGCGGCGCGCGAGATGTTGCCCTGGTGGCGCGCGATCAGCTCGGCCAGATAGGCGAGCTCGAAGCGGTCGAGCACCGCGGCCTTCGCCTCCTTGAACGACAGCCCCTGGAAGCCGTCCTTCACGAACGCCTCGCCGGGCCCGCCCACCGTCGCCACCGATCCCACCGGCTGGAAAGCCAGGTCGGCCGGCGTAATCTCCGGCCCGTCGGCCAGCGACGCGGCGCGCTCGATCACGTTGCGCAGCTCGCGCACGTTTCCCGGCCAGGCGTGCGCCGACAGCGCCTGCAGCGCCTCTGCGCCCATCCCCAGCGCCACTGACCCGTCGCCGCGCCGCTCGGCGATCTCCTTCAGGAACTCGCGCGTCAGCAGCGGGATGTCCTCGCGCCGGTCGCGCAGGGCCGGCAGCCCCACCTGGATGACGCTCAGCCGGAAGTACAGGTCCTCGCGGAAGCGGCCCTGCTCGACCATCTCGCGCAGGTCGCGGTTCGTCGCCGCCACCACGCGCACGTCCACCTTCACGGTGCGGTCGCCGCCGACGCGCTTGATCTCGCGCGTCTCCAGCACGCGCAGGAGCTTCGGCTGCATCGCCAGGTCCAACTCGCCGATCTCGTCGAGGAAGAGCGTGCCGCCGGCCGCTTGCTCGAAGCACCCGCGGTGCTGCGCGTGCGCCCCGGTGAACGATCCCTTCTCGTGGCCGAAGAGGATCGACTCCACGAGGTCCTTGGGAATGGCCCCGCAGTCCTGCACGACGAACGCCTTCCCGGCGCGCCGCGATCGGTTGTGCAGCGCCTGCGCCGCCCGCTCTTTGCCGGTGCCCGTGTCGCCTTCGATCAGCACCGTCAGGTCGGAGGGTGCGATCTTCTCCAGCGTGGCGAAGATCTCGCGCATGCGCACCGACCGTCCCACCAGCCGGTCGAGACGGTCGTCCGCCGACAGCGGGATGTTCACCACCTCGTCGAGCGGCTCGATCTTCAGGCGCGTGGCGCCGACGCGGAACGTGGCTCCCGCCGGCAGCACCACCTCGCGCACCAGGGCGTCGCCGAAGAACGTGCCGTTCGTGGAGCCTAGGTCGCGCAGCCGGTAGCCCGCCTCGTCGGTCGCCACCTCGAAATGGATGCCGCTCACCGCCGAATCGGTCAGCACCAGGTCGTTGTGCGCGCCGCGCCCGGCGCGTACGCGCTCCTTGGTGATGACCAGCTCCTTGCCGGCGTCGGGCCCTTCGACCACGTGCAGCCGGCTCTTGCGCAGCTGCTTGGCGGTGGCGCGCGCGTTGACGAAGACCGTCTTGAGCGGGCTCGCGGGATCGGCGGCCATGCGCGGCGAGTATAGGCGATGCCCTCGGGAGGCGCGACTTTCGCCGCGCCCCGTGGTAATCGGGGCGCGTTGACGACCGGCCGTTACATCGCCGTCGACGGTCCCATCGGCGTCGGGAAGACCACGCTGGTGCACCTCTTGGCCGAACGCATGGGCGCGCGGCTCGTGTTGGAGCTGGCGGAGCAGAATCCGTTCCTCGCGGACTTCTACCGCGACCCCGCGCGCTACGCCTTCCAGGTGCAGCTCTTCTTCTTGCTGAGTCGCTACCGCCAGCAGGAGGAGCTCAAGCAGCAGGAGTTGTTTCGTCCGGCCACCGTCGCCGACTACCTCTTCGCGAAGGATCGCCTCTTCGCCCGCGTGAACCTAGAGCCCGACGAGCTGGCCCTGTACGACCGCGTGTACGACCTGTTGCGCCCGCGCGTGCTGCGCCCCGACCTGGTGGTGCTCCTGCACGCGCGCCCCGACGTACTGTGGAAGCGCGTGCAGAAGCGCGGCGCCGACTTCGAGCGCGGCATCGGCGAAGGCTACCTGCGACGCATCGCCGACGCCTACCGCGAGCAATTCTTCCACTACGGCGAGACGCCGCTCCTGGTGGTCGACACCTCCGACATCGACTTCGTCGAGAGCGATGCCGACCGCGACGACCTCCTCTCGGTCGTGGAGCGCACCCGCGGCGGCGTCACGCACTACGTCCCACGCCCGCACCGGTGATCGCGCGCCAAGGGCGTTGTCCAAGGGGGAGCCTGACGATCCGTCACATCTTTGCTCCGGATGTTGCGCGTATGGCCGGATAGTGATCGAAGGAGGGATGATCAACGAGCGCGAGCCGAGCGAGTTCAGGAGTTCGCCGATTAGGGACAAGCGTCTGCGGCGGCGGCTGGAAGACATCGGGGAAGCTCTCGCGGCCAACCCGTCGGCGAGCTTCCCAGACGCGATGGGATCGGACGGCGATCTGGAGGCGCTCTACCGCTTCCTGCACAACCCCCGCGTCGATCCGGCGGCGGTGCTGAGCCCTCACGTGAAAGCAACGGTCGCGCGAAGCGAGGGCCGCAGCTTCGCCATTGTGCACGACAGCAGTGACTTCACGTTCTCGGGGCCGGCAGGCGAGAGCTTGGGCTTCATCCCCAGGACGAGCCAGCGAGGGTTCGTGGGCCACTTCGCGCTTGCCGTAGGCGAGCAGGGCGAAGCACTCGGCGTCCTGGGAGTCGAGACCCTCTTCTTCGAGAAGAGGGTTCGCGGGGTCGTGCGTCGGAACCGAGTCGCGGCGGCGATGGCCTACAGGAGGAAGCGCGACAAGGCGTCGCTCCGCTGGGATCGGATGATCGATCGACCGCGCGAGCTCGTTCCCGAAGGCGCAACGGCCATTCACGTGATGGACTGTGAAGCCGACAACTATCGCCTGTTCGCGCTGATGCTCGCTGCGGGCGACCGGTTCGTGGTTCGAGTTCGTCACGACCGGCGTCCCGCACGCGTCGACGAGGAGACGCCGTGGGCGAGTGTCTCCGACGTCGCCGAGCGTGCGGAGTTTCGTTGCGAACGTGAGGTGGAACTGTCGAGGCGTCGACGAAACCCGAAGCTGAACGCCACCTACGCCGCACGAGACCCTCGTGTGGCGAAGCTTCGCATCTCGGCATCGCGAATCGTCGTGAAAACTCCCGGCCGTGCCGGTTACGCCAACGCGCCGCGCTCGTTGGAGCTCAACCTCGTTCGCGTGAACGAGGTCGACGCACCCAGCGGCACCGAGGCCGTGGAGTGGCTTCTGCTCACGACAGAGCGGATCGATACGCAGGCGAACGCCGAGCAGGTCGTCGATTGGTACCGGCGCCGGTGGGTTGTCGAGGGTTACTTTCGCGCCCTGAAGACAGGCTGCGGCTATGAGCGCCGGCAGCTCGAAAGCCGCGACGCTCTCCTTCGCACGCTCTCGCTCCTCATTCCCATCGCCTGGCAGCTACTCGCGGTCCGCGACACCGCACGGGTCGATCCACAGCGGCCGGCCAGTCGCGTGCTTCGTGCGGCCCAGCTGAGCGTCTTGCGCGGGCTCGCGAAGAAAAAGCTCTCGCGCTCACCCACCGTCGAAGAAGCACTCCTCGCCATCGCTGCGCAAGGAGGCTACCTCAAGCGCAACGGCCGGCCCGGTTGGCAGACCCTTAGAGGAATGGAGAAGCTCTGGTGGGCTGAGCTGGGCTACCGCATCGCACGGGGGGAGCGTCCGAAGATGTGATCAATGGTCAGAAGGGGGAGCGGGGAACCGCGTGCCGTCTTCCCCCAAGCTTCCCGCCTCGCCGTCAGGCGCGGTTCTCCACGCCCCCGGCAGACCCACAGCCGTCCGGGCTCCGGCGCCTAGCTCACCCGCGCCTCCCGCACTCCAGTGGCGCTCGTCGCCTCGCGCGCGCCGTCTCTTCGCGCGGCCCGGGCACTTCGCGCGGATCGACCAGACCATGGCGCCGCCAGCCCACGCTCAGCACCCAGCTCCGCGCCCGGACCACCGGCGGCGCGCGTCCCGCCACCACCGCCGGAGCCTTCACGCCCTCGCGCCATCCGTCGAAGTAGGGCGCCGACGAGCACGGGTCGAACCCGTGGTGCGCCGCGTCCAGCCACAGCGCCGGCGCGGTCGGGCCGCTCAGCGGGGTCCCGTGCTTGTTGGCGTTGCACAGGATGTAAGCGAGCGCGCGGCGTGCTTCGCGCGGCGCGCGCAGCACGTGCGCGTGATAGCGGTCGGCGAACACGCGCCCGCGCGTGCGAAACAGGCGATTCAGCCGCTTCGCCGTACGGATGGCCAGGCCTTGCATCCCCCTGGCCAGCGCCACGTTGCCGTCCGCTTCGGCTATCAGGTGAAGGTGGTTCGTCTGCACCGAGAACTGGACGAGCCGGAACCCCGGCCGGTCGCAGCCGGCCGCGAGCGCCCCTCGTACCACTGCATACGTTGCCGGCGCCCGCAGGTTGCCGCGCCCGGCGCGCAGCCGCATCGTCACGTGCACGCCGGCGTGCCGATCCACCGCGGGCCGGGGCGCGTGCGGCACGCCCGCCTTGTCCCCCTTCGGCGGCCGCCCCGGCCCCGGCTTGCGCCGCGGCAGCGCCAGCGGGAGCTGTCGCCCGCGGCGTCCTCGCGCTCCCTGTCTCGTGCCGCGCTCCTCTGTCACGTTTCGGCATATATTCTGACGGGAGGCTTCTCGTCAAGAAGAAACGACGTTCATCACGCGGAAAACGGGCCGACGGCGGCGAGGCATGGGAGCTGTGAGGAGGACGTGCGGAGATGTGCGCGCACCGCGGCACCGAGGAGGTGCGATCAGCGAGGGGGCGGCGCACCGCATCACCGAGGAGGTGCGATCAGCGAGGGGGCGGTGCACCGCATCACCGAGGAGGTGCGATCAGCGAGGGGGCGGGTTGGTAGTAAGATCGGCGCGGCGCACCGCATCACCGAGGGTGTTTGGATCTTTTCAGGAGGCGGAACGTGTAGTTCATGTCGGCGCCCCAGGCGGCGAACTCGAAACGGTAGGCGCAGCGGCAGTTCTGCGCGACGCTGTTCCAAGAGCCGCCGCGCACGACGCGACGCTCGGGGCGGGCGGGGTCGGCGACGTCGGCGCACCACTCGCGCGCGCCACCCACCATGTCGCGCACGCCGTACACCGATACGTCGGCGGAGTAGGCGCCCACCGGCTCCGGCTTGGCCAGCCCGGGCCGGCTCTCGTGCATCTTGCAGAGCGTCGGGTCGAACTCGTCACCCCACGGATGCACGCGCGCATCGACGCCCCGCGCCGCCTTCTCCCATTCGGTCTCGGACGGCAGCTCGTAGGTCGCGCCGTCGCGCGCCGAGGCCCAGGCCGCGTAGGCCATCGCGTCGTCCCAGCTCAGCCCCAGCGCCGGCCAGCGCTCGTCCCAGCGGTCGCCGTCGCTGTCGCGCTCCGGCACCACGTAGCGCCCGCCGGGGGGCGGCCGCTCCCAGTAACGGCCGCCGGCGTACGACAGTCCAGCGCCGACGCGCGGCACGTGCTCCCACGCCTGCTCGGGGTCGCGCCCGTGCAGGTCGTTGAGGAAGTCGCAATAGTCCGCCATCGTCACGGGGAAGCGCGCGATCAAGAACCCTTCGACCCAGGGCTCGGCGCGGGGCCGCGTGCGCAGCGCCCCGTCGTCGCCGCCGCAAACGAACGGTCCCCGCGGCACGTAGACGAACGGCGCGCCGATCTCGTCGTCCCCGTACAGCGGCACTGGCTGCGGGCCGGCGTCCCAGTGGCGCCCGCGCGTGATGAACACCGGGTAGATCGTTTCCCGCTTGCCCGGCGCGCGCAGCGTCAAAAGGTAAGACCCCATCGCCATCGGCACGTCCACGAGCGGCGTCACACCCAGCCGGCGCTCGTCGACCAGCGGCCATACCAGGCCGCGCCGTTCGAAGCGGGCGCAGACGACCTCCGCGCCCGGCGGCTCGGTGCGCAGCGTCAGCCGCCCCGCGCCCTCCAGCCGCTCCAGCCAGCGCCCGTCGTCGTAGGCGGCCACCCGGTCGCTGAAGTACGCCACGCCGGCGTCGTCGCGCCGCCGCTCCGCGTCCTCCAGCCGCTCCCAATAGGCCGTGGCCAGCGCGGCGCGCGCCGCGGCGTTCTCGGCGTCGTGCGACAGCGCCTTCTCGCACAGCGCGACGCACTCGCCGAACACGTGCGCGCGCGCCGGCTCCAGGTCGCGCAGCCGCTCGCGCACCGCCAGCAGCTCCGCCTTCTCCGCCAGCGGCGCCCAGCGAGGCACGCTCTGGTCGAGCGCGCGCTCGCGCTCCTCGAGCACGCGCCGCTCGTCCGCCAGCGCCAAGTACTCGCACCAGCGCGCCTCGGCGCGCTCCACGCGCTGCGCCGCCTCGTCGTGGCGGCGGCTTCCTTCCAAGAAGTCCTCGACGGCGTCGGCGAGCGCGGTCGCGCCGGCGAAGCGCGCCCCGCGCTCGTGCGACAGCGCTCGCAGGCACACCTCGGCGATCTCGTCGGGGATGCGCAGCTCCGGGGCGCGCGCGCGGGGATCCGGCGGCGGCGCCGCCAGCGTCTGCAACATCAGATCGGAGCCCGTCTGCGCCTCGTAGGCGTAGCGGTGCGTGAGGATCTCGTAGAGGATGATGCCGAGGCTCCACACGTCGCTGCGCGCGTCGAGCGTCGCCGTTTCGCCGGCCGCCTGCTCGGGGCTCATGTAGCCGGGCGTGCCCACCGTCACGCCCTCGGCGGTGCGCCCCAGCTGCACGCGCTCGATGGCGCGCGCCAGCGCGGGCTCCGGCTCGGCGCCGCCGACCGGCGCTCCCGTTACCCGCGCCACGCCCCAGTCCACCACCAGCACCTCGCCGAACGAGCCGAGCATGACGTTGTCGGGCTTGAGGTCGCGGTGCAGGATGCCGCGCCCGTGCGCGAAGGCGATCGCCTGACACACCTGCACGAACGCCGTCAGCAGGCGGTGGCGCGTCCAAGTGCGGCGCGCGCCGTCCTCGGCGTGGCGGAGCGCGCGGATGACCTCGCTCAACGCCCGCCCCTCCACCTTCTTCATCACGTAATACAGCTGCCCGTCGGGCGTGATGCCCATGTCGTACACCGGGACGATGTTGGGGTGCTCGAGCTGCGCGGTGATCTGCGCCTCGCCGATGAAGCGCGCCAGCTGCGCGTCGCGCGTGCGCGCCGGCGCGCCGCTGCGCGGGTCGTCGGGGTGCACGACGACCATCTTAACGGCGACGCTGCGGCCCAGGTCGGGGTCGCGCGCCTGCAGCACGCGCCCCATGCCGCCTTGGCCGAGCGTGCGCTCCACCACGAAGCGCCCCAGGCGCGGGGCGTCCGGGTCCCCGTCGCCGTCGAGCAGGTCGGTGCGCGGCGGGTCGACGCTCGTCGGCCCGTCGATACCGTCGTGCGCCGCTTCGTGCTCCAGCGTGTCGTCGGTGCTCAGCGAGCTGGCAATCGTATGGCCGCGCGCCGCCGCCTCGTCGCCGCCGCCGCCGTCGCCGCCGCCGTCGTCGCCGCCGCCGCCGTCATCGCCGCCGTCGCTGTTGCCGCCGCCGTAGGCGTCCATCGGGCGCGAGTCTACCCGCCTCAGCGCGCCGCGGCCACGCGCGACATCACTTCGGTGTGGTCGAGGATGCTGGCGGCGGGGATGCCACCGGCGATGCCGGTCGCGGTGCCGAGCGCGCCGTCGAAGCCGCCCACGACCGCCCGCGCGGCGCACGGCGCCGTCACCAGGGCCCTTGTCGCCGCGGTCGCCGCGGCGGCGGCCGCCGCGCTCCCTCCGCCGGCGCGCGTCATGGCGCCCAGTGTCGCGAAGAGGCGTGCCGGCGTCAACGCCGCCGCTGGTGTATCCTCGTTCGCGTGCGCGCGACGCTCTCACCGCTCTTGCTCGTGTTGTGGCTGGCGTTCGGCTGCGGCGGGGCGAGGTCCGCGCCCGCCGGCGCGCCCTCCGCGGCCGGCGGCAAGGCTTCGCCGGCGGCGTTTTGCCGGGGATCAGCCGGCCTCGTGTGCCTGACGGAGAAGGAGTGCGAGGTAGACCGTAAGCGCGGCTGCACTGTGTGTCGCTGCCGGCCGGTGCTGACGCCGGCCGGTATGGCCGACACCGCAGACTATCCGTCGGACACGACGCCGCGCTGAGCGGCCAAGGAGCGCGGCGATGAAACGCGTGGCGGCGGTGATGTGCCCGTTGATGTTGATGTTGATGGTGGTCGGGTGCGGCCCGCACGGCGAGCGCGACGCCGGCCGCGACGGCGGCGGCGGCGGCGCGACGGACGGCGGCGGCGGCGGCACGACGGACGGC
>DASYRF010000008.1:0-9356 GCA_036004705.1 Myxococcota bacterium
GCCGCCCAGCCCGAGCACGTGCTCAACACCAAGGTCGCGAAGGCCCCCGACGTCTCAGTGCTCGAGCGTGCCGCCACCATGGCCGTTCCCGCGACCCAAGCCACGCCAATCGAGCCGCGCGCGCTCGTCAACGCACGCTGGAGCAGGGCGACCGTGGCCGTGGGCGAGACGGTCGAACTGACCGCGACCACGGACAACCTGCCAGACGGGACCTCCGCCACCTTCACCATCACCCGCCGCGACGGCGACGGTCGGACCGGCACGCAGTTGTTGGCGATCGACACGACAACGCAGGCCGATCGCGTGACCGTCACCTGGTCGCCGGGCGACAACGACTCAGGCGACGGCGACCCAGCCGAATTCGAGTTCACCGTGACCGCGGCCGGCCTCGAGAGCCGCTCCGGCGTCTTGCGGGTCGAGCAACTGGCCGCTCACGTCATCGCGGAGTACTTCACCGACCACGACGGTCGACCGTGGAGCGAAGAGGAGTTCGTGGTCCTCGACGACGCCGGCCGAGAGGTTGCACGCGGCACGACGGATGAGGGCGGCTGGCTTTGCCTGGAGATGCCAGGGCCGGGGACCTACGAGATCCGCATGGTCGACGCGGACGGCCAGTACGTCCATGAAGATCCATACCTGCAACGCATGGGACAGCCGCTCGCGATCGACCCCGACGATCCTACAGACCACGACTACAGGCGCTCGCAGTACAAGGACCCGGACGACGACTGGACCCCTGACGAGGACGACGACGAGAAGGAACTGGACGCAGCTCCGACGGACGAAACGTGACGATCCCAACTGGCGCTGAACCTTCCGCGCGCACGCAGGATCGTAGAGGTTAGAAACCGATGCGGCGCTACCTGTCGGCAGACACCCTGCGCTTCGCCGTCCACGAACGGAAGCCTGCGGCCTGTGCTGAAGGCAACGGCAAGAGCATCGTCTTCTGCGGCGAGCTCATCGACGTTGGAGTTCCCGTCGTTCTGTGGAACCAGCAAAGCAAGTACCCGCACGCGCCAAAGATCAAAGGCAGCCCCCTCAGCGGTTTCGTGAAGAGGGGCGTCGCGCCGTACTTGTCCTTCTACACGCCCAAGATGAATGACGCGTGGGACTTCGCGCCGAGCGAAATCGCCGTACGCATGGCACGTCGACCCCTGGGGGCGAAGGACGCGCCGTGGGAGCCGCTAGACGAGGACGCCGCCACGTTGCGGGCGCTCTGGGATCGATGCGGGCTCGCGTACTCTGCCGGGGCGACGACAGTTCGCAAAGAGGAGGGCAAGCGGAAAAAAGGCGCGAAGGCGAAATACGAATACCAGGAGCGCGCCTACCAGCTGTCCGGCTACCTTCCGCGCTCGACCCGGTGGGCTGGCCTGGCAGGCACGGAAGGGAGCCATCTTCCTTACCCTTTCGAGACCCGAGTGCGCTATCCGGTTGAGCTGGACGGCGTGACCGTGCAGGTCTACGACACCATCGTTGATCGCGCGCACGAATCGTTCCGGAACTTCGACGGCCGGGGCAAGTCGTTCGTCGAGGCGGCGCGGAACGTCGTCAAGCAGTTCACCCAGCACCACGACGCCGTTGGCGACGCGCTCTCGCTGTACCGTGGCATGCAGAAGGGCGGCAACAGCGTCCACTTCATGCTGGACTACGACGGCACCATCTATCAGACCTGCGATCTGGCGAACCAGACCGGACACATTGCTGACTTCAATCCGTTCTCTGTGGGCGTCGAAATCTGCCACTACTGCTACTTCCAGGGCATCAGCGTGGTCCTCGCGGACGGAAAGCCTCTGGCACTTCCCGCCAAGTTCACAGGGATCAAGGCGCCCTTTCCGTTCAGCGACGCCGCGCTGGCCGCGGCCTTGGAGGACCATCTCAAGACCGAGTACGGCATCGAAGGCGTCGACATCGGACACGGGCGAACGTACTTCCCCATCCAAATCGATCGGGCGCCGCGTCTCGGACACCCCGACCGACTGCGCGCCAATGGCTTCGTGAAGGGCTCGGTGGTCTCCGCGAAGGGCACGATGGCCGGCTTGATCTTCGACTACTCCGAGGCGCAACACGAAGCCGCGCGCGCGCTGGTACGCGGCGTCTGCGAGGCCTTCGAGGCCAGATTCGCCGACGGAAGGGCGATCTCAGGCATACCGAAGATCTGCGCGCCAGGGGATGCCTCGGTGGACTGGTACGGCTTCAACTTCACCCACGCCAAGAAGGACGTAGGGGCCTTCCGCGGAATCGTCGGCCACGTCACCGTGACCCACGGCGGCAAGTGGGATCCCAACTGGGCGTACCGGTGGGATGCGCTCGAAGCGAGCCTGAAAGGCGAGGCCTTGCCAAAAATGCCCGAAACCGCGGTGGTGCCGTTCGTGCCTACGGGCGCACATGCCAAGGCCGAGGCCAAGAAGGTCAGAAAGGTCCCCGGCCGTCCGCCGCCAAGACCGCCCGGGGCATCGGGCAAGCTGCGGCCAGCCAGCGCGCCCGGCGCGCGGGCACGCGACGACGGCGTCGAGACGTCGAAAGCCATCATCGCCACGGTGCAGACGCTGCTCGCCGTACTGCACGCGCGCGGGCTGATCGACGTGGGTCCCACGGACGTCACGGGATCCGTCGACGAGAGCACGATTCGGGCCGCCGACGCCTTCGCCGTGAAGATCGGGCTGCCGGCGCGGGGTCTCATTACCGGCGAGATCCGCCGCCGGCTGTGGGCATTCTATCGGGAAAACGTGTCGGCCCCTGGATCGGCGGAGGGCTGAGCGGTGAAACGACGCACCGCCCCTCGCCAGGCTCAAGCCGTGAGCCTCGATCTCTTCCGGGGTGCTGTTCTGAGCGCGCTTGCTGCCACGGCTGGCGCAGACTGCTCCGTGCGAGTCTCGGAGGCCGTGGCGACCGTGGGTGAAGCTGCCGCCGGCGAACCGAGCGCGACCCCGGCAACAACGTTCGAGCCTGTGCCAGAGCGTGCTAGACCGCCGGCGTCCGCCTTCGCGGCGAAGACCGCCGGCTCGGCCGCTTCATCCTCTGGCGCCCCGGCGCCAGCTCCCGGGTGGGCGGCCATTCCGTCGGAGCTGCCGGAGGCGATGCGCGGCGCATGGGACAGCCTGACGGCCGACTGGCTGGCCGACGCCGTCACCGGATCCGAGGTGGTCCGACTAACGGCCGTGAAGAGCGTCGGAGGCAAGATCTGCGTCTACGTAGCGCTGTTCTGGAGCGCCATCGAGGGTGACAGCGAGGTCTCGGTGCTGGGAAGGTGTTCGGCGCCGGTGAACCGCGCGACCCTGCTGAGCGACGCGCGACGCCTAGCGCTTCCGGACGTCCCGCTCGCGGTGGGCGACGACGCCGGCGGATTCACGATCGCGCCGCTTCCGAAGGACACTAAGCTGGACGCGCTCAGCGGCGGCTGGGTGCTGGCTGCCCCGCGTCCGACGGGAAAGGAGATCGACGCCTACGCCCGTGCGCCGAAGATGCCACGCTCGCCGGACGCGATTCCCAAGACGCCGTCCAAGTCCGGGAAATGGAAGTTCAAGCCAAGCGGGGTCGGCGTCGCCTACGAGATCACGCGCGTCACGGCCGCTTCCTATGAAGACTTCAGCACTTCCGGCTGGCCAGGCAACTACTCCGAGTTCCCGCCTCTTGCGGCCGTTGTGCTCGGCGCTTCCTCCGACACTCCGGGCGACGCCTTCCCCGGGTCGTTGGCAGAGTGCGCGAACCTGCGGTTCGGCACACTGGAAACGGCGCGCTGCGTGCCCTGCCTGGTGCCCGGCGTCGACATCACGGACGCCAGAGAGACCTACTCCGCCTGGCTGAAGGAATGCGGCCGCGCCGCTCCCTACCTGCCGTCGTTTCTCTTGCTGTCGGCCAGCGGTGCCACCGTCGCAGCGTGCTTCACGCGCTTCGGGCTCGACTGCCTCGTCACTCGGCCCGGCCACTGAGCAGCCGGTGCTCGCGCTGGCGGCCGCACGAGCAGCGCGAGTGGCAGCGGACGCCGGTCCCCTGCTTGGACCCGAGCTGCGCGTTCTCTTGAACATGGGGCTGTAGCTCCGCGGCGCCGCCGCGTTGCGCGAACGAGTCGCGGACCAGTAGCTGGCTATTGCGTCGAAGACGAGATTGGATGGATCCTCGGCGCATGGCTGATGCGCCGAGGATGTCGCCGAAGGTTCGACGGATCGGCGATCTAGCCAGCCGGCGTCGGCTGAATCGGCTGGCCGAAGCCGAGCGTGTTTCCGTCGGGATCGGCGATGGTGAAGTCGCGCATTCCGTAGCGGCTGTTCTCGATGGGCCGGGTCACACGGACGCCGGCCTTCAGGATCTCGGCGTAGACGGCGTCGCCGTCGTCGACCGTGACGTAGCACGCGCTCGTGCCGGCGGCTTTTTCGGAAAGCTGAAGGTGGATGGTCACCTGGTCCCGCTCCACGACCGCATAGGGGATCTCGGGGTGGTGCTCGTCGTCGAGCTTGAACGTGCAACGAAAGCCGAGGTCACGCTCGAAGAAGGCCAGCGCCCTGCGCATGTCCTTCACTTGAAGCGTCGGGCTGATTTTCTTGAACATGCCATTCTCCCGCGCGGCGTTCAGTCGGTGGAGTGAGCATCGTGCCGATGCCCGGCCGATGGTGGGCGCAGCGCTGTCACGTCTCAGGTGGTCGGAGGCGAGAGGTCGGGCGGCCAGGGGCGCGAAGAGGTGGGGCTGGCGCCGAGCGCGGCGAAGCGGGCCGCGTCGGTGAGCGGGGCGGACAGGGCGCGCCAGGTAACGGCCGGGAAGAGGCCGGAGCGGAGGACCTTCTCTTCGCCACGGCCGCGGCGGTCGCGCTTGAAACGGATGAGCTGCACGTAGGTGTCGGCGTCCGGGCAGCGCGTGCAATGGCGCGCGCGCAGGCCCACCACGCCAAGGGTCGGGAGCGCGGAGCGGGCGCCGGCGGCGAGGGCGGCGAGGGCGACAGGGTCGGCGTTCTCCAGGGCGCGGGACACGGCGGCCTGCTCCTCCTTGCCGGCGACGACGACCAGCGCCTCCGGCGGGCCGTACCAGGTCCCGCATTGCTCGCAAAAGGGCACGCGCGCGGCGGCGCCGGTGACGGCGAGGCCGATCACGGCGGCGATGAGGAGCTCGACGGCCCACAACACGCCGGTGGCGGTGCCGCCGAGGTGCAGCGGATGGCTGCTGGACGAAGAGACGCCGTGCGTGATGTCGGTGCCGGCGGCGGCGGTGACGCGGAGCCACGCGATGAGCGCGGCGCCGCGCGCGGGAAGCGGGACGCCCCTCTCGTCGCCAAGCAGGGCGTCGGCGACGGCCGAGTCGGACGGGGGCGGGTCGTCGCCGGCCTCGGCCCAGGCGAGGAGCAGGCGGTCCACTGCGTGATCGACGTCGAGCGTGGCCGGCGGAGGAGCGCCCGCGTCGCGCGACACGGCGGCCACCACGGCGTCGAGGTCCTTCGCCATGTCGGCGCGAACGCGCGCGTAGCCGATGGCGAAGCCCGTCAGGTAGGCGACCGCGCCGCCGGCGAGACCGATCAGCGCGGCGGCGAAAGGCGCGCGCACGCGCTTCGCCTTGACGACGGCGGCGCCGGCGAGACCGGCGGCCAGCCCCATGAGCGCAGGGAAGATGACCAGCAGGTTGAGCCACTGCTCGATGACGTGGAAGAGAGCGCCGACGGCGGCGCCGGCGCCGAGGCTGGCGGCCAGCGCGAGGACGCGCCCGCCGGGATCCGATTCACCGCTGGCCACGTAAGGTTTCAGTGTTCGTCCCTCGCGTCCTGGAGCCCGAAGTGTGTCAGATCGTGCGGGCCGCGCGCCAGCGCGCGCGCCTGCGCCAGGCGCGGAGCCCCAGCGTGCGCCGCTGACGAGGCACAAATGCGCCGCGCGCGGAGCCCCAGCGTGCGACGCTGATGCGGTGCATCCCGCAGCCGCAGAGGACGTCCGGTGTTTGCCGCCCATCACGGGCCGGTGACCGTGTCCCAGCGGGCGGCGTCGGGCAGGGAGGCGAGGCGCTTCGACCGGTGCAACCGGCCCTTGATCGCGCCCGTGCAGGCCAGCAGGGCGCCGTCGAGTGTGCACGTCACCTTGCCGCCGTCGGGGATGAGCGAGCGTATGAGCACGGAGTCGGCGCAGGTGCTGTTCACGAAGTCCGTCCCGCGGTGCGTCTCGAACGTCACGCGCCGCTCCTCGACCTTCCCCTTCATGGGAATGCGGTAGTAGGTCGCGCAGCCCATGCTCTCGTAGGTGTGTCCGGCGACCACGTCGGCGGCGATGTGCTCGCGGCCGGCCTCGGGGGCGCCGTACACGTAGATGCGGCCGCGGAACGGACGCGGCGCGCCCGCGACGAAGAGCTTTCCTTCCCAGTAGCTGTTGACGCCGTCGAGTGAAGCAGGCGCCGTGTCGCCGGCGGGAGCCGCGGAGGCGGCGGGGGCGGCGTCGGTGGCGGCGCCGGTGGCGGCGGGCGCCGGCGCCACGTCGTCGGGCGCTCGACTGCCGCGCGCGACGGTTCCGCGGCGCACGGCGATGGCCCCGCCGGGCGCCTCGTCCCCCGCGCCCGCCGCCGCGATGGGCTCGGCGCGCTCGCCCTTGCCCTTCGTCCGCCTCGCCGCCGCCTTCGCAGCCGCGCTGGCGGCGCTGGCCGAGGACGCGCCGCGGGACACATCGGCGCTGGCTGCCGGGGCCAGCGGCACCGGCGCGCCGCCCCCCGCGGCGCCGGCGAGAACGGTCCCCGGCGCCGCCGCCGTCGCCTCTGCGGTGATCACGCTTGGCGGGTCGTCCTTCGCGGCGCCGGCATGACGCGGCGACGCGGATCCTTCTTCGTCGCCGGCCACCTCGGCACGGTGCGGCGCGCGCAGGTCGCCGTCGTCACCGTCGCCGTCGCCGTCGCCGTCGCCGTCGTCCACGCCGGCGGAGATACCGGTGCGCGCGGCACGCTCGTCGCTCGCCCACAGACGCACCCCGATCGCTCCCGCGGCGGCCGCCGCCGCGGTTACCACCGCCGCGATCACCACGAGCGCAGCGCGCGACCGGCGCGGACCGACCGTCGCCGCCGCCGCCAGCATCACCGGCCCGGGGACCGACGACGGCGGCACCGCGGACGACGCCGGCGGCGCCGGGCCTGCGGTTGCAGCCGACCACGAAGAGGCCGCCGCGGAGAACGGCGAGGCCGGCGCGCCCCCGCCCGCCGGTCCGCCGGGCGCCGTGGCCGGCATCGTCCGCGCGTACGGAGCGGCGCCCGCCACGACCGCGCTCGGACCGGTGCCGGCGCCGGCGCGCGCCGCGTCGCGCAGCAGACACCAAAGCTCCATCGGCCCCGCCGGCCTTCGCGCCGGGTCCTTTTCCAGCGCGGCCAGCACCGCCGCCTCCATCGCCGCAGGGAGCGCGCCGGCCGGCAGCCAGCGCGCCGGCGGGATCGGCGCGTCGAGGTGGTGCGCCTTCATCCACCCACTCATGGACTCTGCCGCGAAAGGGAGCCTCGCGGTGAGCATCTCGTAGGCGATGACGCCGAGCGCGTAGACGTCCGCGGGCCCGCGCGCATGGCGCAGGCCGTCCCACTGCTCCGGGCTCATGTAGGGCGGCGTGCCCACCACCGCGCCCGTCTTCGTCAGCCGCGCGTCCTGTGTCTCGACCAGCATCGCCAGCCCGAAGTCCAGCACCTTGGGGATGTCCCGCCCGGAGAGCGCGCGCACGAGCATCACGTTCTCGGGCTTGAGGTCGCGGTGGAACACCCCGGCGGCGTGCGCCTCCGCGAGCACCTCGCACACGGGCTCCAGCAGCGCCACCACCGTGTCCGGCGCCATCGGCCCCTCCTCGATGCGCGCGCGGAGCGTGCGCCCCACCAGGTGCTCCATCGCGATCCACAACGTGCCGTCCTCCGCCTGGCCGGTGTCGAACACCTTGATCGCCGAGGGGTGCGTGAGCCGCGCGGCCACCAGACCTTCGCGGCGGAAACGTTCGACGGTGTCGGGCGTGGACACGAGCGAGGGGTGGAGAAGCTTGACCGCCGCGGGCGCCCCCGAGGCGCGGTTGACGGCGCGCCAGACGGAGCCGAAGCCGCCCTCGCCCAGGGGCGCCACGAGCTCGTACTTCCCGCCGACGACCCGGCCTGCGGACATGGGCCGAGTGTAGCGCGACAGGGGGTGTTGGAATCCTGTCGCCGAAAACGGGCACCAACTTTGCTTAGTAATCGCCCCAAAGCGGGGAGCCAGGAGGCAACATGCGGGGCCACATCCTGAGGACGGGGGCGGCATCGGCGGTCGCGGCCGCGGCCATGGCGACGGCACTGCTCGGCGGCTGCTTCTGCGAGTCGGGGACCTGCCGCACGGACGACGGGTGCAACGGGGCGGAGCGCTTCTGCGTGGACGGGGCGTGCGTCGCCTGCCGCGACGCCTACGACTGCAGCGACCCCCTGGCCCCGCGCTGCCAGGACGGGGTCTGCGGGTGCTTCTACGCGACCGACTGCTCCACGCAGTGCGGCGCCGACAACCGCTGCGAGGACTGCTCCGCCACGAACTGCGCGACGAGCTGTTCCGGCAGCGAGTGCCTGGCCTGCAGCGACACCGTCCCGTGCCGCCCGGGCCTCCTGTGCGTCGGCGGCGCCTGCGCCTCCTGCACGAGCGACGCGGACTGCCCGCCTGGAAACAGCTGCCGCGAGGGACTATGCGGGCTCGCCTGCACGGCGGCCAGCGACTGCGCCTACTATCCCGGGCTCGCCCTGGTCAACGGACAGATCCAGGTGGGCTCGCTCTTCGGCTGCCGCGTCTACGGCGTGCCGGACCTCTGCTTCGGGATGACGTACTACCCGGAAGACGGCCCGGCCTGCAGCGCCTGCACGGGCGCCGCCGATTGCGCGGCGGGCCAGGCCTGCGTGGGCGGCGACTGCACGTGCGTCACTTCGGCCGATTGCGCGCCTGGCGAGGCGTGCAGCGGCGGCTCCTGCGGCATGTGCTGGAACGACGCCGAGTGCGACTGCGATTCGTACTGCGAGAACGGTCGCTGCCGGCCGATCTGCACGTCGGATGCGGACTGCCCGGCGGCAGGCTGGTGGGCGGCCGGCGCGACGGGGCGATGCGACCTCGCCACGCTGCGCTGCGCCTGGTGCCTGAGCGACGCCGACTGCCCGCCGGGCCAGACCTGCTACGAGGACGGCTGCCTGGAGCCGTGCAGCGCCGATCCCACGCGCTGCTTCGGCGACTGCACGGCGAACGGACGCTGCGAGGGCTGCGAGCAATGGGGCCCGGGGCCGGCGGACGCCGCAGTCCCGTCCATCTGCCCGGGCGACGCGGGCGTCGACTCCGGGGTGTAGGCGGCGCGCCGCGACGGGGCCGCCGCGAAAGGCCGCACGCCGCGCCCACGCACCATCGTCCGCGCCCTGTGTTAGGATTCCGCCG
>DASYRF010000009.1:0-44758 GCA_036004705.1 Myxococcota bacterium
CGGCCGCGGGCGCATCACTGGGAGGCGACAGATGGAGACGACGCGCACTTTGGGGCTCTTGAGCGCAGCGGCCGCGGCGCTGGCACTAGGGATCACGGCGGCGGCTGCCGCCGGTTGCCACCGCTCCGGAATGGGCGAGACGTGCAACGGCGACGCGGACTGCCAGAAGGGCCTGATCTGCGATCCGCAGACGCGCACTTGCCTGCCGCCGCCCGGCGGCACCGACGCCTCGCCTGGCACCGATGCCGCCCCCGGCAGCGACGCGACGCCCACCACCACCGACGCTGCGGGGAGCGACTCCAGTCTTCCGTCGGACGGCGCGATGAGCGGCACCGACAGCGCGCCCCCGCCGGGCACCGATTCGGGCCCCATGTGCATTCCGAGCGGGTCCGCTTGCATGTCCGATCCGAGCGCTACGCCCTGCTGCGCCGGCACCACGTGCTGCTGCGCCGCCGCCTGCGGCCCCGGGGTCACGAATACCTGCCTGGCGGTCTGCCCGGTCGGCTGAAACGCTTCGTCGGAAGCGGCACGTCTCGCCGCGGATCGCGCGCGC
Organism: Myxococcota bacterium; assembly: GCA_036004705.1. Taxonomy (GTDB): domain Bacteria; phylum Myxococcota_A; class Polyangia; order DASYRF01; family DASYRF01; genus DASYRF01. Next base: position 554 of record DASYRF010000009.1, read on the forward strand.
GCCGCCGGTGCGCCGCGCTACTCGCCCGAGTCGCCGCCGCCGCGCGCCGAGTCGCGCAAACGCTGCAGGTGCCGATGGCGCTCGTTGCGCTCGGCGATCTCGTTCGCCGCCCGCAACGCGGCGTCGACCTCGGTGAAGGGCTTGCGCAAGAACCCTTCTACTTGCAGCGCAAGTAGGTCGCCCGCCAGCCGGGCGGTCGGGTTGCCGGTCACCAACAGCGCGGGCGTGGCGATTCCGCGCTCGCGGGCCGCCTTCAGCAGATCCAGTCCGCTCTTTCCCGGCATGTTCTTGTCCACGACGAGGAGGTCGAACGTCGCCTGCCCCAGGATCTCCAGCGCGTCGTCCGCGTCGTTGGCCGTCTGGACGGACCACCCCCCGCGCTCGAAAACCCGCTGCAGCAGCGTGCACATCGCCGCTTCGTCGTCGACGACCAGTACGCAGCGCCGAGAGGGATTCATGGCGGATTCCATTTCTCGCCCAGTCTACCACGGCCCCCTGCCTTGTGCCGCGCGGGCGGCTCGCGATACACCCCGGCAATGCGGCGCTACGTGCTCGTGCTGGTGCCCGCGCTCGCGCCGGCGCTCGCCCTCGCGTTCACCGTCGCGGGCTGCGGGGCCCCGAAGAAGGCGGCAACGGGCCTGGCGCGCGTCAAGGCCGCCGGCGTGCTGCGCTGGGGCGGCGACATCCAGGGCGGCGAGCCGTACGTGTTCGACGACCCGACGCATCCAGGGACGCTCGTCGGGTTCGAAGTCGACCTAGCCGGCGCCGTCGCGCGCGAGCTCGGCGTCCGGGCGGAGTTCGTGCAGAACGATTGGTCGAACCTGATCCCGTCGCTGGAGCGCGGGTCGTTCGACGTCGCCCTGAACGGCATCGAAGTCACGCCGGCGCGCGCCGGGCGTGTCCTCTTCACGCGTCCCTACTACGTCTTCGCCGAGCGACTGATGGCGCGCCGCGACGACGTACGCCCCAAGGATCTGGCCTCGCTGGCAGGGCTCCGCGTGGGGACGCTCGCCAACTCGCAGGCGTGGGAGATGCTGCGTGCGGCGGGCGCGGTGGCCGTGCCCTACGAGGGCGTGGAGGAGCCGTACATCGACCTGGAGAACGCGCGGACCGACGCGGTGCTGCTCGACGACATCATTGCGGACCGCTACGGGCTGCCGCATGCGGGGCTGCGCGTCGTGGGGGATCTCGGCGAGGGCTACTACGCGGTGGCGGTCGCTGCGAGCGAGGCGGACCTGCACGCCGCGGTCGACGCGGCGCTGGCGAAAATCGCCGCGTCGGGGGAGCTGAGGGCGATCCTGGCGCGCTGGAAGATCGACAGTGCGCGCGAGGATGCGCTCGCGACCTGGACCGACGAGGACACGCGCCGCATCGCCGGTGCCGCGGCCGCGCCTGCTTTCGGGGCGCGCCACGTCGTGCTCTTCCTGCAGGGCGCGCTGGTGACGCTGGCGGTGTCGGTCGGCGCGATGCTGCTGGCCATCCCTCTGGGCATGGGGCTGGCGCTGACGCGCCAGTACGCCCCGCGCGCGGTGGCCGCCGTGGCATCGGCGTACGTCGAGGTTTGGCGCGGCACGCCGGTGCTGCTGCAGCTGTACATCATCTACTACGGGCTGGCGGCGTGGGTGCGCATGGACGCCCTGCCCGCCGCCATCCTGGGGCTCGGGCTGAACTACGCGGCGTACGAGTCAGAGGTGTACCGCGCGGGCCTAGAGTCGGTGCCCAAGGGACAGATGGAGGCGGCCGTGTCGTTGGGCATGTCCACGCCGCTGGCGCTGCGGCGCATCATCGTTCCACAGGCGCTGCGCGTATCTCTTCCGGGGGTGACGAACGACTTCATCGCGCTGCTGAAAGACAGCTCCTTGGTGTCGGTCATCACGGTCGTGGAGCTGACCAAGCGCATGACCATTGCGGCGGTGGACGTGCGCAGCTGGGCGGTGCCCGGGCTGTTGTGCGCCGCATTGTACTTCGCGATGAGCTATCCTCTGTCCCGTTTGGCGCGCGTGCTGGAGGAGAGGTTGGCCAAGGGATGATCGTCCTAGAGTCGGTCACCAAGCGCTACGACGGGCGGACCGTGCTGGACGGCGTGTCGGCGCGGATCGGCGCCGGCGAGATGGTGGCGCTGGTGGGCCCGTCGGGCGGGGGAAAGAGCACGCTGCTTCGCTGCGTCAACGGGTTGGAGGCCATCGACGGCGGGTCGGTGCGCGTGGGGACGCACGTGCTGGGACCGGGCGGCGCGGCGGCGAACGGCCGGGCGTTGAGCGCCATCCGCCAGCGCGCGGGGTTCGTCTTCCAGCAGTGGCACCTGTTCGCGCACCGCACGGCGCTGGGCAACGTCATCGAAGCGCCGGTGCACGTGCGCGGACTGACGGCACGCGCGGCGACGGAGCGCGCGCGTGCGCTGCTGGACAAGGTGGGGCTCGGCCACCGCGAGAGCGCTTATCCGCGGCAGATGAGCGGTGGCGAGCAGCAGCGCGCCGCCATCGCCCGTGCCCTGGCGATGGAGCCGGAGGTGCTGCTGCTCGACGAGCCCACCAGCGCCCTCGATCCCGAGCGCGTGGGCGGACTGGTGGAGCTCTTGCGGCGTTTGGCGGGCGAGGGGCTGACGATGCTGCTGGTCACGCACGACATCGATTTCGCGCGCGAGCTGTGCACGCGCGCCGTGGTGTTGCTCGACGGGCGGATCCTCGACGACGGGCCGCCCGCCAGCGTGCTGGGCAACCCGCGCGACGAGCGCATCCGCGCGTTCCTGCGCCTGGAGCGCCGCGGCGCGGCGGTGGCCTGATACCTGCGGCGGCGCCGCCGCCGCCGCGGGCTGGCTCTGTCCCAGGCCCGGCCGGCCTCACTATTTACAGGCGTCCTCGACCCAGTTCGACCAGACGTCGGCGACGCTGAGGTGCCAGCGGCCCTTGCCGCCCTTCGTCGCCCAGTAGCCGAGCTCGGCGACGGCGCCGGTGGCGGGCGCGCCGCGCGCGATGGCCTTGTCCCAGATCTCCTTCGGGGAGCACCTGGGGACGGTGGTCAGCTCGTAGCCCTTGCAGCCGAAGCCGACGATGGGGCGGTACTCGATGCCGCCCGTGCTGGCGGTCACGTAGTACATGCAGGTGGACTTGAAGTCGACGCCCAGCGGCAAGTCCTTGGGGCGCTCGCCGCGCGACGGCGACATGAAGCGGTAGGTGACGTCGAATCCCGAGCCGAGCGTGAGGTCGGCGTAGCCGTCGGGGTAGACGCCGTTGGCGTCGAGGCGCACGAAGACGGCGTCGGGCCAGTCGGCGCGCACGCCGGCGAGCGCCGTGGCGATGTAGCCGCCGACGTCGAAGTGCTTGGGATCGAACTTGCCGCCGGCGGAGCGCTTGGGCGGGGGGGGCGGCGGTGCGCGCGGGCCGTCGTCGGCCGCCGCACGCGCGCCGCTGGGCGCGGCCGTGGGCGGAGTCTCCTCGGCCTCGGCCCGGCGCTTGTCGTCGCGCGCGGCCGTCTTGTCGCCGCGGGCGGCCGCCTTGTCGCCGCGGGCCGCGCCGGCTTTGTCGTCCCGGGTCGCGGACGGCTTGTCGTCGCGCGCGTCGGTGGCCGCCTTGTCGCCGCTGGGCCTGACGGCTTTCTCGTCGGCGCCGTCCGCGTCGTCGGCGTCGCCCTTGCCGGCGCCGCGGTCGCGGCGCGTGCCGCCTCCCGGCCCGTCGCCGGCCGCGGCCGGCGCGGTCGCCTCGTCGTCGTGCGTCGCCTTGGCGCCCGCCCTCTTCGCGCGGTCGCGCGCGGCGGCGAGCGCGTCCTCCAGGCGGCCCGTCTCGTCGTCGCCGGCGCCGTTGGCGCGGATCACCGCAAAGGTGATGCCGCCGCCCAGGCACAGCGCCAGCACCGCGGCGACGGCCAGGAACCCGACCGCGCCGCGGCCGCCCACTGTCGGCGCCGACGCCGGCACGGCCGAGAGCTCGGCGGACGCGGACGACACCGTCGTGGCGAATCCGTCCTTGGGATTCGTCTTCGCCGCCACGGCGGCGGCGCCGCCGCCCGCCGCGCCAGGGCGGCTCCCGGCCAGCCCCGCGCCGGACGGGGGGCCGATGATCGCGCCGAGCACGCCGCTGCCGGTGCCGATTGGCGCCCATTGCTCGGCCGGCAGCACTTGCGTCGCCTCGGCCAGAGCGCCCGCCAGCTCGGCCGCGGTCTGGTGGCGCTTGGCCGGGTCCTTCTCCAGCGCCTTGAGGATGAGCGCCTCGAACGCCGGCGGCAGGTCGGCGCGCAGCGCGCTCGGGCGCGGCGGCGGCGCCTCGATGTGTTGGCGCAGCAGCTTGAAGAGCGCGTCGCCCTCGAAGGGCTTCTTGCCCGTCACGCCCTCGAAGAGGATGACGCCCATCGCATACAGGTCGGTGCGCTGGTCGACCTTGTCGGCGAGGGCCTGCTCGGGCGACATGTAATGCGGCGTGCCCAGCAGCGAGCCGGTGCGCGTGGGCCCCGAGCGCCCGCTCAGCTCGGGAATGAGCTTGGCGATGCCGAAGTCCAGCACCTTCGCCCGCCCGCTCGGCGTGATGTAGATGTTGTCGGGCTTCAGGTCGCGGTGGACGATCTCTTTCGCGTGCGCGGCGCCCAGCGCGTCGAGCACCTCGCCCATCGCGCGCGCCAGCCCGCCCATCGGCAGCGGCCCCCGCCGCTCGATCACGTTCGACAGCGGCGCCCCGTCCAGGTACTCCATGACGATGAACGGGCGTCCGTCCGGGAGCGTGGCGAGGTCGAGCACGTTGACGATGCTCTCGTGGCGGATGAGGTTCACGGTGCGCGCCTCGGCGAAGAAGCGCTCCACCAGGTCGCGATCGTCGGCGCAGTCCTTGGCCAGCACCTTGATGGCGACGCGGCTGCCGATGTTCGGCTGTACGCCCTTGTAGACACGCCCCATCCCGCCGACGCCCAGGAGGCGCGCCACGCGCCAGCTGCCGATGCTCGTCCCCAGAAGCAGGTCGTCCTTGCGGTCGGCCAAGGCCGTCCCGTCGCGCGGGCACGCGCCGGCGAGCTGCGACGTCTCGCCGCATTCCGGGCACACGTACATCGGCGGCAAGATAGCACCAACCCTGTGCGGCGCTACAGAGGTGCGGCGTCGCGCGCGGCCGTGGCCGGGGCCCCGGTGCCCCGTGGCCGTGCGATGATGCTCGGGTGCGGGCCCTGCTGCGGTTCTTGCTGGAGGCTCTGGTCCGGCTCTACTTCCCCGCGATCCGCATCGAGGGGCGTGCGCGCGTCCCGCCGCAGGGGCCAGTGGTCTTCGTGCTGAACCACCCCAACGGCCTGCTCGACCCGATGGTGCTGCGCCTCGCGCTGGGGCGACCGGTGCGCTTCCTCGCCAAGAGCACGCTCTTCAACAATCCGCTCGGCCGCCTCACCATGTCGGCCTTCGGCGCGATTCCGGTCTACCGGCGCCGCGACGTGGGCAAAGGCGGCGGCGACCCTTCCATGAACGAGCGCACGTTCGCGCGCTGCCGCGCGGCGCTGGGGCGCGGCGAGTGGCTGGCGCTGTTCCCGGAAGGCGTGTCGCACCCCGACGCGCAGCTCAAGCCGCTGAAGACCGGCGCGGCGCGCATCGCGCTCTCGGCGGAGCGCGCGCACGCGCGGCCGCTGGGGTTGACGATCGTGCCCGTGGGGCTGGCCTACGACGACCCGGCGGAGTTCCGCTCGCGCGCGCTGGCCGTCGTCGGCGAGCCGCTGCGCGCCGCGGACTTTCAGGCGCAGTACGCCGCCGACGAAGAGGCGGCCGTGGACGCGCTCACCGCCGCCATTCGCGCGGGGCTGGAGAAGGTCGTGCTTCAAGCGGAGACGCGCGACCTGCTCGACGGCGTGGCGCGCGTGGCGGTCTGGACGGCGGACGACGCCGCCATCCGCGACGATCACGTGGAGCAGAACCGCCGGGCGCACGCGCTGCTCGACGCCTACGCGGCGTTGCGGCGCACGGATCCGCCGCGCGTCGACGCGGTCGTCGCGGCGGCGCGTCGCTACGCCCGGACCTTGTCCGCGCTCGGCGTCACCGACCCGTGGGCGCTGGAAGTGGGGCGCGTGCGCCTGGGCGCGGCGCTGCGGGTGGCGGCCAAGCTCCTCGGGCTCTTCGTGCCTGCGGTCGTGGGAGCCGTCCTCGGCTGGGTCCCCTATCGGCTTGCCGGCTGGGCCGCGCGCCGCCTCGCGCCCAGCGAGGACATCCGCGGAACCGTCAAGGTGCTGGGCGGGGCGCTCTTCCTCGTCGTCGCCTGGGCGCTGGAGGCCGTGGCCGCCGGCGTGTTCACGCGCGCCGGCGGCTGGGCGGCGCTGGCGCTCGTCGCCGGCCCGGCGTGCGGCTACGCGGCGCTCCGGTTCGACGAGACCCGCGCGCTGGCCGCCGAGGGGCTGCGCCATTTGTGGCTGCGCGCCGCGCGCCCGGAGACGGCGCACGCGCTGGCGGACCGGCGGCGCGCGCTCGCCAGCGACGTGGCGCGCGCGCTGCAGGAAGCGTGAGCGGAGGCGCCGCGCGCGCGTGTGCTACGCGGCGCCCCGCAGGAGCGTCTTGACCGTCGCGTAGTCCGTCTCGCGCAGGCCACCCGTGCGCACGCAGCGCACCTTGCCTGCCGGCGAGACGAACACGTGGATGGGGATCGGCGCCCCCGCGTCCAGGCCGAGCGTCTCGACGAACTTGCCGAGCCCCGCGGGATCGCGGATGAGCAGCGTGGGCGGCGTCTCGGGATGGTCCTTGCGCCAAGCGTCCACCGCGGCGGCGTTCTCGTCGATGGAAAGGAGCTGCAGATCGAAGTGCACGCCTTCGCCGCCCAGCCGTTCGCGCCACTTGCCGATCATCGGGATCTCTTCGACGCACGGCTTGCACCAGGTCGCCCAGATGTTGAGCCACCGCCAGCCGCCGCCGGTCGCGGCTCCCGCCGCCGCCCCGGCCCCGCCCGCCGTCGCCGGTGCGGGCATCGCGGTAGACAGGTCAGGGAGCGCGAAAGGCTTCGCCCCGGATCCGTCGGCGGGCGGGCGCGCGTCGCAGAAGCCTTCGAGCACCTTGTCGGGCGTGGTGCTGGGCGCCGCCGTGATCGAGTCCACGCGTGGCGGGGTCGATGCGCTCGTGCTCGCGCTCCCGCCCGGGCCGTCACCCGCGCCGCCCGACGCGCCGTCGCCACAGCCGGCGGCGACCAGCCCTAGGCCCAACCCCAGACCCAGCGCAAGCGCGCCCGCCCACGTCGCCGCGCCCGCCCTCCGCGCTACAGCTTGCAATCGATCCATGCGATGAACGCGCTCCGGTTCAGCTCGGCCGGTTTGCAGCTGTCGGCGGCGCCGCTGCGTCGCCACTCGCAGAACGACGGGTCGAGCTGCGCGAACTCCTCCCCTAGCCACAACAGTCCCACCTCCTTGTCGAGGTCGGGGTCCTTGAACGTCTCGCGCAGGTGCGCCATCACCGACTCGGCGCGCTTGCGCGACAGCTCGCGGTTGTGCGTGACCGATCCCTCCGGCGAGGCGCGCGACACCACGAAGAAGTAGCTGGCGCCGCGCTGGTCGGCGAACAGCTTGTCGACGAGCGCCAGGTCCTCCGCGTCGAGGTCGGCCGAGTCCTTGTCGAACTCGAGGATGCCGCCGCGGTCCTTCATGGGGAGGAACAGCGCGTTGAAGTCTTCGCCGCTCACGGTGGCGACCGACTTTGCCTCGACCGGCATGCACCCGCGCAGCTCGCCGCCGCCGCTCGGCGCGGCGCCGCCCGCCTCCGTCTTGGGCGCCAGACCGCAGCTCGTCAGCACGCGGCGCAGGATCTTGCGCAGGTCCGTCGAGCAGTAGCCTTCGTCGGCGGCGCTGGCCACGGCCACCGCCGGGCCGCCCGTACCGGCGGCGGCGCTGCTCGACTCTTCCAGCCGCGTGCCGGCGGCGCCCACCCAGCGCGTCACCAGGATCGTCGGCAACAACAGGCACAGGGCGGCGAGTCCGGCCGTCACGAGGATGCTCTTCATGGCGTCTTCTCCTCGCCCCCCGTGGAGGGCGGTGGCGGCTCGGGAGCGGGGGTCGCGGCGGCGGTCGCGGCAGCAGTCGCCGGCGCAGCCGAAGGCGCGGCGGTGTCGGGCGCGGGCGTGGCCGCGGCGCTCGCGGCCCCGCTAGCGCCGCCCGTGGCCGGCCCGGTGGCGGCCGTGGCGGCAGCGCCGCCGGTCTCGTCGGGGCGCGCCGCCGCGGTGGCCTTGGTCCCGGCCGTACGGTCAGCCGCGCCGGCGACGCCGGTGTCGGGCGCCGCGCTCGCCGCCGACGTGGCGGGCTCGGCCGTCGACACGGCCACGTCGCCGGCCAGCATGTGGCCGAGCACGTAGTCGAGCCCGAGATCGGTGTCCTCGTCGCAAAGCTTCGTGCCGTCCACGTAGAGCTGCGGCGTCAGCACGGGGAGCGCGTTCTCCACCGCCCAGCGCAGCGCCTTGTTCAGCTTCGAGCGCGCCGCCGGCGTGCCCACGCAACCGGCCAGCTCGGGGAAGCGCGCCGCCACCATCTTGGCCGCCGCGGTCGGGTCGGCGGCCGTCGCCGAGCGGATCTTGTCCTGCTCGGCGAACGCCCACTTCAGCACGTCGCCGGCCTTGTCGCCCGCGCACAGCATGGCCTCGCTCACGGTGCAGGCGCCGGGGTGGACCGCGCTCGACACCATCCAGTTGCACGTGCTGTCGAGCGGGAACAGCGCCGCACGCCGGTCGAGCTTCGACGCCAGCCCCGAGGCACGCAGGCGCTCCTCGAATCCCTTGCAGGCCGGGCACAGAGGGTCGAGCACCTCGATGACGGGCTTGCCGCCGGTCACGCCGCCGAGCGGCAGCATCACGCCGTACTTGTCCTCGGGTCTCTCCAGCCGCCCGCAGCCGGCGGTGTAGGGGAAGAAGTCGGGCATGGCCGCGAGGTACACGAGGAGCGGGACCGCCACGAACAGGACGCCGAGGCCGAACGCGCCGGCGAGCCCGAGCCACGAAATGGTCTCGGGCGCCTCGTCCGCCGCCGGCGACGTGACGACCGCGGCGGTGACGGTCGGCGGCGTCAAGGCGGGCACGGTGCGATCGTTGGGGCCGGCGAGCGCGTCTCCGGGCGCCAAGCCGTCGGCCGGCGCGGGCGCCGCCGGCGCCACCAGCGGCCGCGGGCCCGTACGCGCCGCGCCCACCGCGTGGCGCCAGAGCCAAAGCGCGCCGGCGAAGGCGAGGGCGCTCGACCCGTAGATGCCGATGCAGAGCTTGCAGGCGGCGTCGAGCTTGCTCAGCGCCAGCCAGCCCATCACCAGCGACGTCCCCAGCGGCAGCACCGTCGCCAGGAGCAGGAAGCCGGTGGCGCGCGGGTCCTCTTGCCGCCGCGTGAAGACGAGGTCCAGCGCCCAGAACAGTAGGAAGGCGAATACCGCCATCGCCGGGAGCGAGACCGGGATGCCGCCCCAGACGGTGTGGCGCATCACGGACGAGTACGGGCTCATCAGCGTGACGGCGCAGCCGGTGCTGCCGGTCGAGTCGGGCTCCGCGATCCCCGGAACGAACGAGCAGTGGATGCTGTGGACCTGGCGATCGAGGTGCGCCGCGAAGTCGTACGTGGAGAACCCCGCGAAGAACAGCCCCGCGGCGGCGGCGACGGCCACGATGATGGAAGCTGGATGTGGTCGCAAAGTTCCTCCCTGCCCCGCCCCCTAGTGCCTCCCGGGCAGGCGCCTTGTCAACTCGGCGCGGCCACCCCGAGCGCGCCAGCTACCAAAGCCTAACGAGTTCTGCGACTTACGGCATCCCGAAAACGTAGTCCCCGGGCGCCGTGACATGGCAGTCCACGCAAACCTTCTCCTTGCCCCGAAGGTCGACCTTGGCGCCGTCGGGGGAGGTCTTGGCATACTCCCAGTCGCCGTTGGCCGCGTCGTACCCCGGCGCCTTCTTCTCCATCGAGGTCAGCAGCGCCGCGTCCCCCGCGCCGCCGTCGGCCTTTTCGTGAAAGTGCTCCTTGATGATGACCGTACCCACCGGCAGCGGGTTCTTTTTCGCCTTGAACCCCTCCGCGCCGACGCCGTTCACGTAGACGTCGACGACGAACTTCCCGGCCGTGTGTCCCTCGCTGTGGAACGGCCGCGCGTTCATCTTCTCCCAGCCGCGCCAGCCGTCGAAAAAGCCGGAGGCCGCCGGGGCAGGGCCGGGCGTCGCAACCGCAGGGTGCGGGCCGCAGCCGCCCACGCCCGCCGTAGCGCCGGCGGCGGCAGCGCCGGCGGCGCCAGCGACCAAGGCAGCCAACGTAAAGCTGGGGCGGCGCGCGCGCATGACCTGGGCGCAATCCTACCACCGTCCGGTGAGCGGCGATCTGCGCGGCCAAAAACACTTCGGCGGCCACGACCGCCTGGGTCGAAGCCGCCGAAGGGGCCGCGGCCGCCCGGAGGCGGCGCGGCCGTCTTGTCGCGGGCCTTGCGCTACAGCTCGCGAACCGTGAAGCCGCCGTTGTAGTTGGCGATGATCAGGCGGTTGTTGACCGGGTCGAACGCCCACGTCGACGCGTTCCAGAACAGCTCCGACTGGCTGTCCGTGAACTCGTAGACGCGCGCGCCGCTCATGGCGTCGAGGCCGACCGGGCCCTCGTAGCCCAGCGCCCACACGATGCCCGCGCCCACGCTGGTGTCGCTCACGCCGCTGAGCCCCGAGTCGTCGAGCGACACGCGCGCCAGCAGCACGCGGTCGTTGCCCTCGCCGTCGAAGACGTCCATGTCGTCGCCCGCGCCGAACTCGCAGGGCATGCCGACGGTCTCGGAGCCGGCGTCGCCGTCCGCGTCACCCGCGGCGAAGAACGCCATCGGGCCCGAGGCAAGTTCGCCCATGCCGATGACGGCGGTGGCCACGCCCGTGTCCAGGTCCACACGCCAATTGCCGGAGCCGCCGTCGCTCACCAGCGCGAAGCCCTCGCCCGAGGGCGCCACGCTGCTGGCGTAGACGCTCGGGTCGAGGCGCGTCGCCGAGAGCTCGTTGAAGTTGGAGTCGAGCACGCCCACCACTTGGCCGTAGCCGCCGCTGTCGTCCCAGCTCAGCGTCAAGATGTTGCCGGTCGCCGGGTCGACCGCCATGTCGTCGACGAGCGCGCCCTGGACGCTGGGCGGCGGCCCAGGCGGCGCCGTCCACGCCGGCGGCTCGAGCGGGTTCGTCGCAAAGCAGCCACCGAGCGCCAGCGCGAGAACCAGCGCGGAACCGAGGCCCACCACCAGGCGAAGCTTCATGCGCAGGACTCCCTTCCCCGTTTGAAGATGCACCACAACCTTTGCCACGGATAAAGCAGGAACCGTACCGCGGCTTACCCGGGGAGCGCCCGAATGGTTTCAGCCCTTTGCGGCCTACTCGGCCGTCGCCGAGCGGCGACAACCGTGAATCACCGTCAACGCCTGTAGACCTTTTCCCCGTTGCCGCTGCGCCGCGTCACGAGGCCTCTCGCCGGTGGCAGGCTGGGTTCGCGGTCGTGTCGCTGGGCTGGCGCGCTGGGACGACGGCGCCGCCGCGGCGGGTGACGGGCAGTCGGGCCGAGCTACTCGATGTAGATCTGCTCGATGTTGAGGCCGGCGGCGTACGAGTACGACACGAAGAGGTCGAACCCGTAGACAAGCACCGCCACCGGCACGGCGGACTCGACGCTGTGAGTCCCGTCGCCGAGTGCCACGGTGGCGGCGTCGTAGGGCGCGCCGTTGACCGTGGACACGGGCGCGAACCCCGTCACCGCGGCGCCGTCGAGCAGCACCGATGCGCCCTGCGGCGCGATGATGGTGGCGAAGTCGTTTGCGTAGTCCGCCGGCGTGAGGAACACGTAGCTCGAGCGCCACTGCTCCACGGGCGGGATGATGAGCATGGCCGGATCGCTGACCGGCACGCATTGGCCGAGCCCCGCCATCGGGTCCACGAAGCAGCCGGCCGGGAAGCCGAGCCCCATGCAGTCGGCGTCCACGGTGCAGAACTGCCCGCCGGTGCCGACCTCCGTCGACGAAGGCAGGAACTGCGTGACGAGGATCGGGCCTCCGGTCGACACGACCGTGAAGCTCTCGGTCGCGCCGAACTCCACGCTGTCGCCCTGGTTCAGCATCGCCGGCGCCCCCGGCGGCGTCGCCGGCAAGTAGCTCAGCGTCACGCCGTTCGCCCCGCCGACGATGCGGTAGTAGTTGGCCTCCGGGTTGGCCGGGCGCAGCGGCGCGGCGCGCGCCACGACGAACTCCTCGCCCCAGGCGGACAGCGGAATGACCTGCTCCTCGGTGTGGTCGCAGCAGCACACGCCGAGCTGCGGCGGCATGTTGCTGCACACGGTGCCGCTGAACACCGCCACCGGCGCGCTGGCGTCGACGCGCGTCCCGCTGAGCTGCCCGCCGATGCTGTCCTGCGGCACCTCCGACTCGACGTTGAGCACGTCGTAGCGGTTGAGCGTCGCCGTCACCGGCGTCATGCCGCCCGGGATGCCCGGCCCGGCGCGCAGCGGCGCCGTCGGCGTGATGGTCACATTGGTGTTGTCCTCGGTCGCCACCACCGTGACGAACGCCGTCTCGGGGCCGATCATCGCGAACGGCTGCGGGCCGATGCCGTCGGTCGTCACGGCCAGGTAGGACGTGTCCAGCACGTGCACCGGCAGCAACAGCGAGGCGTCGTTGGAGAACGCCTGCTCGGTGTTGTTCAGCGGGTTGAACTGGTAGGCGGTGATGGGCGCCGTCGCCTCGATCCGGTAGGCCGCGGGCGTCGTGCCCGGGCCGGCGATGCCCTGGTCGGGCGGCAAGTTGAAGACGGTGGTGGAGCCCGCGAACACGCTGCCGCTGGCGACGATGGTCTCGGTGCCGCTCCACACCGAGTAGATGTTCACGTTGATGGCGCCCTTGACGTCTTCGGCGGCCGACACGACCACGGCGAACTGCGCGTCTTGCGGGATGTACACGCTGCCGGGCGAGAGCGCGTCCCAGTTGTGCAGGTCGACGGCGTAGTAGTGGCAGCCGATGTAGGAGCGCGTGGCCTCGGCCACTTCGCACGGCCCGCCGCAGATGCCGCCGGAGCACATGTCGGGCGCGACGCAGGTCTCCGAAACGGCCCACGCCCCGTTCTGGCACACCTCCGCGGTGTCGAGCACGCAGCGTCGCGCGCCGGCGTTGCACGGGTCGCCGATGCCGCTGTCGCCGGGCCCCTCGCGCGGGGCGCACTGGCAGGTGCAACCGGTTGCGAACGAGGCGACCGCCGCGAGGGCGACCGCCGACAGGGCCAGGCGCAAAGCGACGCGAAGCTGCATGGTCCCTCCCGCCGCGCGGTGTGAGTGGCGTCATCATGCGCCGCGGAGGTGCCGGCGTAAAGGGCGCGCTGCGGCAGATTCAGGGCAGCACGCCCACCAGGCACTTGAGGTAGCGGCCCTCGGGGTGGCCGGGCGCGGTGGGGTGGTCGGCGGGGAGGCCGCGCACCTCCAGCACGCGGTAGTCGCGGCGGGCGCGCGCAGCGGCCTCGGCGGCGATGTCGGCGAACGTCGGCGCGTCGATCTGCGCGGTGCACGAGCAGCAGACGAGCAGCCCGCCGGGCGCGGTGCGGTCGCAGGCGAGCTGGATGAGGCGTACGTACCCCTTGCGCGCCGAGAACACCTGCTTGCGGCTGGTGGCGAACGACGGCGGGTCGAGGATGACGACGTCGAAGGTCCCGTGCGCCGCGTCGGCGAGGTAGTCGAAGACGTCGGCGGCGACGAAGTCGTGCGCGGCGGTGGGGAGATCGTTCAGCTCGAAGTTGCGGCGCGCGTAGACGGCGCAGGCGCGGGCGAGGTCGACGCTGACGGTGGCGGCGGCGCCGGCGGCGGCGGCGTAGACGCTGAAGCCGCCGGTATAGGAGAACGTATTGAGCACGCGCGCGCCGCGGCACAGCGCCGCCACGGCGCGGCGGTTGTCCTTTTGGTCGAGGAACAGGCCGGTCTTCTGGCCCGCGCGCGTGTGCGCCAGGAAGCGCAGCCCGTGCTCGCGCACGACGAGCTCCTCGGGGATGGGCTCGCCCCAGAGCGGCGTGACGTCCTCGCCCGCGGGCTCGCGCGCGGCCTCGGCGGGGCCGGGGGCGGCGGGCGCCGGCGACGCCGCGAAGCGCCGCAGCTTCATCTTCAGGGCGACGCCGCGCAGTCCCAGCGCCGTGGCGAGGCGGGCGGCCACGCGCGGCAGGCGCGGAATCCAAAGCGCGGCGTACGGGGCGACCACCGCGTAGTCGCCGTAGCGGTCCACCACCAGACCGGGTAGGCCGTCACCCTCGCCGTTGACGACGCGGTAGGCGCTCGTGCGCGCGCGGTCGACGAACCGCTCGCGCAGCGCGGCGGCGGCGTCGAGGCGGCGGTCCACCAGCGCGTCGTCGATCGCCTCGCCGGCCGTCCAGGTGAAGAGCCGGATGGCGAGCGTGGTCTCCTCGTCGTAGATGCCAGACGCCAGGAACGCGCCGTCGCGCGCGTCGTGCACGTCGACCACGTCCCCCGTGCGGCAGCGCAGCTTCTGCACGTCGGCGTCGCGGTACACCCACGGGTGGCGGCGCCGGATCGTCTCGCACCCGGAATGGAGGTACACGCGCGCACGTCCGCTGGAGGAGGCGGTGGCGGCGGCGGGCGGAGGGGCCGCCGCCACGGCGGCGCGGGGCGGCGGGGCGTGCCCGCGATCCCCCTCTGTCCGGCGGGTGTGCGATGGGGCGTGGCCCCGATCCCCTTCTGTCGGGCGGGTGTGCGGCGGGGCGTGCCGGTGCCCCTCCGCGCGGCCGGGTTGCGGCGGGGCGTGACGGTGCCCGGGGGACCCGGCGCGCGGCGGCGCTGGCGTTCGTCGGGGCCCATGCGGTCGGCCTTTCACGCGCCGCAGTGTACAATGCGCGGCCATGACGACCCAGGCGAAGATCCTCGCCGCCATCGAGCGGCGCGCCGAGGAGCTGACGGCGCTCTCGCGACGCATCCACGCCAACCCCGAGCTTCGCTTCGCCGAGCATCAGGCCGCGGGATGGCTGGCCGGCGCCGTGGAGGCCGCAGGCGTCACCGTCGAGCGCGGGCTCGCCGGCATGCCCACCGCCTTCCGCGCGTGCGTCGGGAAGTCCGCGCCGGGCGCGCCGCGCGTGGCCATCCTCGCCGAGTACGACGCCCTGCCGGAGATCGGCCACGCGTGCGGCCACAATCTCATCGCCGCCGGCGCGCTCGGCGCGTTCCTCGGCCTGTGCGAGGCGGCCGCCGATCTGCCCGGCGAGGTGGTACTCCTGGGCACGCCCGCCGAAGAGGGCGGCGGCGGCAAGATCAAGCTCATCGCCGCCGGCGCGTTCGAGGGCCTGGACGCGGCGATGATGTTCCATCCGTTCGACCGCGACATCCTCGCCCACGGCGCGCTGGCGTCGGAGTGGCTGACGTTCTCGTTCACCGGCAAGGCCTCTCACGCCGCCGGAGCGCCCTGGGACGGGAACTCGGCGCTGTCGGCGGTCATCCAGACCTTCAACCTCATCGACAGCCAGCGCGTGCATTTCCGCGACGGCACGCGCGTGCACGGCTTCATCACGAACGGCGGGCAGGCGGTGAACATCATCCCCGAGCACGCCGCCTGCCAGTTCAGCGTGCGCGCCACGAACACCACGTACCTGACCAAGCTGACCGACCAGGTGCTCGCCTGCGCGCGTGCCGCGGCGCTGGCCACGCGCACGGAGCTGGCGGTGTCGCGCGAGACGGGCTACGCCGACATGCGCAACAACCTCGCGCTGGCGCGAGCGTTCGGGCGGCACCTCGCCGGTCTCGGGCGCCCGGCGCCGGAGGTCGACCTCGACGTCGGCATGGGCTCGACCGACATGGGCGACGTCTCGCACGTCGTCCCGGCGATCCATCCGTATCTCGGCATCTGCGACAAGGACGCGGCGATGTGCCACCAGCAGGACTTCGTGCGCCACGCCGCGTCCGACCGCGGCATGCAGGCGATGCTGGCGGCGGCGCGCGCCATGGCGCTGTGCGCCGAGGAAGTGCTGCGCGACGGGGCGCTGCGCGAGGCCATGCGCGCCGAGTTCGCCGGCGCCGCCGCCGCATAGGGCCGCTAGCCTGGCTTGGCTTTGAGCGGGGCGCGCTGCACGAGCGCGTCGATCGTCGCGAGCACGTGGGCGCGCTCGCGCGCGACGGCGGGGCCGACGAGCGAGGCGAGGCGCGCGTCGTAGACGCGGTGCGCGCTGTATTGCGCCTCCGGCACGAAGGCCCGGTGGTACTTGTGCTCGCCGCCCGCGCCCGGGCTGAACAGCCCCACGCCGCGCCGAATGCAGTCCTCGATCGGGTGGTAGTAGCAGACCTCGAAATGCAGGAACGGCACCTCTTCTTCGCAGCCCCAGTAACGCCCCCAGAGCGCGTCGCCCTTCAGCACGTTGAAAGCGGCGGCGATGACGCGTCCGGCGCGCCGCGCCACCACCAGATGGATTCGCCGGCGGAAACGGTCGGCCAGCAGCTCGTAGAACTCCTCGTTGAGGTACTGGTCGCTCCAGCGCCACTTCTCGATGGTGCCGCTGTGGTAGCGGAACATCAGGCGCAGGAGATCCGGCGTGACGGCGTCTCCTTCGAGCGTCTCGACCGTGACGCCGGAGCGCGCCACCTCACGCCGCTCGCGCCGGATCTGCGCGCGCTTCTTGGCGTCGAGCCGCGAGAGGAAGTCGTCGAAGTCGGCGTAGGCGTGATTGCGCCACTGGAACTGCATCGTCAGCCGCCGCGTCCAGCCGCGCGCCTCCAGCGCGGCGACCTCGTCCGCCGTGGCGAAGAGCACGTGCGCCGAGGAGAGCTTCGCCTGCGTGGCCATCTCCTCCAGGGCGCCGGCCAGCGCCGCCACCAGCGCGGGGCGGTCGGCGGCGTGCGCCGGTGCCACCAGCAGGCGCGTCCCCGCCGCCGGCGTGAAAGGCACCGCCGCGACCAGCTTCGGGTAGTAGTGCACGCCCAGCCGCGCCGCCGCCTCCGCCCAGCCCCAGTCGAAGACGAACTCGCCGGCGCTGTGCGCCTTGAGGTAAGCCGGCGCGGCGGCCACCAGCTCCTCCCCCTCCCAAACGGCGACGTGCTGTGGCCGCCAGCCGGCGGCGCCGCTCACGCAGCCGGCGTCTTCGAGCGACACGAGCCAGTCCCATTCCAAGAACGGCGAGCCGTCCGCGCCGACGAGGCGGTCCCAGTCGTCGCGCCGGAAGCGGCGCAGCTCGCCGGCGATCTCGATGCGGTGGGACGCGTTCACGGGCCGACGAACTATAACGCACGGCCGGCCGGTTGAACGCCCGCGCGCGCGCGCCTAGGATGCGGGCCAAGCGCTAAGACGGGAGAAGCCATGAAACGCATCCTCATGCTGGTGGCGGCGGTCGGGCTGGTAGGGCTGGGCGCGCCGGGGCGCGCGCACGCGGCGGGCGAGGAGCAGGTCAACCGTTTCTTCGTGGCGCCGGGGCTTGGCTTCCTGGCGCCGATGAGCGGCGACTTCGCCAGCGACTTCCGCGCGTCGTTCCAGTTTCACGTGGACGGCGGCTTCATGTTCGGCGCGGGGCCGCGCGGCTTCGTCGTGGCGCCGACCGGCACGTTCAAGTACGTCGCCCTGTCGGACGACCTGGACTTCCCCGGCCTGGAGACGCACGCCCTGGAATTACAAGTCTTGGGCGGCGTGAAGCTCGGCTGGGCGGGCAAGGGGCTCTTCATCTACGGGCAGGCCGACTTCGGCTTCAACGACCTGCAGCTGCGATTCTGCAGCACCGTGTTCGGCGGCTGCCAGCACGCCTCCGAGACCGACCCGATGGTGCGCTTCGGCGGCGGCGCCGACTTCTCGGTCCTGAGCTTCCTCGCCGTGGGCGGCATGCTCGCCTACCAGGTCGTCTTCAGCAACGACGGCAACGACGACGGCTACACCTACGACGCCGGCGGGTTCGAGCTGGTGGGCTACGCGAAGTTCGTCCTGCCGGACAAGCCGGTGCGCTAGGAGCACTGCACCCGCAAGCCCGCTGGGGGATCAACTCTGTGCCTGACGCTCCAGGACCTGCCCAGCCATCCAGCGCGGTTCGCGCGCCTGGCGCGACACGGACGGGGTCGGATGCGCCGCGGGGCCGCACCGGCCGCGCCCCGAAGGCGGACGGGTCTCACGAGTCAGAGGTCAGAAGTCCACGCAGGTCCCGCCGTCGCAGTGGCGGTTGGGGTTCGACGCCATGGCCGTGCAGCTCTCCCAGGTCTGCCACAGGCCGTCGGCGCCGCAGACCACCGCGGTGCTCGCGTGGCATTCGCTCGTGCTCGGCGTGCAGTCGTTGCACTCGAGCCGCGTGTCGTTGCAGCCGTAGGGGCAGGCCGCCACGGCCTCCAGGCCGTCGTCGTCACACGCATGCAGGCCATCCGAGGCGCAGAGGGCGCCGTCCAGCCGCGCGCACGTCACGAGCGCCACCTCGACGACCACGATGTTCGCGGCGTTGACCGCGGCGGTGGCGACGCCGGCTGCGACCGCCCGCCCGGCCGCGAGCCCCGTCACCGTGAAGGTCACCGGCACCCCGTCCATGGACGCGTCCAGCTCCACCGCCAGGCTCTCGCTCTCGGCCAGCGGGCCGGCCGCCTCCGACGGGAACTCGGGCGCCTGGTCGACGACGAACGTCAGGGGCGTCGCCTTCACCCGCAGCTGCTCCACGCCGGTGAGGGCCGTGTCCACGTCCAGCACGACGAGCGTGGGCGGGCAGACCGCGGCGGACGCGCCGTCGCGCATCAGTCGATAGGTGCCCATGGACGTGTCCGGCAGCGCGCAGGTGTCTCCGCGCGTGAGCTTGCACCCGGCGCCGGCGCCGGCCGCGGCGAGGCCGGCGAGCGCGATAAGAACCCGAACGTCACAGCGGGTCCGCGGGATGAGTGCCTCCCTTCCCTTCATTGTAGCGGCGGTGGCCGCGCCCACCAAGTCGGAGCCGGCGAAGCCGCGCGCGGCGACTCAGCGGCGCCGGTAGGCGTGGCGCGGCTTGCGCGGCGCTGCGGTCGCCGTGCGGATGGGGATGGTGACCACTTCGCGCCCTTCCATGCCGCAACAAGAAATCTCGTAGGCGCGCCACGCCGAGGCGGCGTAGTGGTACAGCGAGTCGCGGTAACGGCGCGCCGGCGTGCGCTTCTGCCGCCAGACGCGCACCAGCACGTCGATGCTGGCGGCGCGGTCGCGCCACAGCCACTCGTCGTCCTCGGCGGAACGGAACGGCGGGACGCGTTCCCGCCCGAGCTGCGGGTGCGAGTGGTAGGCGCCGAGGTAGCGCAGCCCGTGGCGGCGGGCCAGGGCGGCGGCGCGCCGCGTCCAGGCCGCGGGGTTCGGCGCCACCCAGGTGCTGGAGCGGAACCACGTGGCGTAAGGCACGACCTTCTCCACCCGGCAGATGGAGTCGCGCCCCACTCGGCCGAAGAGCATGCCGATGGCTTCGTGGCGGCGCCGCGGACCGAAGCCGCTGTTCACGTCGTCGAGCATCGCGCCGAGCACGTCCGGGGCGAACGTCACGTGCTCTATCCCGGTTGCGTCCAGGCCGATCGTCATGGATCGTTCGTTCTATAGGCGGCGCGCCGACAGGCGCCTGCCGCGTAGCCTAGCGTTCCGTGGCCAGATGCCACCAGGCGGGGAGGCCCACTTTCTGGCGCACGGCCTCCCGGCGCTGCTATATTGAGGGCATGCTCCGATACCCGGAGCAGAGGGCTCCCGTGAGGGAGCCCGCCCCCGGTCGGGATCAGCCTCAGGGCGTCTGGTCGTTTCAGGCGGCCCCGGGGTTGCGGGAGTGGGCCCGTAGGACGGTGCAGGCAGCACCGGCCGTTCCGACGCGGGGAACCCAGGCGGCGGCGAAAGCCGACGCCGCTACCGAAACACCCGTCGAGAGGGACGTTCTTACGTGCGTGAGTGAGCCGCACCGGGTGCGTCTGGCGGGTGCCGGCACAGGCCGGAGGAGGGTCTAGAGAGCATGGAGTGTAACAGTTGGCCGGAGGGCCGTTCGGCCTGACGGCCGGATCCTCGAAGTGCAGTGCCGGAAACGGCCGGGTGCAAGCGACCCGGCCGTTTTCTTTTGAGCCCGGGGGCCCGTGCGCGCGGCGAGTACGCCGTGCTCCGATGCCCCCGGACCCCGTCGGCGGGGCGGCCAAGCCGCCGCTTCCGCCTCCGCCCCGGACCCGTCGGCGGGGCGGTCCAAAGCCGCCGCTTCCGCCTCCTAGAGCGCGGTGAGGGTGAGGTCGGTGGAGGCGCCGGTGCCGCCGGCGCAGGCTTCGATGAGGAGATAGACGGTGGTGTCGGCGGCGCCCGTCGAGACGCCGGCGAAGACCTGCGTGCCCGTCGTCGCGGGGTAGGGGTCGTAGCATTCCAGCTCGGCGCACATCGGGTCGCCGAAGACGGCGTAGAACTCGTCCCCGGTCCCGTGATCGAACGTCACCGACAGATCGGTGAAGCCGGCCGGGATCGTCACGGCCAGGACGTAGTCCTCGCCGCCCGGGCAGCCGTCCGCCGCGACACAGCTCGCCGTCGTGTCGTCGGTCGTCACGCTGTTGTCGACCGTCAGCACCGACGGCGCGCCGCCCGACAGCGCGACCGCCGAGTCTTCCATGCAGGCGGCCGGCGGAACGAATCCGCACGTGGCGGTCAGGGTGAAGGCCCCCCCCGCCGCCGTGTAGGTGTCGACGATGATCTGGTACGTCTCCCCGGCGACGGCGTTGATGTTGACGGTCTCGGCCGCGCCCGCGCCGGCGAAGCTCCCGTCCACACAGGTCTCGCACGTGGCGGACTGCGGACCCGTGACGTACAGGTCGAGGTCCACCGCCGCCGGCAGCCCCGTCAGATCGAACTGCACCGGCTCGGTCGCCGCGGCCGTAAAGTAGAAGACGAGCTCGTTTCCGTCGTCGGTGAAGCCCGGCGCGCAGGTGTAGGCGCTCAGCACCGACGTTCCGGCCATCGACGTATCCCCCATGACCGGCGCGGCGCAGTCGATGCTCGGCGGCGGGAGCGATCCGCACTCCAACACGCAGTTGTCGCAGCCGTCGCCGGTCGTGGCGTTGGCGTCGTCGCACTGCTCGTTCAGCCCCACGATCCCGTCGCCGCAGCTGCCCGCCTCGAGCTGGCAGGTCCCGTCGCAGCCGTCGCCGGCCGTCGTGTTGCCGTCGTCGCATTGCTCGCCCGACTGGAGCGCGCCGTCTCCGCAGACCGCCAGGACGCAGGAGATGTCCAGCACGAACGGCCCGCCCGTGTCGCCGGCCGCCGTGTACGTGTCCACGATCACGTAGTAGGTCGTCCCGGCCGCGGCGGCGAACGTCACCGTCTCAGCGGTCGTGCCGCCGTTCACCGAGGCGTCGACGAGGTTGGGGCATGCCGTGGTGCAGGCGCCCGAAGCGTCGCCTTCCACCACGAGGATGTCCATGTCGGCGACCGTGACCGTGAGGTCGACCGTGACGTCCCCCGCGCCCGGCGTGAGCACGTACGCCACTTCCGGCCCGTCGTCAGGGAAGCCGAGGCACGCCGTCCAGTCGTTCACGGCCAGCCCGGCCGTCGTCACGTCGTCGGCGATCGAATCGCCGCACGCCGCCGGCACCTCCGGCCCGCAAGCCCCGACGCCTTCGAGCTGGCAGCCGGCGTCGCAGCCGTCGCCTGGCGTGGTGTTGCCGTCGTCGCACTCCTCACCCAAGTTGAGCACGCCGTCGCCGCAGATCCCCGGCTCCAGGGTGCACGCCGCGCTACAGCCGTCGCCGGGCGTGGTGTTGCCGTCGTCGCACTCCTCACCCGCTTCGACCGCGCCGTTGCCGCAAACCGGCGGCGCCGCGCACGTCACGTCCAGCGTGAAGGGCCCGCCCGTCTCGCCGCCCTCGATGTACGTCTCGATGATGATGTAGTACGTGGTTCCCGCGACGGCGGCGAACGTCACCGACTCCGCCGTCGTCCCGCCGTTGACCGAGGCGTCGAGCAAGAGCCCACAGTCGGTCGGATCGCACGCCCCCGTGGCGTCGCCTTGCACCAGCAAGATGTCCATGTCCGCCACCGACACCGTCAGGTCGATCGTCACGTCGCCCGACGCCGACGGAGTGAACGAGTAGGCGATCTCCGGCCCGGCGTCGGGGAAGCCGAGGCACGTCATCCAGTCGTTGACCGCCGCCCCGGTCGTCACCACGTCGTCGAACACGGTGTCGCCGCAGGCCACCGCGAACTCCGGCCCGCACGCGCCCACCGACGCCTCGAACTGGCACGTCGGCGAGCAGCCGTCGCCCGCCGTCTGGTTCCCGTCGTCGCACTGCTCGCCCAGGTCGAGCACGTTGTTGCCGCACGTGGGCGTGCCCTCGTTCATGCACGTCGACGAGCAGCCGTCGCCCGACACGGTGTTGCCGTCGTCGCACTGCTCGCCGATGTCCACCGTGCCGTCGCCGCACGCCGGCCCGCCCTCGGTCGTGCAGGTCGCCGAGCAGCCGTCGTTCGAGACCGTGTTGCCGTCGTCGCACTGCTCGCCCGCGTCGACCGTCCCGTCGCCGCAGACGCCGCCCCCCTCCGTCACGCACTGCGACGTGCACCCGTCCCCGTCGAGAACGTTCCCGTCGTCGCACTCCTCGTTGCCTTCGCGCGTGCCGTTGCCGCACACGCCCTCGGCGCCCGCGCACCGGCACCCGGCCCCGGCGGCCGCCAAAGCGACGCCAAGCGCCGCCGCCAGAAATACGACTCTCATGCTCTCCTCCTGGAAGGCGCCACGGGAAGTTGGGCGCGACGACGGCCGGTGTCTAGTTGAAGGTTGGCTCCGGCTACATGCAGCTGAAGCTGAGCGCGAACGGTCCGTCGCCTTCGTAGCCGTCCACCACGAAGAACACCTGGTCGCCTGCGGCGACCGTCGTGGTCACGGACTCGGACGCGGTGCCCGCGTTGTCGGACGCAGTGACGCAGTTGTTCGGGTTGCACGAGCCGTTCGGCCCGGGCGTGATCGCAAAGAGGTCCATATCGAGCGTCAGGCCGGTCAGGTCGGCCGTGACGGTCTGGTCGACGCCGGTGTCGTTGTCGAACAGGTACCACACCTCGCCGCCGATCTCGTCCCAGGGCACGCAGTTGTAGAAGTCCACGTTGTTCGTGTTGCCGGTCGAGTCGTCCATCAAGGGCGTGCTCGTGCAGGTGGACGTGGTGCCCGCCATGTTGCACGGGACGGTACAATCAGGCTCGCAACCGTCGCCGGACACCGCATTGCCGTCGTCGCAGCTCTCGCCGCGGAACGCGTCGACCACGCCATCGCCGCAGGTCGCCGTCTCGACGTGCAGCAGGAATGAGCCGCTGTCCGTTCCCTCGCCGTCGACGAACACCCAATAGGTGTTTCCGCCGACCGCCTGAATCCCGACGAGCGGGTCCGCGGTGCCGCCGTTGTCGCAGACGAGCTCGGTCGCGCCGTCCGTGCAGTTCCGGTCGCGGACGTAGAGCGAGACGTCGTTCGTCCCTGCCGTGCCGGCGCTGATGCGCAGATCGACGTCCGCCGCCGGGGTCAGTTCGTACACCAGCTCGGGGGCGCCCGCGCCGTCGCAGGAGCCGGCGTAGTTGTCCGTGAGGCCGGTCGTATCTCCGACGACGTCGGAGCCGTCGATGTTCGCGGTGATGTCGGTCTCCGACCCGGAGCAGGCGAGCACACCCCAGAGGCAGGTGGGCTCGCAGCCGTCACCGGCGGCGACGTTGCCGTCGTCGCATTCCTCGGCGGGGCTCAGGATGGAGTTGCCACACACCGACGTGCTCCCGCAGCCGATCGAGAGATCGTACGGCCCGCCAGTCGCGTCGTAGCCTTCGACGACGACCTGGTACGTCGAGCCGGCGGGAATGGTGAACGCGACCTCTTCGTCCACCAAGCCGATCCCGATGCTCGCGCCCACGCAGGCGGACGGGTCGCACGTGCCGGCCGCGCCGCCGTCGAGCACGACGATATCCATGTCGGCCGTGAGGCCGGTCATGATCACGCGGACGTCCTCGGGCGACGCGCCGGAGTTCGTCAGTGCGTACACGTTCTCGGGGCCCACCTCGGTGAAGCCAAAGCAGCCGTAAGTGTCCATGTACGTCTGGCCGGTGACGGAGGTGTCGTCCGACTCGATCGACTCGCAGGCGGTGGCGCCGCTCGGGGAGTTGCACTCGAAGGAGCAGGTCGCGTCACAGCCGTCGCCGGCGGCGGTGTTGCCGTCGTCACATCCCTCGCCCGGCTCCACGCTGCCGTTGCCGCACGTCGCGGTGGATGCGCAGAGCACCGCGAGGGTCACGGGCCCGCCTGGGCTCCCGTCTTCGGTGTAGCCCTCGACGATGACGTAGTAGGTCGTTCCGGCAACGGCGTCGAGCACCACGGTCTCGTTGGTCGGGCCGCCCGCGACGGAGACGAGCGTTGCGTCGCAAGTGCCCGGGACGTAGCCCGCGCCAGTGTCGGCGATGACCAGGAGGTCGTTGTCGGGGTTCGGGCCGTTCAGCGTGAAGACTACCTGCTCGCTCACGGCCGGCGTGAACGAGAAGACGAACTCCGGCCCGTTGTCCGGGAAAGGCAGGCAATCGTAAGTGCCGACGGCGGAGGTGCCGACGGACGAGTCGAACATGATCGAGTCGTTGCAGGCGATGCCCTGGAGCTCCAGCGCGCAGGCCGCGTCGCAGCCGTCGCCGGTGGCCGTGTTGCCGTCGTCGCACTGCTCGCCGGCGTCCACGACGTTGTTGCCGCAGAAGGCGCCCGTCGTGCAGTCGGGGTTGCAGTTCGCGCCGGGCGGGTCGCACATCTCGCCGGTGTCGACGACGCCGTCGCCGCAGCCGGCGTTCGTGCAGTCGTTGCGGCAGGCGTCGGGGGCCGTGTTGCTGTTGGCCGCGCCGTCGTCGCACTGCTCGCCCATGTCGACGACCCCGTTGCCGCACTGGGTCGTCTCGGTGGTGCAGGTCGCGCTGCAACCGTCGCCGGAGACGGTGTTCGAGTCGTCGCACTGCTCGCCGGTGTCGACGGTGCCGTCGCCGCAGACGCCGTTGTTCTTGTGCGGGCATCCGCCGAGCACGGCGGCGGCTCCGAGGGCGAGGGCCAAGGCTGCCGTCAGGGCGAGCGGCGAGAGAGTGGCAGGGCGCAGGGCGACGCGGTCGAGCGAGCTCATCGTTCCTCCGTACGAAAGGCTTGGGGTTTTGGAGCCGCGAATGCTAGTCGGCGCGGCGCGGGGCGTCAAGGCGTTCCGCGCGGCGCGCGCGTCGCACGGGATGAGCGCCTACTCGGACTTGGGTTTGTCGGCGTCGGCGTCCGCCTCGGCGTCGGCCTCGGCGTCGGCGGGAGCCTGGGCGTCGGCGGCGGCGAGTAGCGCGCGGTCCTCTTCGGTGAGCGCGAGCTTGGCGAAGAGGTCGGGCCGGCGCGACCGGGTGAGGAGCAGCGACTGCAGCCGGCGCCAGCGGCGGATCTCTTCGTGGTGGCCGTCGAGGAGCACGGGCGGCACGGCGAGGCCGCGGAATTCGCGGGGGCGTGTGTATTGCGGCGCTTCCAGCAGGCCGTCGCCGAACGTGTCTCTTTCGGGCGAGGCCTCGTTGCCGAGCACGCCGGGGAGAAAGCGCGCGGCGGCGTCGATGACGCACAGCGCCGCCAGCTCACCGCCGGTGAGCACGTAGTCGCCGACCGACACCTCGCGCGGCGCGTAGAGCTGCCGCACGCGGTCGTCCAGCCCTTCGTAGCGCGCGCACAGGAGCAGGACGCGCGGCTCGCGCGCCAGGGCGCGCGCCATCGCGTCGTCGAAGCGCTCGCCCTGCGGCGTCAGCAGCCACACCGCCTCGCCGGGCTGGCGCACGGCGTCGAGCGCCGCCGCCACCGGCTCGGGCTTCATCAGCATCCCCTGCCCGCCGCCGTACGGGTAATCGTCGCACACGCGGTGCCGCCCCTCGGCGTGGTCGCGGATGTTCACGACGTTCACGGCCAGCAGGCCGGCCTCCATCGCGCGCCCCAGAACGCTCGCCTGCAGGTACGGCGCGAACACCTCCGGCAGGAGCGTCAGCACGTCGAAGATCATGGCGCCTGCGGCTCCAGCCCCTCCGGGACGGCGACCTCGATGCGCTCGGCGCTCACCGCCAGCACCACGTCGTCGACGACCGGCAACATCCACTCGCCCTCGTCGCCCAGCACCACCAGCACGTCGGAGGCGCCGTAGTTCACGACGGCGGTCACGCGCCCCAGCACGCGCCCGCCGGCGCGCTCCACCACTTCGCGCCCCACGACCTCGTGGTACCAGAAAGCGCCGGGCCCCGCCTCGGGGAAGGCGCTCGCCGGCAGCGACAGCTCCGCCCCGCGCAGGGCCTCCGCCGCGTCGCGGTCGTCCACGCCGCGCAGCCGCATCACGGCGAAGCCGCCGCCGCCCCCGCCCGCGCCGCCCGTGCTGCGGCTTCCCCCGCCGGCGAAGCGGAACGCCGTGACGGCGCGCGGCGCGCCGCCCACCAGCACCTCGCGCTGCACCGCCAGCACCTCGCCCGAGCCGTAGACCTGCACGCGCACTTCGCCGCGCACGCCGTGCGGGCGGGTGATGCGCCCCACCGCCACGGTCTGTGCCGCAACCGCCTCCGGCACGGCTAGTCCAGGATGTCGAGGACGAGGCGCTTGCGCGCGCGGCTGCCGGCGGCGGACACCAGCGTGCGCAGCGCGCGCGCGGTCCGGCCCCCGCGGCCGATGACCTTGCCCAGGTCGCCCGCCGCGACGCGGAGCTGCAGCACGGTGGCGTCGCGCTCCTCCACCTCGGTGACCTCCACCGCGTCGGGGTGGTCGACCAGGGCGCGGGCGACGAAAGCGACGAGCTCTTGCATGAGGGCGGGGCCTCGCGTGCCGGCGCCGGCGCAGGCGCAGACGCGGGCGTGGGCGCACGCGCGGGCGTGCGCGTACGCGCTAGGCCGGGGTCGTCGCGGGCGCGGCCGCCGCGGCCGCCGCGGCCGCCTTGCGCAGACGCTTGAGGAGCTGCCCCACCGTCTCGCTCGGCTTGGCGCCCTTCGCGAGCCAATGGTCCACACGCTCCAGCTTGAACTGCACCAGCGGCGGGTTCTGCTTGGGGTCGTACGTCCCCAGCACTTCCAGGAACTTCCCGTCCCGCGCCGAACGGTGGTCGGTGAGCACCAGCCGGTAGTACGGCACGTTCCGCATGCCCGTGCGCTTCAGTCGCAACATCATCATCTATGCTTCTCCAGCCTCCAGGGGGGCCGTCATATACCCCTCCGGCGCCCCTGCGTCAACCGCCGGCGCGCGGGCCGCCGTCTCCGGCGCGGCCGCCTCCGTCGGCTACAATCGCGGCGGAGGGAACGATGACATCGGCCGAACGGCTGCGCGACATCGCCGCGCAGGCGGTGCAGCGGGGCTGGCTGGACGGCGCGGCCGTGTGGGACGCGGCGCGGCGCTTCTGCTCCGCCGAAGCGGCGGGCGCGCCGCCGCCGGCGCCGGGCGCGGTGTTCGGCGCGGTGCTTGCGCCCGAGCAGCTCGCCGCGCTTCAGCGGAATGACCACGCGCGTGGGGGAGTCGGTGGAGGCGCGGTGCTCGCGCCCGAGCAGCTCGCCGCGCTGCAGGGGCCCGACGCGGACCTCGCCACGCTGGTCGACGCGCCGCCGGCGCCGCCGCTCGCGCCTGGCGCGAGGCCCTCGGCACCGCCCGACCTCGCGCCCGCGCCCCCACACGGCGACCCGCGCGCGGCCCCGTCCGAGCCCGCGCCGCGCTCGTCGCCGCCAGCGGCGCCCGCGCCCGACGTTCCGGCGCTGGCGGACATCGGCGGCACGCTCGACGGCGGGCGCTACGAGCTGGGGCACGAGCTCGGGCGCGGCGGCTACGGGGCCGTGCTCCTGGCGCAGGACCGCGCCGTCGGACGCGCGGTCGCCGTGAAGGTGCTGCGCCCCGAGGCCGGCGCCGGACCGGCCGACGTGGAGCGCTTTCTCGCGGAGGCGCGCATCACCGGGCAGCTCGAGCACCCGAGCGTCGTCCCGATCTACGACCTGGGCGTGCGCGCCGACGGCCAGCCCTTCTACACGATGCGCGTCGTGGCGCGCCGCTCGCTGCGCGACCTGCTGCGCAGCCCCGACGCCCGGCGCGAATGGCCGCTCGCCCGCCTGTGCGTGACGTTCGCGCAGGTCTGCCGCGCCATGGCCTACGCGCACGCGCGCGGCGTCGTGCACCGCGACCTCAAGCCCGAGAACATCCTCGTGGGCGACTACGGCGAGGTCTACGTGGCGGACTGGGGCATCGCCAAGGTGCTGGAGGCGGCGCCCGCCCCCGGCGCGCGCGTGCCCACGCCCTTGCCCGAGGGGACGGGGCGCCGCACGCCCACGCAGCTCGGCACCATCCTCGGCACGCCCGGCTACATGTCGCCCGAGCAGGCCTTCGGCGACGCGCCCGAGCTCGACCCGCGCTCCGACCTCTTCGCCCTCGGCGTCATCCTCTACGAGGTCCTCACCGGGCGGCGCCCGTTCGAAGGCGCGACGGCCCTGGCCGTGCTGACGCGCACGGTCGGCGCCGATCCCACGCCGCCGCGCGAGCTCCTCCCCGGCTGTCCGCTGCTGCTGGAGGACCTGTGCCTGCGCTGCCTGGCCAAGCGCCCCGCCGACCGCCCCGCCTCGGCCGCCGAGCTCGCCGCCGAGATCGAAGCCTGGCTCGAAGGCGCCAAGGAGCGCAGCCGCCGCGCCGCCGAAGCCGACCGCCTCGTGGAACAGGCGCGCCGCCCGGTGGAGCGCCACCGCGCGCTGCTGGAGGAGCGGCGGCGGCTGCTCGCCGAGGCGGAGGCGGCGCTCCAGGGCGTCGCGCGCTGGGAGGTTGTGGCACGCAAGCGCCCCGCCTGGGCGCTCGAGGACCGCGCGGGCACGGCGGAGGCGGACGCGGCGCGCGCGCTCGCCGAAGCGGTGGAGCTCTACGCGCAGGCGCTTGGCTACGCGCCGGAGCACGGCGGGGCGCGCGCCGGCCTGGCGGAGCTGTACTGGGGCAAGGCGGAGGAGGCCCGCGGCGAGGGCCGCGCGGCGGCGCGCCTCTACTACGAGTCGCTGGTGCTCGACCACGACGACGGGCGGTTCGCCGCGGTGCTGGCGGCCGACGCGCGCCTCAGCCTGACGAGCGACCCCGCCGGCGCGGCCGTGACGGCGCACCGCTGGGTGGAGCGCGACCGCGTGCTGGTGCCGGGCGAGGCGCGCCCGCTCGGCGCCACGCCCGTCATGGAGGCGCGGCTGCCGCCCGGCAGCTGGCTGCTCCTGCTGCGGCACGACGGCTTCCCCGACGTGCGCTACCCGGTGCTGTTGGCGCGCGGCGAGCACGAGCGCGCGCAGGTGCGGCTGGCGCGCGCGCCCGAGATCGGGGCAGGCATGGTCTACGTGCCGGGCGGCGTGTCGATCGTGGGCGGCGACCCCGAAGCGCCGAGCGCGCTGCCGCGCGAAGTGGTGGCCGTCGGCGACTTCGCCATCGGGCGCTTCCCCGTCACGTTCGACGAATATCTGGAGTTCGTGGACGACCTCTGGTCGCGCGACCCCGCCCTGGCGGAGCGGCGTCTGCCGCGCGACGACAACGAGGGCCCGCTGGCGTTGCGCGACGCCGGCGGGCGCTGGCGCGCGCACGGCGAGATCCTGATCGAGGCCGAGGGGCGTCGCTACTGCCCGCCCGAGCGCGCCGGGCGGCTCGCCGTGGCGGCGGTGGACTGGTACGACGCGACCGCCTACTGCGCGTGGCGCGCCGCGCGCGAGGGCCTTTCCCCCGGCACCCTGCGCCTCCCCACCGAGGCCGAATGGGAGCGCGCCGCGCGCGGCGCCGACGGGCGCCTGTACCCGTGGGGCGACGCGTTCGACCCGACGTTCTGCAAGATGATCGAGTCGCGCCCGGGGCTCTACCAGCCCGAGGAGGTCGGCGCCTTCCCCGTGGACGAAAGCCCCTTCGGCGTGCGCGACATGGCCGGTGGCGTGCGCGAGCTGGCGGCCGACGTGCGCGGCGAGCTCGACGCCCGCGCCGCGCTCGCCCAGCCCGAGCCCGTCCCCGGCGCCGCCCGCGACGAGACCGGCATGCGCTGCTGGCGCGGCGGCTCGTTCAACAGCAGCCGCCTCGCCTCGCGCGCCGCCGCCCGCCTGCGCGCCTTCAGCGTCCTGCGCTACGCCTACCTCGGCTTCCGCCTCGCCCGCACCGTCGCCGCGCCGCCCGCCCGCCACGTAGCGCCGGCCGTCGATTGACCCGAGACTGCGCCCAGTCCTAGAGTCGCCCGATGCGCCCGCACGCGAGGGTGACGATACCCGCGCCGAGGGGCGGCGGCTCCGCCGCGTGCGCGGCGGCGCTGGGCGGCAGGCCCGTGCAGAAGAAGAGTCTGCGCTCGTCCCCGTCATCGGATCGGCTGGAACGCGAAGCGGACCTGGTGGCGGAGCGAATGGGTCCGGCGCCGCTCGCCGCTGGCGCCGCTACGCCCGCGGCCAACGCGCCGCTGGATGCGTCGACGCGTTCCTTCATGGAGCGCCGGCTCGGCCACCAATTCAGCGCGGTGCGCGTTCACGCGGACGGGGAAGCGGCCGCTCGGGCGGAGGCGCTCTCGGCCAGGGCGTTCACCCGCGGCCGCGACATCTTTTTCGGCGCGGGTCAGTACGACCCCACAGTCGCGTCGGGCCAAGCGCTGATCGCCCACGAGCTCGCGCACGTGGTCCAGCAGGAAACCGGGGCGGCGGCGGGCGTCCAGTGCGCGCCGGACACCTGCCAGGACGCGGCGGGAGATCCGGTGGACGTGGCCCAGGTCGCCGAAGACGCCGCCAACGACGCCTCCGCCGACTCCGCCAAGCTGCCCGACCTCTATCTCGCCTTGAAACGAGCGCGGGCGTGCGCCGGCCTCGACCAAGCCACGTTCGCCGCTCGCTTCACCGCCGCCCCGTCGTTGTACGACGCGCATACCCGCAAAGCGCTGCGCAAGGAGCACCACGCGAAGCACGCCGACGATCTGGAGCTCGCCTGGAAGGAGAGCACGAAGCCCTTCGCCGGATACGTCATGAGCGGCTACGACACGGCGAATCGATTCACGAGCCGCAAGAACCTCCGAAAGCTCGGCGCGACGCTCGCGCCGTCCCACGAGAAGTGGAGGGAGTTTTCCGACGACCCGAGCAAGGCGCAGTCCGCTTTCTCCGAGGCCACCGTGCTCGTCTTCTCGGGTCACCAGTACGCGCAGTACAAGCTGCCTGGCGTGTGGGACGTCGGCAAGCCGGGCATGGTGCTCGACGTCCGGGGCATCCAGGGACCCCTGCCGAACGTGAAGCTCCTGGTCAGTACGAGCTGCGCGACGTTGTGTACGGAAGCGTACGAGGTGTGGAAGGACATCTTCCCCAACGCCGTTTTCCTGGGCGCCGCGCGCTCCACGCCGACGAAGGGAGGCGTGCTCGCGAACGCGTTCGTCAAATCGCTGCCCAAGGATCTGTTGATGGACCCGGGCGCCTCGGGCGTGTCCGACGCGATCGCCGCCTGGAAGGCCGCCGTGGAGCGGACGCAGAGCGAGCGCGTGGAGGGCGGCGTGCTCGACATCGCCGCGAATTCGGTCGAGGTGTGGAAGGGCAAGAGAAAGGGCTGGGTCACGCGCGCGGCCGACGCGCAGGACAACGCGTGCAAGGTGAAGGACGACTATTCGGACGCGGTCCCCGATCCGCGGTAGCGGCAGGGATGCGGCGCCTCGACGCAGCCGCGCGCGCGACGCGGCACGCGCGCGGACGGGTGGCGAAAAAGGAGGCGCGGGACCCCCGCCGATCCGGAGGCCCCGCGCCGAGAAGGCAGGAGCTAGGACGCTGGTCCTAGCCTACGAGGCGGAAGGCAACTGCGGAGGCGCAGGCGGAGGCGAGGCCGCCGCCGGGGCCGGCACGTCGCCGGCGACCGCCGCCGCGCCGCCGTTGCGGCGCTCGTACAGCGGGGTCAGGGCGTAGGCCGCGCGTCGGGCCGGCTGGCCCCGGAAGACGCGCTTCGCCACGCGGCTCAGCCGCTGCAGCTCGGCCAGGAGCAGCCCCTTGGCCTCGTACAGCGCCTCGGTCTGCGCCGGCGCATGAGCCACCGCCGCATCCTGAGCCACGTTCGCCTGGCGCAGGTCGGTCTGCGCCGCGAGGAGACGGGCGGCCGCATCCGGCTCGCCCCACGCCGCCAGCGCCGCGGCTTCGGCCGCGCACGCCATCATCAGCGCCTCCATCTTCGCGTCCAGCGTGCCCAGCGTGTCGTACTTCGCCGGTCCCGCGCGGAAGGACGCCAAGACTTCCGGCTCCTCGCCACCGAACGCGTTGCTCGCCGCCGTGAGCACGTCGCCCACCAGCGTGCGGGCGGCCAGCGCCGCCTCCCGCACCGCGTCCGTCGCCCGGGTCACCTCCGCCTTGCCGGCGGACTGCACCCCGTACAGCGCGCGTACCCGGGCGACCAGGCCGAGCAGGTCGTTCCGCCGTGCGACCGTGAACCGGTCGCCCAGCACCGTCTCGTCCTCTTCCGCGCGCTGGGCCGCGGCGTCCGCCTCCACGAGCATCCGTGGCGTCGGAATCCGCGCGCCCGTCTTCACATTCCGGGTCCTCACCTCGATCGAGTTCATGTTGACCTCCTTGGTCATGGCCCCGCAGGGCCCGTTGTTCTCGCGTTCCCGGCGGACCATCCGCCGTTCCCGCTTTCGATCCGGAGCCGGCTGTCCCGTTTCGCCGCTCCTAACCCGATCTACGTAAGCCGCGCCTAAGAGGGAGGTTGGGCGCGCAACCCCGCCCCCCGCCCGCGTTTTCCGCCGCTGAGTGGAGGGTGGGTACCGCGCCCGGCGGGGAACAGCCTCACGCCAGGCTGTGCGCTCGGGACGGGCCCGCGCTCGCGCTACGACAGATCCGACGGGCCGCTTGTTGCTGTTATACGCAGATGCAGGACCTGCGGGGGACCTAAACGGCCTTACTTGGTGCCGCCGAGTTGTCCCAGCTCGAGGATAGTAACGTCGACGCCCAGAATCAGGCCCACCCGGATCGCCGTGACGTCCTCCGTGCCTGTGCCGGCGACAGGCATCCCCGTGAGGGGATCGGTAATCGAGGTGCGGTAGTTGAACTTGCGGACTCTTGGCGCAACCGAGGCGCCCGCCGCCAACGTGAACGGCGACTTGCCTATTCCGACGCGGAGGTAGAGTCCGGGGGAGAGCACTTGCAGCAGTCCTAGCTTGGGTTCGACCTCTGCGCCCTCCGACATGGTCATGTCGGTCAAGGCCGGCCTCGTGTCGGTGATGCGCGCCCAAGACAGGGCACCCACGTCGAAGACTGACGCGAAGACGCCGACCGTCGAGCCACTGGCGGCAAAGGACATGTCCACGCCGATCGGCGCGGCGAGTCCGGCGGCCCAGGCAGGCGCGAAGGCTGGCACCCGAGAGGTAGTCAAATCAAGCGCGCGCCCCGCCAACAACTCGCCGCCCGCCATGCCCCCCACGAGCGCGGTGATGCTGAACGTCACGGTTCCCGCGCGACGCTTGATTGCCCAGCTGCCGAGCGGCGCGGCCGAGGCCTCGAGCGCCGCGCGCACATCGTCGGACGTCTTGGCGCCGGCGAGATCAACAAGGAGCGGAAGGTACCGTTTCAAGACCACCGGCAGCGGGCCGCCGAGGCGGGTAGCGGCTGGCAGGCAGCGCGATGCGATCGACAGAATCGACCGCGCTCCCTCCGCGAAATCGCCCGCCATCAGCGTACCGGTGACGTTCGCCGCGATCGCAAACGCGTCCACGCTCGCGAACGACCGCGGACACCCTTTTTCGTCCAGGCCGGCACGCTCTGACGTGACGCCGAGGGCGACCAGGACGTCGCGGCCGGCCACCAGCACGGCGGTTGACCGCTCGATGATCAGGCGGGCTGTCTCCAGCGTGGGCGCGTGTCCCCCCCGGTTGATGGTCGACAGATGGCGATACAGCGCGAAAATGCTCCTCAGTAGCGGATTCAGCGCCGCGACGACCGCGCGCGCCTTGCCCGCATCGCAGAGCCACGCTGGGGCGGCTGAACCGGAACACAGCGTCGAGCCAGGCCGCACCACTGCCAACACCCATGCCTCAAGGTTCGCAGGATCGAACAGGTCCTCCAGATCCACGAGGTGCTGAAATCCGCCGAAGTGCCGGGCCAGTAGGCCGATGGCCCGAAGCTGGTCCCTTACCGGTGATGCCGGTGTCGCGGGAATGCCTTCGAGGCCAGCAATGATCTCCAACGGCTGGTCGCCGGCGCGAATGCGTTTGATCGCCTCAACGACGAGGTCCGTGATCAACTCGGCGTCGGCCGGGCTGAGCGCGGCGCCACGCTTGTCCGCCAGGAACACGATCACGTTCGCCGGGAGCTTCGCCAGATCCGTCCGCATCGCCGCCGCCAGCAACGACCCGGGCGGAGGCTCGCCCACGTCGTGCTCCTTCACCAGGCCGCAGGTCTCGTCGAACCAAGTCCTTACCTGCCCGTCCTCGCAAAACTTCGACTGGAGCTCGGTCGTCAGCCAGACGACCACTTCTCCCTCGGCCCGATCCGCCACGAAGGCCGCCAGCCCCCCTACGAATGCTACCTCCCAGGCCGAGCCGCCGATGCTCGCGCCCAGTAGGCCGCCGGCGCCGGTCGCCCGCGCGGTTGATCGGGCTGCGGCGCCGCCTTCCAAGGCCTCCTTTGACGCGGTCGACAGGACCGATAGATAGGCTTCCAGCCGCTCCAGCTTGCCTCCGCAGTAATCCGCCAGCGCCGACTGGCAAGGGGCGTCCGTCGCGCCGCACTTCGCCCTGGCGTCTTCTTTCGGTACCGCACCCACGCAGAGCGCGTCCCGCGGTGGCGCGGACGTGCGCTCGATGGGCGCCGGCGACAATTCGGCGGCCTCTGCCGAGCGAACCCGATTGAACCCCGCGCTGGCCGCACTCATCACCGTCACCGCCATCACCGCCGTGCGCAGTCTCGATCTCATGAACCCTCCTGGTGGCTTGACCGCGATGCTTCTCGCCGCCGGCTCACAGGTCATCGATCGGGTCGGAATCGAAGTCCGTCAGCGCCACGGCAGTGACCTCGGAGGCTTCGACCTTGGAGGGAACCGCCTTGGCGCCCGCGAGGACGGTGCCGCCGAACAAACCAAGGTGGAATAGGTCCACGCCGATCGGCCCCGCCTTGCCGCGGACCTCGAGCGCCAGCTCGCGATTGAGAGCGAACGTGAGCGAGCCCGTGAACTCCCACTTCTGCTCGAGCTCTGCGAGCACGGCGGCCTTTCCGGTGATCGCAACGTCGGTCGTCGCTTCGCCTGACGCCAGCACCGTGACGTGCGTACCGGCGAACACACGCGAGACGACCTTGAACTTACGCCGCCAGTCCGGGTGCGCCGCCAAGGCTTGCGCCACCGCGTTGGGGCTGTCCATCTCGATAGCGCTGAGCTTCGCCGATTGCACGAAGAACGAGCTCTTGTGCTCGAACTTGATCTCCAACCTTGCGTCGACGTCGACGACGTGGAAGACGTCGACTGGAGCGCCTCCTTCGTGGCGAACGACCGTGACCGCGTCCGACTTGAGCTTCAGCGTCGACTGTAGACCGTCGCGCGTGGCGGCCTGCACCCCGAACTCGAGGATGTTCCCGAGGCGCTGGAAGGCGCCTTCGTTGAAGAGGCCGTAGTCGCCGACCCGCACGTTCGTCACGATCGGCGGCCAGACGGCGTGCATGCGCTCCTGCTTCCTTAGAAAACGTGCGAACTCCTTGGCCAATCCCATCGAATTTTCTCCATTGCTGAGTGTTTGCGGTCCAGCCGTCTGAGCACGGTGCGTGCCACCCACGTCCATGGGGTCCCCTCACTCCGTCGCGTGTGCGTAGGCAAGGCTTGGCGCCTGGGCCGTCGCCGTACCGTTAGCTGTACTGTCGCGACCGTTTTCGTACGGTGCAGTTCGAGCGCTACTGGAAGTCTTGTGCCTGTTGGCGCTACCATTCGGACGGTGGGGCGTCTGGACGACACGACCGCAGAGCCGGAGGCCGAGCGCGCGGCCGCACGATCGGACGCAGGACGCCGTCCGCTCGTGGAAATCCTCTTCCATTGCGATCTGCGGCGGATCGGCGCCTGCACGCCGGCCGAGGCTTTCGAGCCCGATGCCCCACTGGTCGTCGGTCGCGACGCACCTTTCTTCACGGACGCAGAGACATGGTCGTTGCGGGGTCCGCTGGGTGATCCGTGCATCAGCCGCGGACATCTGCTTGCCCGCTGGATCCGCGACGCCGGCTGCTTCGAGATCCGGTTGCACGAGAGCGCGCGCCTGCCCGTCGCGATCGTTCGGCGTCCGCCCGAGCCGGCCGCAGAAGCGCTGTTCCAGGGCGAGCCCCTGCCGGCTGATCGGTGGGTTCCCGTCCCGACGGGCACGTTCGTCGCCGTTGGCAACCGATTGCTGCTAAGCCTCGATGAGCGTCCGCATCCAAGTGTGCCCCGCTCGCGGATGGGAATGGTGGGCGACAGCACGGCGATGTGGACCCTCCGCGACCGTGTCGAGCGCGTAGCGCGCTTCTCGGAGCATGTGTTGCTCTCCGGCGAGACGGGCAGCGGCAAGGAGCGCGTGGCGCAGTCTATTCACGAGCTGAGTGGTCGCGAAGGTTCGTTCGTGGCCGTGAACATGAGCCAGCTCGACCCGGAGCTCGCCAATACCGAGCTCTTCGGTCACGTGCGGGGCGCGTTCACGGACGCTCGGCGCGATCGCGCGGGCGCGTTCGAGCGCGCTCGCGGTGGCACTCTTTTCCTTGATGAGATCGGCGACGCAGCGCCGGCCGTGCAGCAGCGCCTGCTCCGCGTGCTCGAAGAGAGGCGCTTCACGCGGCTGGGCGACGAGCGGGTCCAGGCCGTTGAGTCCCGCATCGTGGCGGCTACGCATCGTGACCTACGCGGCGAGATCCAGGCCGGCCGCTTCCGGCTGGATCTGTTCGAGCGACTCAATCCACTCCGGATTGATGTGCCGCCCCTTCGCGCGCGCCTGGAGGACGTACCACGACTGTTTCGGCATTTCCTCGACGAACAAACACGCGCTCACCCTGAGCTCGAATGGTTATGGCAGCGGCGGCTTCGCGCGAGCGCGCCCTCCGTCCCGATCGAGTTCGTGCTTGGCCTCCTACGCCACAGCTGGCCGGGCAACGTCCGCGAGCTGCGAAATCTCGCCACCGCCACGGCGCTGCTGAACCTCGAGGCCGGCATGTTCGCAGCGCCGCCGCTTCATCTCGCGCATCCCGCCGTTGCACACGCCGATCGCGAGGCCAGCACCGGTAGTGCCCCTCCAACGCCTACGCCCCGGCGGCCCCGCGGCGCGGTCGCGCGCGAGACCGTGATGGCGGCGCTCGAAGCTGCCGGCTACAGGCAGTCGGAAGCGTCGCGTCGTCTCGGCGTGAGCCGAAGCACGCTCGTGGCGTGGATGAAGCGGTACGGAATTCGCCGCGCCAAGGACCTCAGGGCGGAGGAGATCGAGGCGGTCCAGGCGAAGCATCCCGGCGACCCCGCTGCTGCAGCGAAGGCCCTCGGCGTTTCGCTGCGAGCATTTCGCCTGTTGTCTTCCCGATGAGGCGCAAGGCCGGCACGCTGCGTGCACCTCTCAAAGCGCTGACAACCAACAAGGAGATTTCCAACGATGGCGCGTTCGAGATATTCGCAGTCGGCCGACCACTCCCCCAACGGCGCGGGAGGCGGTGGCGCGCAGGTCGACATCGGCACGGTGGGAATCAACTTCCTCGACCTGCCACGCGGGTTGCTTCAAACGTGGGACACCGGGTCGATGCGGCTCGAGCACTTCGTGGCGTTTCCGACGAGTACATTCTCGTTCCCGAGTCTGTGCTCGCGTGGTTTCCAGGTCACGCGTATCACGGACGTGGATTTGGAGCTCGTCACCACGGGATCCTACGGCTTGATCCACCCCAACTTGCTCGAGATCGCCGCCTTCATGCTCGGCCAGCCCACCACTGCGCTCGACTACTACACGGCGAAGTACGACGCGACCTTCGCTCAAGTCCAGCCAGAGCAGAAGTACACCGCGACGAGCTATTTCCTCAGGACGGGCCTGCAACGGATCGGCACCACTCAGGAATGGAACGTCAGTGAGTTTCGAAAGCAGGGCGCGCAGCCGCAAATGGCGGGAGACAAGTACACCATCAACCTGGATAACAACGCGACCGAGCCTGGTACCGGCGCCATCATCAAGAGCAACGGTACTGTCAAGAAGATCCAGGGACCGAACATCCCTTAGCGGTCCTCCGCGGCTCCCAGCAGTTCACGCGTCGCCTCGGCCATCGATAGGATCTCTGCCCGTCCAGTCTCAGGCT
Source organism: Myxococcota bacterium (assembly GCA_036004705.1). Taxonomy (GTDB): domain Bacteria; phylum Myxococcota_A; class Polyangia; order DASYRF01; family DASYRF01; genus DASYRF01. Next base: position 38,661 of record DASYRF010000009.1, read on the forward strand.
CTTCGCTCGAGGCCGGCGCACCGTTGCCGGCGCCCGGGCGGCCAGCGCGCGCGAGCAACGCCAGCGCCTGAAGGCCGATGCGGGGTAGTGGGAAGCGCCGCGCTTCGCTCGAGAGCGCGGCGACAACCTCATCGCTGGCTGCTTCGCCGGCCGCTAGGGAAAGCGCCTGGGCGAGCAACGCAATCGACGGAACCTTGGCGGTGCGCGCCGAGCCCTCCGCGCGCAGCGCCAGCCGGCGCGCAGCCTCGCTCTGCCCCACTCGCCACGCGACGGCCGCCTCGTTCAGGGCGATGTATCCGTCCAAGTATGGAAGGTCGAGTGCGGCCGCCGCGTCGAGGAGATCCCAATCGACGGCCTTCGCCTCGCCTTCCCGATAGGAAACACAGCGCAGGATCCATTCCGCGCGCGCCTCGAAGTGCGCGTGGCGGCACGCGGCCGCCTCCTCGCGCCCAGCGAGCGCGCGCGCCCGGGCCTCCTCATGGCGCGCCGCCTCCAACAAGGCGGAGGCGCCGTTCAGCAGCGCGGACAACCGCGCCACGCGCGCGCTCTTGCCGGCCGCGGCCTGGGCGTGAAGGCCCGCCGCCTCAGCGAAACGTTGCTGGCGATAGCGCAGCACGCCCAGCCAGCCCGCCTCGTGCGCGCGCGCCTCCGTTATTCGCGTAGCTTCCGCCCACTCAGAGAGGTGCGCCACCACCTCGGCATGCACCGCGAGAGGCAGCCGAGCGGCCGCCATCGCGTGAATCGCCATCCGCCAAACCTCCAGCTCGCTGTCCGCGAGCGGGGGTAGAGACCGTACCGCGTCGAGCGCCGCGGCAGAGTCGCCGCGCGACGTTTGGAGCGCCGCCGCCGCGAGCCGTCGGATCGGAGCCACAGCGCCGCGGTCGGCGGCCCGATCCAACTCGTAGAGCGCCCGATCGAGCGCACGCGGCGACTCTTCGGCCATCGCGACCTTCACGAGCATGACCAGCAGCAGCGCCTCGAGCTGCGCGCACCGCTCCGCCGAAACGATTGCGCCGCTCGTCCCTTCGTCCCGCACGAGCCGGAGCCCTTCCTCCAACACCGCGGCGGCCTCGCCGAGCCGCCCTTCGCGCAGCGCGGCGCGCGCGAGCGCCAGCGATTCCGTTGTGACCAGCTCGGCCTCCCGCGCGGCCACCGCATGGAAGAGGCGTCCGTGCGCGCTGGGCACGAGCACGCGTGCTACGGCGGCATGTGCCGCGCGCCGGCGATCCGGCGACCATCGCTCCAATGTCGCGGCGGGGAGTAACGGTTGCGCCCGCCCGTCGTGGAGGGTCCGTGCGGCACCCTTCGACTCTAGCTCTCGCACGAGGGCTTCCAGCCGCCAGGGCGGGAGGGAGGTCCACGCCCTGACGTTCGCGCGGGTCGTGTGTGGCCAGCCCAGCATGAACCAGGCGAGGAGCTCGTCGCCTTCCCTCCCCAATGCGGGTGGCTCGCCCCGCAAGGTCATCCCCGGCGGTACAAGGCGTTCGGCTAGGAGCAGCCGGTCGAGTACCGTGCGTTCCACCGTCATTCGCTGGCCGACCGTCCGCGTGATTCCAGCTCTCATCCAGGCACCAACCTCAGCCTCGACGACCGCGGGCAGGCCTCCCGTGCGCGCGTGCAGTACGCGTGCAGCATCTTCGCGAAGGTGTAGCAAGCGATCGGGGCCGCCAAAGAGCGGTTCCAGGTCAGTTTGGAGCAACGGTTCTAGTGACACCGTCTCATTGCGCAGGGCCGACGCCAGGGCCCGATGGATCGCGACCTGTCCGGTTCGGATCTGCCGGTCGAGGGCGCCCTGCGACCAGGGATCAGCGGTCTCGCCGTCGTCGAGAAGAACCACGACGCCGCGGCGCAACGCCTCGGCAACAAGCCCGTCTACGTGCGCCTCTACCTCGGCCAACGTCTCGCCCATGAGCTGCTCCGACGGACCAACGAGCGGGACGATGGTCGCGAATGGTCCGGCCGCGGGCGTCAGGAGCACGACCTCGCGCCCCTCCGCCCTGAGCGTTTGGGCAACGTCGCTCAAGAGCCGCGTCCGCCCGGAGCCGCGTGGTCCGACCACGTCCAGCGGACGCCGCGCTCTGGCCGCTGTCAGCAGGGCCGTCAGTGCACCGCCGACACCAAGTCGTGGCAGCACGGGACCGGGCGGAAGCGCCCCCTCTCCCCGAAGCATCGCCAAAACCTCGTTGGCGGAGCGGGGTCGCGCCGCTGGGTCGCGGGCGAGTAGCCGATCGATGACGGCACTCACGCGCGGCGGCACGGCTGGAGCCAGCTCCTGAACGGGTGGCGGCCGTCGCGTGAGCTTCTTGACGAGTAGCTCCGCCAGATTGTCCGCGACGTGGGGCGGCTGACCAGCCAGCGTCTCGTACACCATCACGCCCACCGCGTAGAGGTCCGTACGCGCGTCGACCGGGCCGCCCTGAAGCTGCTCAGGCGCGAGGTAGGTCGGGGTGCCCACCAGGCCGCCCTCCATGGTGACCGCGTCGCCGACCGCCGGCCCCCTCGCGATTCCGAAGTCGACCAAGGTCGGCCGTCCTGTGCCGTCGACGAGTACGTTCGCCGGCTTTAGATCGCGGTGGATCACGCCGGCCGCGTGAACGCGCGCCAGCGTCTCGAGAAGCGTTGCCACCGTCTCGGCGATGCCGTCCCAGCGTCGGTGGTCCGCGGGGTTGTTCCCCGGGAAGGGAGCTCCGTGGATGAGCTCCATGACCAAGAAAAACAAGCCGTCGTGCTCACCGCTGTCGAGGAGCCGCGACACCCCGGGGACCCGCAGGAGGCGGAGCGCTGCCAGCTCCCGGCCCGCCCGCACGCGTTGCGCCGGCGTATTGACCCGGAGAAGCTTCACTGCCACGGGCTGAGCGTCGAGGACATCGAGTGCCCGCCATACGTCGCCCGAGCTTCCGCTTCCCAGCAACGCGTTCAGCCGGTATCGGCCGCCAACCTCCAGCCCGCTCGCTGGCGGCGACCACCTGGCGGGCCGAGGCGCATCGCCATGCTGGTCCAGTGGCGCCAGCGTAGTCCGGCTCTGGCTGCCCGTGCGCTCCTCCGAATCCACCAATCGTACTATCGCATGAATGGTACCGTTCGTTGTACAGACCCCAGTGCGGTGTACGGCACGAAGCTTGAAAGAGGTGCTGCTAAAGGATACCCCCATGCCGAAGCAACGGTACGTGATCCTGCGTGCTCGCCCCGACCAGGGGACGACGGATATCGCGTCCGGAACCAAGTCGCAGTTTCCGGAACGCGCCCCCGCCTTTTGGGTTGATTCGGGCGAGCTCACTCGGGCGGAGGTTCGGATGCTTGCTGGGGAAACGGACGTGATCGCCGTCGCGCCGGTCATGCCGGCTAGGGTCGTCGCTCCGGTGCGCCCGCGGGACCGCCGCGCCGCCACCCGCCAGCGGAAGCCGGGGCGGCGCTTGCCGAGCCGCGGCGCCGGGGCGAAGGGCCTGACGCGCGATTCGTGGGGCATCGCCGAGATTGGAGCTGACCTCAGCACGGTTGGCGGTGCGGGCGTGCGGGTCGCCGTGCTGGACACAGGCATCGACGCCAACCACAAGGCCTTCGGTGGCGTGAAGAACTGGAGCCAGCGCAACTTCACGCTCGAGGCGGGGATGCAGGACACTTCGGGCCACGGGACTGCCTGCGCTGCGACGATCTTCGGACAGGACGTTCACGGCGCGCGGATCGGGGTCGCTCGAGACGTTCGCGACGTGAGCATCGGCAAGATCTGCCGCAACGACGCCCACCATTCGACTGACACGGAGCTCATCTTCAAGGGGCTGGAGTGGGCGGCTCTCGACGAAGGAGTGCAGGTCATCTCGATGTCGGTGGCGGTCGACTTCACGAAGAAGGTAGAGGACCTTGTTGTCGACCAGCACCTTCCCCGACGGCAGGCGGTGTCGCTGGCGCTTGAAGCGTATCGCGCGACGGTCCGCATGTTTGATGCATTGATGGACACGATCCGGGCGCGGATTCCCTATGACGGCGGTGCGGTCGTCGTTGCCGCTGCGGGAAACGACAGCACGCTCGATTTCAAGGTCGGCACAGGCATTCCGGGCGCGGCGGACGGAATACTGTCGGTGGGCGCACTCCAAGAGGCACCGGGCGATACCGACGGCCCGCGGATCGTACCCTTCTATTCGAATACCTTCGTAACCCTGGTGGCCCCTGGCGAGCGCATCAAGACGGCGCGTTCAGGCGGCAATCTGACCGTGGCCTCGGGCACGAGCCTGGCGGCGCCGCATGTCGCCGGTGCAGCCGCCCTCTGGTGGCAGTACCTCCGAGAATCCGGTGGCCCGGCCGATTCCCGTTCCGTCGTTGGTCGACTCTTGGAAAGCGCCACGTCGGCCAACATCGCGGTGTCGACACCTGCCGAGGATCGAGGCGCCGGTGTCGTGAGGGCCCCGCCAGCATGAGACCGGCACGCCGCATGCTTGTGAGGACCCCTGGGACGCAATGACGCGCCTACAGGAGGAACAATGGGAAACACACCGAAGGGGATCTCGCTGCACATCGGACTGAACGCGGTCGACCCGGGACACTACGCCGGCTGGTCCGGCCCGCTGAACGCTTGCGAGGCGGACGCCGAGGACATGGACAGCCTGGCGGAAAGGCAGGGGTGCCAGGACAGGACGCTGCTGAAGACGAGCCAGGCTACGCGGAACGCGGTCCAGGACGGAATCGACCGTGCCGCCAAGGAACTCGTCGCGGGGGACCTCTTTCTCGTCACATATTCTGGGCACGGTGGTCAGCTCCCCGATCTCAACGGCGACGAACCCGACCTCAAGGACGAGACGTGGTGCCTGTTCGACGGCGAACTGGTGGACGACGAGCTGCGCGCACTATGGACGAAGTTCAAGCCGGGCGTGCGGATCCTCGTCCTCTCGGACAGCTGCCATAGCGGCACCGTGGTCAAGGCCGCTTTCGACGCGCTCGCCACGAACCACGCCGGGGCCAGGGCGCTCGCCGGCGCCATGGGTGTCGATGCCCCGCGCTACCGGTTCATGCCGGACGATGTGGCGCTGCGCACCTACCGCGCGAACCAAGTGGCCTACGACAAGATCGGCAAGAGCTTGCCCGCGGAGCAGGAGCCCATCCAGGCGACCGTTCGGCTCATCTCCGGCTGCCAGGACAACCAGCTGTCGCTGGACGGCACGTTCAACGGGCTGTTCACTTCGATGCTGCTGCGCACCTGGAGCGATGGTCGTTTCAAGGGGAAAACCTACTCGGATCTTCACCGCGAAATCGTGAAGCTCATGCCGCCGACGCAGACGCCGAATCACGAGGTCATCGGAGCGCCGAACGCCGCCTACGACATGCAACGCCCTTTTTCCGTCTGAGCCGGGCCGCATCGGCCCTCCGCGACGCGCGCCTGCAGGACTGCTGAGGCGTACCGGCGCCTGGACTCGCGAGACCCTGACGTCGTAGATGGGGAACGGTCGATCTACGAGGTCCGAAGCGGGCGGCTCCCGCGCCGGCACCAGCGAGGTGACGAATGGGCTCTTTCGGGGATCCGCTTCCGGCGTTCGCTGAGATCATGACGCTGCAGGGCGCCACCCGGCTATTGCGCTGGCCGGCGCACGTCGAGGCGTTTCCGCTCCACCGGCCGAGCTGGCACAACTACGTTGTCGACCTTGTTGGCGCGGGGCGCGACGACGAGGCGGAGCGGGTGGCGCGACGGGCGCTGCAACTCTACCCGGACGTGCTGGACGAGGGCGAGGGGCTGCGCCCGCTGCGCGAGCGGCTCAAGCGGCGAGAGCCTGCCAGGGCGACTCTGTCCGCGAACGAAATCGAACGACGAGTGGGTCGCGTGGTCGACGCGCGGTACACACTGCTGGGAGTGCAGGCGCAGTCGGAAGGGCAGGTGCTCTTTCATGGGTTGCGCCTGGAGGACGGGGTACAGGTCACGCTGCGCTGGCTGCGCGACGTGCCGCCCTCGGCGGCGCGCCGCCTATTCGACGCGCAACGCAGCGCCGAGCAACTACCGGCCGCCTGCGCGCGGCCCATCGACGTCGTGAAGGACGAGGACGGGGAGTGGCTCCAGGTCTTCCGGCGCCTGGTAGGGGCCGAGCCGCTGTCGGCACTGGTGGCCGCGGGCCGCC
>DASYRF010000010.1:0-35451 GCA_036004705.1 Myxococcota bacterium
GTCGGACTGCGGGTCGAAGTGCTGCGGCTACGGGGTATGCTGCGGCGGCGAGGACCAGTGCAACTGCCAGGCGGACTGCGGGGCGCACTGCGGCAACGGCACGTGCGATTGCGGCGAGAGCGACTGCAACTGCGGGTCCGACTGCGGGCCGTCGTGCGGCGACGGCTGCTGCACGGGCGGCGAGGACACGTGCAACTGCACGGGAGACTGCGGCGCGTCGTGCGGCGACGGCTGCTGCAACGGCGGCGAGAGCAGCTGCACGTGCCCCGGCGACTGCGGCGAGGTCTGCGGAGACGGCTGCTGCAACGGCACTGAGAGCACCTGCTCGTGCGCGGCGGACTGCGGCGAGGTTTGCGGCGACGGCTGCTGCAACGGCAGCGAGAGCGCTTGCACGTGCGGCGACTGCCCGGACTCGTGCGGCGACGGCTGCTGCACGGGCTTCGAGACCTGCTTCAACTGCAGCGACTGCTTCTGTACGAGCTGCCCGTTCGTCTATGCGGGCGACGCGCAGGCGCTCGTCTACGAGACGGAGGTCGCCGGCACGTCGCTCATCGGCAGCGCGCGCCACGCCGTGGAGGGGCGTGACCGCGACTTCGCCCCGTTGTGGGCGCGGCTCGACCACGCCGCCGTGGCGTGGAGCGACGCAGGGCGCGGCACGCTGCGCGCGAAGCTGCTGGAGGGGCTGGACGAGATCACGTACCTCGACGAGGCGCACTTGACCGTCGTCGAGCACCCGCCCGGGCACGAGGTGGTCAGCTCGTCGGCGCTCTACTGGCCGATGCTGCATCGCGACGATCCGCGCGAGTTCTACGCGCTGCGCACGGCGGCGCTGCGCGCGCCGCTGCGCGCGCGCTTCATGGGGCGCGAGGACGCGACGGCGGCGCTCGGCACGCTGGACGACGTCGCCGCGCCCTACGCGCTGGCCGAGGACGACTTCTACGAGCTGGACTTCGGGCCGGTGCGCGACGCGGCGCGGACGCGCCTGGTGGTGGAGGGCTGGAAGTTCAAGGAGGAGCGCGGCCTGCCGTCGTCGGTGGAGCGGCGCGGCCCACGCCTGGAAGTGCGCGACGCCGGCGGCCGCTGGCACGAGGTGCGCGCGCTCGCGCTGCCGCGCGGCGACCGCAAGGCCGTGGCGTTCGACTTAGGCGGCCTCGCCTGGCCAGAGGGCCGCTACCACTTCCGGCTGTACACCGGCACCGACACCGACGGCATGGCGATGTGGTACCTCGACCGCGTGCGTTTGACGGAGGAGGCGCCGGCGCCGGTGACGACGTTCGACGTCAGCCCGGCCCGCGCCGAGCTCGCCTGGGACGGCGTGCCCACGTTCGTCGACGCGGGGCACGACCACCCGCACCCGCAGTGGAACGTGGACGACGGCGGCGGCGCGATCCTGCCCGGCGCCGGCCAGTGGGGCGCGTTCACCCGTTACGGCGACGTGCGCGCGCTGCTGGCCGCGTCCGACGATCTGCTGGCCGTGTTCCGCCTCGGCGACGGCGTGGAGCTGTCGTTCGAGGACTTGCCGCCCGCGCCCCCCGGACTGGAGCACACGTATTTCCTGGCGGCGGACCTCGTCTACAAGCCGCGCGTCTGCGCCGGCTGCCCCGGGCCGACGCCGCTGAGCGAGTGGGTCGAGCCGCTCCCGTGGCACGGCATGGGGCATTACCCGCCGCCCGACGGGCGCGCCTTCCCGGACGACCCCGCACACCGCGACTACCTGCGTGTCTGGAACACGCGCCTGTACCTCCCCGGCGAAGACCGTTGGGGCAGCCCCTAGCAGAGCCGAGAGCCGGCGCACGAGGTCTACCGGCGGCGGTCGTCGCGCTGGGGCTCACGAGCTTCTTCGCCGACGTCGGCTCGGAGATGATCTTTCCGCTGCTGCCGGTCTTCCTCGCCTCGCTCGGCGCCGGCGCGGCCTTCCTCGGGCTGGTGGAGGGACTCGCCGATGCGACGTCGAGCCTGCTGAAGCTCGCCTCGGGCTATGTCGCCGATCGCGCGCGGCGGAAGAAGCCGCTGGTGCTCTTCGGCTACGGTCTGGCGGCGCTCGTTCGGCCCCTCGTCGCGATCGCCACGGCGCCGTGGCACGTGCTCGCCGTGCGCGTCACCGACCGCGTCGGCAAGGGCGTGCGCTCCGCGCCCCGCGACGTGCTCATCGCCGGCTCGGTCTCGAAGGAGGAGACCGGGCGCGCCTTCGGCTTCCACCGCGCGATGGACCACGCCGGCGCCGTCATCGGCCCACTCGTGGCCACCGCGCTGCTCGGTCTGGGCTGGCCGCTTCGCCGCGTGTTCTGGGTGGCGCTCGTCCCGGGCGTCGCTTCGGTCCTGGCCGTCCTGACCGTGCGAGAACGGCACTCCGGGCCAGCAGAACACGAAGGCGCGCCAGCCGGCGCGGCGCCGCCCCGCTTGCCTGGCTCGCTCCGAACGTACCTGGCAATCCTGCTTCTCTTCTCGCTGGGCAACTCGTCGGACGCCTTCCTGCTCTTGCGCGCGAAGGACCTGGGCGTGCCCGTCGCCGCGTTGCCGCTCCTCTGGACCGTGTTCCACGTCGCGAAGCTCGTGAGCTCGTACCTCGGCGGCGATTGGTCCGATCGCATCGCTCGCCCGAAGCTCATCGTGTCGGGCTGGATGGTCTACGCCGCGACCTACCTCGCGTTCGGCGTCGCCACGCAACCCTGGCACGTCTGGGCGCTCTTCGTCGTCTACGGCAGCTACTACGGCCTCACCGAGCCGGCGGAAAAGGCGCTCGTGAAGGACCTCGCCCCGCCGGCGGCGCGCGGTCGCGCCTACGGCTTCTACAACTTCATCATCGGCGTCAGTGCCGTCCCCGCGGGGTTGCTCACCGGCTGGCTCTGGCAGACGCGGAGCCCCCTGGTGGCGCTCGCCACGGGCGCGGGGATCGCAGCCGTTGCGTCCGCCGCGCTCGCCTGGAGCCAGTCGCGCACCGAACGAGGCGGACGGGCGATGCGCCGGGACGGTGGGGGCTAGGGGCTAGGACGTGCGCTCGTCGCCGGCGGCGACCGGCGCCGGCTTTTCGTCGGGCGACGGGGCGGCGGGCTTCGCCATCTTCTTGAGGTCGAGCTTGCCGACCTCGGCGCCGGCGGCGGGCGGCGGCGCCAGGTTCGCCGTCGCGGCCATCGGGAGCTTCCCCTGCAGCATGTCGACGATCAGCACCACGTTCTGGAACGTCTCCTCGCCGCCCGGCTGGCACAGCGACAGATCGCCCTCTTTCCCGTTGGCGATGGCCTCGGAATACTCCTTGCACGTCGGGTAGCCGCAGGCGGTGCAGTCGGTGCCGGCCATGGTCCGCTCCAGCAGGCCCTGCACGCTCTTCCACTCCAGCTTCACAGCGAACGCGTCGGCGGCGCCGGGCTTCACGTCGGGGCGGCCGGGCTTCCAGGTGCGCAGCTCGGTCTGCGGATCCGGCTCGCCCGTCGACAGCTCCTTGCTGAAGCGCGTGAGCTTCTGGTCCTTCGTCTCGGTGCTCCCGGCCTTGCGCCGCCCGCCCGCGAGGCCGGTGACACCGGCCTCCTTCATCTTCTCGATGACGTCGAAGTTCTTCTCGTAGCCGTACATCCGCGCCTTCTGGGCGAAGCCGCCGTGGTCGCGGACCTCCGTCTCCTGGCCCTTGCGCGGCTTGAACGGCACGATCTGCTCGCCGGGCAGCACGAAGCGGAAGATCAGACCTTCGAGATGGACCATGGCGCCCTGGAACTCGCGCGTGTGGCGGATGGCGAGCGTCGGGCACGGCTCGCTGCACAGCCCGCAGTACATGCACTTCGCCATGTCGATGTCGAACACCGACATGTAACGGCGCTTCGCGTCGAGCGGGTCTTTCTCCACGACGATCTTGATGCACTCGATGGGGCAAGCCTGCTCGCACGCCAGGCAGGCCGTGCAGATGTCCATGTCCACTTCCAGCAGGCCGCGGTAGCGCTCGGGCAACAGCTGCGTGACGCTCACGCCGTCGGGCATGCGGTCCGGGTACTGCACCGTCGTCGGCCGCCGCACGAAATGCGAGAGCGTGACGCTCATGCCTTCGAAGATGGAGAGCGCGGCGTTCTTGATGTTTGCGAAATAGCCCATCTCAGCTCCGTTTGGCGGCGCCGTGCTCGGCCATCGAGCCGACCCGCACCCAGCGCTCGTCGTGGACCTTGTAGCCCGTCATCGCCAGCTTCAGCCGTGCGCCCAGCCCCACGTCCGCGCCGGTCTCCTTGAGGTTCACCCACGCCCGCCAGAAGAACGCGCCGATGACGCCGAACAGCACCACCGCCAGCAGCGCGTGCATCGCCGTCCGCAGCCACCCCGGCGCGTAGGCCACCCACAGCGCCACGAACCCGAAGATGCCGAACCCGATCGGCACCAGGTACTTCCAGCACATGTCCATCATCTGATCGATGCGCAGCCGCGGCAGCGTCGCGCGCAGCCAGATGCAGATGAAGACGATGCTCATCGCCTTCACCTGGAAGACGATGAGGCGCAACGCCTCCACGTGCCAGCTCGACGGGGCGAGGAACGCCAGCGCCCCCGCCCCCGCCGTCACCGCGGCGAAGAGCGGGAAGCCCACGGCGTGCTGCAGCCAGCGCGGCATGCCGATCCAGACCAGCTTGAAAAGCCACAGAGCGGCCACCACCGCCATCACGCCCGCCAGCACCACGTACAGCACCAAGGTCGCGCCGGCCGCGCCGCCCCCCTCGCCCTTCCACCACCACTCCGGCCCCGGGAGCTGCCAGCCGCCCAGGTAGAGCGTCGTAAGCACCGCGCCGATGACGTAGAGGTTCACCCATTCGGCGAAGAAGAAGACCAGGTAGCGGAAGCCCGAGTACTCGGTGGCGAAACCGGAGACGAGCTCGCTCTCGGCCTCGGGCAGGTCGAACGGCGTGCGGTTCCCTTCCGCCAGCAGCGCGATGAACAGAACGAAGAACGCGCAGAACGCCGCCGGGTTCTCGCAGATGAACCAGTGCCACGGCGCGCCGCCCTGCGCGCCGATGATGTCCTGCGTGGAGAGCGACCCCGCCATCAGCACCGCCGTCAGGATGGCCAGCCCGCCCGGGACCTCGTAGCTGATGATCTGCGCCGCCGAGCGCATGCCGCCGATCAGCGCCCACTTGGAGTTCGACCCCCAGCCGCTCATCAGCACGCCCACCACCTCCAGCGCCACGACGCTGGTGAGGTAAAGGATGCCGATGTTCATGTCGGCCGGGATCAGGTAGCGCCCGAAGGGCAGGACGACGAACGTGCCGATGACCGCCAGGAACACGAAGTACGGGGCCAGCCGGAAGAGCACCGAGTCGGCGTCGGTCGGGACCAGGTCCTCCTTCTGCATGTTCTTCAGGCCGTCGGCGATCCACTGGAGGAAGCCCTGCGGGCCGACGCGGTTGGGCCCCACGCGCGACTGCATGCGCGCCCAGACGCGGCGCTCGACCCAGGTGACGATGCCGCCGAACGGCATGATGAACAGCAGGAACACCGCCGAGCAGGCGCCCACGACGAAGAGCACCGACAGGATCTGCGGCGGCGGGCGCACGGGGTAGTCGCTCAGGTCGACGCCCTTCTCGATGACGGGCGCCGGCGCGCCGGGACGCTTGATGCGCAGGATGACGTTGCGGCCGGGCGCCTCCGACAGCGCCGCCGCGAAGCTGGCGGCGTCGACGATCGGCGTGGCGAGCACCTTGTCGAGGACGTCGCCCTTGGCGAGCCCGGCCTTGGCGGCGCGACCGCCGGCCACGACCTCCGCCAGCATCACGCCCTTGCCGCCCGGCGCGTCGCCCAGCTTCACGCCCAGGAAGTCCTCCGCGAGGCCGATCTGCAGCGCGCGCGCGGTGTCGTCGGCCAGGTCCCGCAGCGCCGGCGTGAAGAGCTCCAGGCGCAGCGGCGGCCGTACCGGCCCGCCCGCCCCCAGCGGGTACTCGAAGGAGGCCGCCGTGACCGCGCCGCCCGGCGCGGTGCGGATCACCGAGATGTCGCCCAGGAACACGCGCGGCACGTCGCAGTCGCGCGCGCCGGCGGCGCAGCGCCCGTCGCCGCGCAGCCGCTCCATGAAGGTGCGATCGATGACGACGGCCAGACGGTCCGGGCGCACGACGCTCGGCGTGAGCGCCAGCTGCACCGGGCAGCGCGCCGGATCGGGGCACACCGCCACGGGCGTGTCCTTCTCGTTGAGCTCCGGCCCCTTGAAGAGGGCGCCCGCCCCGCCGTCCCCGGCGAACAGGATCTGGTAGGTGCCGTCGGCGGGGAAGCCGGTGCCGAAGATCTCCAACGTCGTCCCCACGTACACGCGCGCCGGCTCCACGTCGTGGACCTCGAACGCCTGCGCAGCGGCCGGCGCCGCCAGCGTCAGGGTCCCCAGCGCGAGCGCCATCGCGGGCGCGCGCAGTGGCACACGCGAAAGGCTTCTGTTGCAGGTCCGCAGCACGGGCGCAGCCCTCATCGCCGGGGTTTGGGCCCCGGTCCGCTGGACAGGGGCCCTCATCGATCAATCTCCGGGGCGACGACGTCGAACGAGGCAATGAGCGCGACGAGGTCCGCAATCATGACGCCTTCGCTCAGCGGCTCGATGATGCCCATGGCGTTGAAGGAGCCGGTGCGCACGTGGCAGCGGTAGGCCTTCTCGCCGCCGTCCGACACCACGTACCAGGTCATCTCGCCGCGTGCGCTCTCGATGCGCACCACCACCTCGCCCGCCGGCACCTTCAGCTTCTTCTTGGTCTTGGCTTTGAACGGCCCTTGCGGCATCTGGTCGAAGCACTGCCGGATGATCTTGGCGCTCTCGGCCATCTCGCGCACGCGCACGAAGTAACGATCGTAGCTGTCGCCCACCGTGCCGCGCATCCCGCGCCCCACCGGCACCTCGAACTGCAGCTTCGGGTAGACGCTGTAGGCCTCGTCACGGCGCACGTCGTAGTCCAGCCCCGACGCTCTCAGGTTAGGCCCCACCAGCCCATAGTCGACCGCCATCTCCAGCGGCACCACGCCGACGTTGGCCAGCCGCTGCACGAAGATCTCGTTCCCCGTGATCAAGCGATCGAACTCCTCGACCGTCGGCTCGAAATGGTCGAGGAATCGAATGCACTTGTCGTACCAGCCCTTCGGCATGTCCCAGGCCACGCCGCCGATGCGGTGGTAGTTGTAGGTCAGGCGCGCGCCGCAGAGCTCTTCGATGAGGTCGTTGATGGTCTCGCGCTCGCGCAGCGCGTAGGGGAACGGCGTCAGCGCGCCGATGTCCATGGCCATCGTGCCCACGGCGATGAGGTGCGAGGCGATGCGGTTCAGCTCGCAGGAGATCACGCGCAGGTACTCGGCGCGCTCGGGCACCTCCTGGCCCATGAGCCTCTCCACGGCCACAGCCCAGCCCTCGTTGCAGAACATCGCCGCCAGGTAGTCGACCCGGTCCGTGTAGGGCATGAAGCCCGGCCAGGTCATCTTCTCGGCGATCTTCTCGATGGAGCGGTGGAGATAGCCGACGTCGGGGATGGCCCGCTTCATCACTTCGCCGTCCGCCTTGACGACGAAGCGCAGCACGCCGTGCGTCGACGGGTGCTGCGGCCCCATGTTGAGGCTCAGCTCTTCGCCGAACTCGTCCTCGAAAACCAGGTCGCTCATGGTGCCCTATTCCTCCGCGTCCACCGCGCCCGCCTCGTCGTCTGCCGGCGCCGGCGCCGGCGCCGCCGCCGAGGCCGGTGCCGGTGCCGCCGCCGATGCCGCTGCGCCCGCCGCCGCCGCGCCCGCCGCCGCCGCGCCCGCGGCCCCTGCCGGCCCCGCGCCCGCTGCCCCTGCCGGCCCCGCGCCGTGCCCCGCCCCCGCCCCCGCGCCCCCCGCCGGGCCGCCGCCCGTCGCCGCCGCGTCCGCCGCGCGCCGCTTGTTCAGCTCGTCCTGCTCGCGCTTGTTGAACTCCTCCAGGATCACCAGCGGGTTCGGCCGCGTCGTGGGGATGCCGCGGTAGTCAGGCGGCTCCTGGTAGTCCTTGCGCATCGGGTGGCCCACCCAGTCCTCGGGCATGAGCACGCGTCTCAGATCGGGGTGGCCGTCGAACACCACGCCGTAGAGATCGTAGGCTTCGCGCTCCTGCCACAGCGCGGTCTTGTACACGCCGCCCAGCGACGGCACGTGCGGGTCTTCGTAGGGTGCCGGAACCTTGATCCCGAAGCGGTGCCTGAAGGGGTAGCTGAAGAAGTGGTAGACGACCCCCAGCTTGTCCTTCCAGTCGATGCCGCAGAGGTTCATCAGGAAATCGAACCGCAGCCGCGGGTCGGCCTTGAGGAAGCGCGCCACCTCGACCAGCCGCCGCGGCTCGACCCAGAGCGTGGAATCGTCGCCGCGCGCCTCGAACGCTCCCAGCCCTTCGGGCACGGCGGCGCGCACCGCCGCCTCGATCTGCTCCGGGGGGAGCCAGCCCGGCTTGCGCACCGGTCCTGCCGTCGTCTGCGTCTCGCTCATCGAATGTTCTCTTCGCGGAGTATGTCGCCCGCCCGCCGCCCGCTACGCCGCGGGTGGCGCGGACCGGCCGGCCTCGCCCGGCGCCCGCCCGCTCAAGCGTGCGCCGCCTTGGCCGCCTCGACCGGGGACTGCGTGGGACCGTCGAACTTCTGGATCAGCGGGGCGCGCTCGCGCATCACCTTGTCCTGGATCGCCATCAGCCCCTCGGTCAGCGCCTCCGGGCGCGGCGGACAGCCGGGCACGTAGATGTCCACCGGCACGATCTGGTCGACGCCCTTGCACACCGAGTACGCATACTGGAACAGACCGCCGCAGTTGCTGCAGCTGCCCATGGAGATGACGTACTTCGGCTCCGGCATTTGCTCGAACAGCAGCTTCGTGCGGATAGCCATCTTGTACGTCAGGGTCCCGGCGACGATCATCAGGTCGCTCTGGCGCGGGCTGGCGCGCGGCGCCGCCCCGAAGCGGTCGATGTCGGCCCGCGGTCCGCCGGTCTGCATCAGCTCGATTGCGCAGCACGCCAATCCGAAGAGCAGGTACCAGAGCGAAGACGCCCGGGTCCAGTTGAGAACCTTGCTCACCGTCGTGGTGAGGACGCCCCCGGTCTCCTGCTTGGATGCGCTCATCCGTTCACCTCTCGCGGCTCAGAGCAGCTCGCGCGGCCCTTCCGGCCCGGCGGTCGACCCTTTGCGCAGCTTGCGGACCCACTCCAGATCCCCCTTCACCGCCACGTAGGCCAGCCCCAGCACCAGGATCCCCGCGAACGCGAAGATCTCCAGCAGAGCGGTGCCGCCGCGCCCCTCGTCGACCCAGCGCCGGAAGACCGTGGCCACCGGGTACATGAAGGCGAGCTCCACGTCGAAGATGAGGAAGATGAGCGCGACGATGTAGAAGCGCGGGTTGAAGTTGAACCAGGCCTCGTTGGTCTGCACCTCGCCGCACTCGTACCCCATCCCCTTGTTCTTCTCGGGCCGCTTGGGCCGCAGCAGGATGCCCACCAGCAGCGACACCAGGATGAACCCGATGCCGATGGCGAAGAAGGCGAGCACACCGCCGAACTCGAAGAACATGGGATTCCTCTCGTTTCCGACCCGTCCCCGTGGCCGTTTATCACGAGCCGCGGGCCCCTGACCAGGCGGCTAGTATAACGAAAAACCCCCAAAGGGGAGCGCCTTCGTCCGGTTTGGCGCGCAACGCACGCCCGGAGGTCCACGGCACGAGCGCCGGTCCGGTGCCGGGCGAAACGCCGGTGACGCAACGGCGCGCCGCGGCCGGCCGCGCGGCCTCAGGGGACGAGCTTGTAGCCGGTGCCGTAGACCGTGAGGATGTGTCGGGGCTCGGCGGGGTTCGCCTCGATCTTCTTGCGGAGCTTGGCGACGAAGTTGTCGACGGTGCGGTTCGTGGGGAAGGCCTCCACGCCCCAGATCTTGTCGAGGATCTCGTCGCGCGAGACGGGCTCGCCGCGGCGTTCCCACAGCAGCTTCAAGAGCTCGTTCTCGTAGAACGTCAACACCAGCTCCTGGCGGTGGCGCACGAGGAGCTGCTTCTGCGGGTTCACGCGCGCCGCGCCGATGGTGAAGGCCTCGTCGAGCGCCGGCACGGAGCGGCCGATGCGCCGGAAGATGGCGCGGATGCGCGCGAGCAGCTCGCCGATGCTGAAGGGCTTGGTCACGTAGTCGTCGGCGCCGGCCTCCAGCCCGCGGATCTTGTCGGTCTCCTGGCTCTTGGCCGTGAGCATGATGAGCGGGACGCGCGGGTCGTGCGCGCGGATGGCCTCGCAGACGTGGTACCCGTTGATGTCGGGAAGCATCAGGTCGAGCAGGATGCAGTCGGGGCGCTCGCTGCGGGTGAGGTCGATTCCGGCGGCGCCGGTGCGGGCGCACAGCGCGCGGAAGCCCTCGAACTCGAGCGCGTCGCTGAGCCCCATGACGATGTCGGGCTCGTCCTCGATGAGGAGGATGGTCTGGCGGCGCTTGGGAGCTTCACCCACGGGAAGCCTCCGCGGGCGCGGGCAGCGCGGCCGGGGCGGCCGGGGCGGAGGGCTCGCCGCGCGGCAGCGGGAAGACCAGGCTGAACTCCGAGCCCTCGCCGACGGTGCTGCGGGCGGCCACGCGCGCGCCGTGGTGAGTGGCGATGGCCTTCACCAGGCTGAGGCCGATGCCGCTGCCGCGCACCGCCTTGCGCCCCGGCTCGGCGGGCACGCGGAAGAAACGGTCGAAGACCTGGTCGAGGTACTCGGCGGGGATGCCGGGCCCCTCGTCGCGCACGGCGAGAACGAGCGCGGCACCGTCGCGGCGGAGCGACACGGTGACGGCGCCCTGGCCGGCGCCGTACTTCACGGCATTGTCGAGCAGGTTGAGCAGCGCGAGCGTGAGGGCGTTGGCGTCGCCCTTCACCTCGCGCGCGGCGGCGTCGGGGGCGATGGCGGCGACGAGGCGCGGCCCGTCGCGCTCGAGGCGCGGGCGGAAGGCGTCGAGCGCGCCCTGCACGACGTCGGCGAGGCGCACCGTGCCCAGCGCGAAGCCCTTCTCGCCGCGCTCGAGGCGCGAGAAGTCGAGCACGTTGTCGATGAGGAAGGAGAGGCGCTCCGACTCGCGCGTGATGATGCGAGAGTACTCGAGCTCGCGGTCGCGGTCGCGCACCTTGCCGAGCGCCAGCAGCTCGCCGAACATGCGGATGAGCGAGAGCGGCGTGCGCAGCTCGTGCGAAACGTTGGAGACGAACTCCGCCTGCAGCGCGGCATAGCGGCGGGCGCGGCGCACCGCCACGGCGAGGGCCAAGAGCCCGGAGAGGATCACGCCGAGGGCGATGGCGATGGAGAGCGCGGCGATGGTGAGGCGGTCCTCCCACCATGCGCGCGTGGCGACGGGGGGCTCGAGGCGAAGGCGCCAGCGGTAGAGCGTGGTCGGGAAGCGCAGCTCGGCGCCGAACGGGCCGAGCGCGGCGAGCGGCGCGCCGTAGAGGGCGCGCTCCGAGTCGTCGACGACGGCGAGGCGCAGGGTGCGGGCGGGGCCGGCGAACGTCTTCACGAAGATGTCGCCGACGACGTCGTCCATGTCGACCTCGAGCACCGTGAAGAGGAGCTCTCCGCCGGTGAGGCGCGGGACGATGGAGAAGAGGGAATAGCGATCGTCTGGGCCGCCGAGATGGAGGTGCTTGAGCGAGCCGACGTTGTCTTCGAGCTCCGCGAAGGGGATGGCGGGGACGACGCGCTCGCGGAAGCTGGCCTCGAAGGCGGCGAGGCTGGGTCCGGCGCGGCGCGAAGCGAACATGCGCACGGCCCCGGAGCGGTCGACCAGCAGGGCGGAGCGGGCGAGCGGGAAGGTATGGACGACGTCCTCCCAGGGCTCGTAGGCGACCTCGGCGTCGACGTCGAGCAGGTGGAAGACGACGTTCTCCGTGTCGATGATCGAGGATTCGACGCGGTCGACGAGGGACTCGGCCTCGCGGCGCGAGGCGGCGGCGCGCTGCTGGTCGTCGGCGGCGTCCACGGCGCGCGAGGCGCGGTAGCCGAGGAAGGCCAGCACCAGCGAGGCGGCGGCGACGAGGAAGAAAATTGGGGTGAACTGTCCCCGACGGAACGGCCGCGCCATGATTCCGGCGAGTCTAGCGCGGCGCGGCGGGGCCTGGAATGGGCCCGGTGCTACAACCGCGAGGTGAAGGAACGCGCGATGGCGGCGGCCGCGGCGGCGGCGGCGGCGGCGGCACTGGGGCCGCTCGGCACGGGCTGCGTCGGGCCGGCGCCGGTGGCGCGGCTGGCGCCGGAGGGCGCGGCGCTGCCGCTTTATGCGCTGGGGAGCGCGCAGGTGTTCGTCGAGGCGACGGTGTGGGCCGGCGCCGGCGCGCCGCCTCGGCAGATGCTGTGGCTGGTGGACACCGGGGCGCGCAACACGGCGCTCGACGTAGACGTCGCCGAGCGGCTGGGGCTCACCATCGAGGAGACGGGAGACGAGTCGACCGGCGTGCTGGGAACGCAGCCGGTGCGGCGAACGGTGCTGCGGCGGCTGGAGCTGGGGGCCGCCGCCACGCTCGAGTCCTGGCCGGTGAAGGTGCTGCAGATCACACTGGGCGTGGACGGCGACGGGGCGCTGCCGGTGGCGGGCGTGCTGGGGACGGACCTGCTGGAGCGCTTCGACGTGACGCTCGACGTTCCGGGCGGGCGCCTGTTCCTGCTGCCGCCGGGCACGTCCCTGCGCGCGCCGGGAGCGGCGGGGGCCGCAAGCGGCGCAGGAGCGGGCGCGGCGGCGGCGACGCGGGCGGCGGCGGCGGCAGGGGCAGCGCTGGGGGCGGGCGCAGTGGCGGTCCCGTTCGACTGGTCGAGCCGCGAAGTGCTGGTCGCGCTGCGCACGGGCGGCACCACGGAGACCTTCACCGTCGAGGTCGACTCGGGCGCGGAGCTTGTGCTGCTGTTCCGGCGCGGCGCCGGCTTCCCCGAAGGGTGGCCGGCGGAGCTGGTCATCGGCGGCGCGGGCGACACGGACAAGCTGCGCGCGTCGCGCGTGCGCGCGCTCACGCTGCCGGACGTCTCGCTGGGCCCGCTCGCGCTCGGCGCGGTGCCGGCGGTGGTCCTGGAAGGCCCGCCGCGCGCGAAGGACGGGCTGCTCGGCATGGAGGTGCTGGGGCGGCGTGCGGTGCGGCTCGACTTCCGAGGTCGGCGCCTCTGGTTCGGGGCGGTGTCGGACGGGCCAGGGCCGGCGGACTACCGCGCGCGGCTGGACGAGCGTTTCGGGCGGGCACTGGCGGCGGACCCGGACGACTATGACGCGAACCTCGGGCTCGGGATGCTGCGCCTAACGCAGGGACGCTGGGACGAGGCGCGGCGGCTACTGGGTTGGGCGGCTTCGCTGCGGCCGCGCGAGGCCGAAGCGGCGTACCGTCTGGCGCTGGCCGAATGGGGGGCGGGGGAGCTCGACGCCGCGCTCGACGCCGCCACCCGCGCGGCGGCGCTGACCGGCGGCCGCCCGCTGTACGACCGCCTGGTGCGCGCGCTGGTGGACGACCTGGCGGCGCGGCGCCGTCCCCCCCCCGTGCGCGCCGAGGTGCTGGACCTCGACCCGAGCGACATCGAAGTGCGCTAGCGGCGCCCGGCGCGGCGCGCCCGTTGCGACGCCGGCGGGAACGCTTCGCGGGCGGTAGGCGCTGACCCCGCGGTCCGCGCCGACCCTCCCGGCGAGGCGTGGCGGCGGTGGCCGTGCGCGCGGAACGGGCCGGGCGCAGCGGCAAGAAGGCCGCGCCGCGCGGACGGTTGGCGATCGGCGCGGCGGCCCGCGGCGCGTGGCGCTGCCGCCGCCAAAGACGGCACGGCGCTTGCTCTACCCCAGAGTGCCGAGCGCAAGACCGCTCGCCCCACACAGGAGCCCCGATGAACCCCGTTCGCCGCACGACCGTCGCCCGCCTTTCTCTCCTCGCCGCCGCGCTGTGCACGCCGCTCTTCGCCGGATGCCTCGGCGCCGGGCCCGACGACTCGGCGCTGGACGCGGTGGACGCGGCCGGCGCCGCCGGCGCGGACGTCGATTCCGCCGCCGCGGCGCTCAGTGGCGCGCCGGGCACCGCGGTGCTGCGCGTGGCGGTGCAATGGGGCGCCATCGCCGGCGCCGGCACCGACCGCGACTGGTCGGGCTCGTTCGTCGTCAGCCGCGGCGCGCTCTACCTGCACGAGACGGTGGGCTTCGAGGCGGGCAAGGATTTCGTGGCCGCACGAGGGCGCACCAACGTCGTGCAGTTCACGTCGTTCACCGACGGCGACACCGACGGCCTGTCCTTGTGGCTGGTCGACACGGAGCCGACCGAGACACTGACGTTCACCTACATCTGGAACGGCGTGGCCCTGTGGAGCGCCACGGTCGACCCGCGCACCGGCGCCTCGGTGCTGTTGAACCTGGACGAAGAGGGCACGCAGATGACGCTCCTCGCCGTCCCGGTTCAGTAGTCTCGGCGCGCCTCCTCGCCGCGCCCGCGCCCGCGCCCGCCCCGCCCCGCCCTTTGGCCGCCCCGGCCCCCTCCCACTCCCGCTGTGTAAGATTGGCGGTGGCTGGCGCGCCCCGCCCCTCCTCAGGCAAACGCCTCCGCGATCAGCCCCGCTTGCTCGATCTTGTGGCTCGCCTGCGAGCCGGTGGCCGGGCTGGCGCTCTCGGGGCGCGTGACGGCCCGCAGCGGCAGCCGGTCGGTGAGCGACGCGGGCAGCCGGCCGCGCAAGAAGAACCACGCCCCCATGTTCCACGGCTCCTCCTGCACCCAGACGAGCGGCGTGCCGTCGCGGTACGGCGCCAGCGCGCGCGCCAGCTCCGCCTCCGGCAGCGGGTACATCTGCGGGAGGCGCAGGATGGCCACGTGCGCCGCCCCCGCGCCGCGGCGCGCGCGCTCGTCGGCCAGCTCGAAGTAGAGCTTGCCGCTGCACAGCAGCACGCGCGTCACCTGCGCCGGATCGCCGCCGCCTTCGTCGAGCTGCACGCGCCGGAAGGCGCCGCGCGCGAGGTCGTCGAGGCTCGACACCGCCGCCTTGTGCCGCAGCAGACTCTTGGGAGACATCACCACGAGCGGCTTGCGGTAGGGACGCAGCACCTGGCGGCGCAGCGCATGGAAGATCTGCGCCGGCGTCGTGAGGTTCACGACGAGCATGTTGTCCTCGGCGCCGAGCTGCAGAAAGCGCTCCAGCCGCGCGCTGGAGTGCTCCGGTCCCTGCCCTTCGAACCCGTGCGGCAAGAGCAGCACCAGGCTGGAGAGGCGCCGCCACTTGTCCTCGGCGGACGAGATGAACTGGTCGATGACGACCTGCGCGGCGTTGGCGAAGTCGCCGAACTGCGCCTCCCAGATGACGAGCGCCTCCGGGTAGTCGAGTGAGTACCCGTAGTCGAACCCCAGCACGGCCCCCTCGGACAGCGGGCTGTCCCAGGGCTCGAAGCGCCCCGGCTTGCGCCCGGGGAAGGCGGCGGCGGCCGCGGCGGCCACGGCGTCGACCGGCACCCACGGCGTGCCCGTCTCGGCGTCGTAGAGCACGCTGTGGCGGTGCGAGAAGGTGCCGCGACGGCTGTCCTGGCCGGACAGACGCAGCGGCGCGCCGTCCCACACGAGCGAGGCGAAAGCGAGCGCCTCGGCGCCGCCCCAGTCGAGCGGGCGCGTGCCGCGGCCCATCTCGCGGCGCTGCTCGAGCAGGCGTTCGATCTTCGGGTTGGGCGTGAAGCCGGGTGGGACCGTCGTCATCAGATCCATCAGCGCGCGCAGATTCTCCGCCGGGACGCCGGTATCGACCTCGGGGACCTCGGCGTCGAGCCCGCCGCGGTACTGCGCCCACAGCCCGGCCATCGCGCTCGACTCGACCCGGAAGGAGCCGGCGCGCGACTCGGCGAGCGCCTGCTCGAGCGCTTCGCGCCGCGCGTGCGCCAGCGCGTCGGCCTCGCCGGCGGTCACTTCGCCTTTGTCGGCGAGGCGGCGCACGTACACCTCGCGCACCGACGGCTTGCGGTCGATGACCTTGTACATGACGGGCTGGGTGAAGCGCGGCTCGTCTCCTTCGTTGTGCCCGTACTTGCGGTAGCAGTAGAGATCGATGACGACGTCCTTGCCGAACTCCTGGCGGAAGTCGCACGCGAGGCGCACGACCTGCGCCACGGCCTCGGGGTCCTCGCCGTTCACGTGAAAGATGGGAATGCGCAGCATGCGCGCCACGTCGGTGGCGTAAGGCGTGGAGCGCGCGTCGCGCGGCACGGTGGTGAAGCCGATCTGGTTGTTGAGGATGACGTGAACGGTGCCGCCCGTGCGGTAGCCCTCCAGCTCGGAGAGGTTGAGCACCTCGGCGATGATGCCCTGGCCGGCGAAGGCCGCGTCGCCGTGAATGAGGAGCGGCATGACGCGCCGGCGCGCGGCGTCGCCGCGGCGGTCTTGCTTGGCGCGCACGCGGCCTTCCACGACGCCGGAGATCCAGGCGAGGTGCGACGGGTTGAACGTGAGGGAGAGGTGCACGGCGGCGCCGGCGGCGGTGCGGCGCGAGGACGAGTAGCCCAAGTGGTACTTCACGTCGCCGCGGCCGATGTAGAGCTCGGGGTTGGCGTCGTCGAACTCGGCGAAGATCTCGCGAAGGTTCTTGTCGAGGATGTGCGCGAGCACGTTGAGGCGGCCACGATGGGCCATGCCGATGACGATTTCCTCCACGCCGTCGCGCCCGGCGGTCTCGACCAGCTCGTCGCACAGGGGGATGAGGCTCTCGGCGCCTTCGAGCGAGAAGCGCTTGGCGCCGACGTACTTCGTGTGGATGAACTGCTCGAAGAGCTCGGCGTCGGTGAGCTTGGTGAGCAGGCGCAGCTGATCTGCGCGCGTGAGCACGAGATGGTTCTGCGTGGCCTCCATGCGTTCTTGGAGCCAGCGGCGCAGGCGTGGCTCGTCGAGGTGGCCGATCTCCACGCCGATGGTGCGGCAGTACGTCTCCTGCAAGCGCGCGACGATCTCGCGGAGCGTGGCGGTCGGCGGGCCGGCGAGATCTTCGGTGGCGAACACGCGGTCGAGGTCGGAATCGGCGAGGCCAAACTCCTCGAGGGTGAAGGCGGTGAGCGGGCGCGGCTGCAGGTCGAGGGGGTCGAGGTCGGCGAGCGCGTGGCCGCGCGTGCGGTAGGCGTCGATGAGATGGGCGACGCGCTCCTGGAGCAGCGAGGCGAGGCGCTCGCCGGCGGAGGCGCCATCGGCGCCGTCGAAGTAGCGGCGCCACGAGGGGTCGACGGCGGCGGGGTCGCGCTCGGCGCGCTCGCGCAGCTCCTCCACGAACGCCACGTTCACGCCGAAATCGTCCATGCCTTCGCTCATGGCGCCGGAGCATAACGCCGCCCGGCCGGCGGCGGGTAGTGATCCTTCGAGTGTAGTATTTTTAATATATGACACTGAAGATAGGAAGGTCCGGCCGCGCGCGAGAGGGCCGACGCCGAGGCGAGGGCGGGTGCCGGGTCAGGAGCGCCTACCACCAGCCGAGGAGCTTCCACCACAGCGGGCCGAGGCCCATCCAGACGGCGACGTGGACGAGCGAGACGACGGCGCCCACGCCGAGCCAGACGCGCGGGCGGCCGTAGCCGAGGCCGCTGTAGATGACCATCGGGCCGGTCGAATAGGGCGTCAGGCAGGCGCAGAGGTCGCTGAAGTAGCAGAGCAGGACGGCGGCGACCCACGGCGGCGCGTGGGCGCCGGCGGCCACGGCCATGAAGGCGGCGGCCATGGCGACGATATGGCCGGTGAGCATCGAAAACCCGTACATGGAATAGAAGTAGACGAGCGCCACACCGGCCAGCGCGGCGAGCGGGCCGAGGCCGCCCACGCCGGTGGCGACGCGGGCGGCGAACCAGGCGACGAGCCCGCGCTCGCGCAGGGCGTCGGCGAGCGTGACGAGGCCGCCCACCCAGATCATCGCGTCCCAGGCGCCGGCGTTGCGCACGACCTTCGACCACGGCTCCGCGCCGGTGACGACAAGGGCGCAAACGCCCATCCAGGCGCAGAGGCTGGCGTCGAGGCCGTGGAGGAAGGTGGTGGACCAGAGCGCGAGGAGCGCGACGAAGACGGCGGCCAGCACTTTCTCGTCGCGCGTCATCGGCCCGAGGGCGCGCAGGTCGGCGGCGGCGCGGGCGCGGGCGTCGCCGGCGTCGCGTACGCCGGGCGGACGCAGGCGCCAGACGACGAGCGGGAGGAGCGCGAGCGAGACGAGCGCCGGGACGACCGCGCCGAGCGCCCAGGTGCCCCAGCCGACGTCGACGCCGAGGACGTCATGCGCGGCCTTGGCGGCGAGCGGGTTGGCGGCCATGGCGGTGAGGAAGGCGGCGGAGGTGATGACGGTGGCGTTGCCGCCCACGAGCGAGAGGTACTCGCCGGCGCGGCGGCGCTCCTCCGGAGTGCCGTCGGGGCGCGATCCGAAGACGCGCGCAAGCGCGTCCATGATCGGGGCGAGCACGCCGCCGCCGCGGGCGGTGTTGGAGGGGACGAAGGGCGCGAGAACGAAGTCGGCCGCGCACAGGGCGTAGGCGAGCCCCAGCGTGGTGCGGCCGAGGCGGACGACGATGGTGAGGGCGATGCGGCGGCCGAGGCCGGTGTCGACGACGGCGCCGGCGAGAAGGAAGCCGGCCACCACGAGCCAGACGGTGTGGTCACCGTAGCCGGCCATGACGGCCTTGAAATCCATGGTGCGCGTGAGCGCGGCGGCCACGAGGGCGCAGAGCACGCTCTCCGCCATGCCGAGCGGGCGCAGGATGAACGACGCGATGACGGCGGCGAAGAGGGCGAAGAGGCGCCAGGCATCGGCGCGCACGCCGGCGGGCGGCGGGACGAGCGCGATGGCCACGCCGAAGGCGATGCAGGCGGCGAGCGCGGCGACGCGCCCGCGCGTCCAGCGAGGAGGCGGCGGCGGGGACGGCGGCGGCGGGGCGACCGGACCGTGGCTCACGCCGGCACCATGGGCGGCATTGTACGACGGGGCGCCGCGGCCGTGCGCGGCGGGGCGCCAACGGGCGCCCGGCCTCGGGCCTCGATTGAGGGTCGGGCAGTGCGCTACACTTCCGCGCGTGAGGGTGACGAACAGGATGGGTCGGGGGAGCGCGGCGGCGGCCGCTGTGCAGGCCCTTCTGCTCCTGGCCGTCGCGGCGGGCGAAGCGCGCGGCGCCGCCGCGGCGACGGCGGAGGCGGCGCCCCCGACGTCCGCGACGCCGGTGACGGGGACGCCGAGCGCGGACAAGCCGGCGACGGCCAAGCCCGCGAAGGCGCGGTCCGCGAAAGCGAAGCCGGCGAAGGCCAAGCCGCTGGGATCCAAGCCTGCCGCTGCGAAGGCGATCGGCGACGAGGCGGCGACTGCCGCGACTGACAAGCCGGTCGCGGCCAAGCCTGCCGTCGCCAAGACCACCGCGGCCAAGGCTGACGTCGCCAAGACCGCCGCGGCCAAGCCTGACGTCGCCAAGACCGCCGCGGCCAAGCCTGCCGTCGCCAAGACCGCCGCGGCCAAGCCTGCCGGGGCCAAGCCCATGGCGGCCAAGCCGGCCGTCGCCAAGCCCGTCGCGGTGAGGCCGCCCGGCACGAGCCCCCCGCGCGCCAGGCCCGCCGCCAAGCCCGCAACGGCGAGAGCGCCGAAAGCGCCCACCGTCGCTGCCGTCAAACCGCCGAAGCCCCTCAAGCCGGCGACGACCCCGAAGATGGCGAAGGCGCCGAAGCCGGCCAAGGCACCGAAGAAGGTGAGCCCAGCGAAGCTCGTCGCCGACGCCACGAAGGCGTTCCACGACGCGCGCTACGCCGATGCCGCAGGGCTCTTCCACGCGGCCTTCGAGGCGACGAAGGAACCGACGTACACGTACAGCGAGGCATCCTGCTGGGTGCGGCTGCACGAACCGCTGCGCGCGGTCGACCTGTACGAGGCTTACCTCGTGCTGGTGCCCGAGGGCGAGCGTCCCGAAGAGCGCGTCAAGGCGGTCGCCCACGTGGCCGACCTGCGCATCGAGCTGGGGCGCGCGTTCAAGGACGCGGGCGAATGCGCCGACGCGCTGCGCGAGCTTGATCGCGCGCTGGAGAAAGCGCCTGAACGCGGCGAGCCGTGGGTGCACATCGGCGACTGCCACGAGAAGTTGGGCGACTCGGAGCGCGCCATCGACGCCTACGAGCGCGCGCTGGCGGCGACCGACCTCGACTCCACGCTGGCGTCACTGGCGGAGACGCGCCTGGCCGCGTTGAAGACGGCGGCCGCGATGCCCGCCCTTCCCAGCGAGAGCGGGCCGGCAAGCGCGTCCGTTGCGGCGGCGCTGCCGACGCCCGCCTCCCTCCCGGCGCTGCCCGCCGCCGCCCCTGCGCCGACACCGGCGCTGCCGCCACCGTCGCCCGCGCCACCGGCCGAGGCTGCACGCCACCCGCGCTGGGGACTCTGGGCGGCGTTCGGCGGCGGTGCGCTCGCCGCGGGCGTGGTCGCGCTCGTAGCGGGAATCGCCTCGGCGCGCCCTCACGTGCACTCGAGCGGCTCCGACCTGGGCCTCTATCCCTGGGCGGGCTGGTGACGGGAGGCGCCGCTTGACCGAACGCACCATCGGCCCTTACCGGCTGCTCGCGCCCATCGGCAAGGGCGGAATGGGCGTGGTCTACCTGGCGGAGCACACGGTCATCGGGCGCAAGGCGGTGGTGAAGATCCTGCGCCCCGAGTTCGCGCGCAAGCCGGAGATCGTACAACGCTTCTTCAACGAGGCACGCGCCCCCAACGCGGTGGGCCACCCCGACCTGGTGGAGATCTACGACGTGGGGACGACGCCCAGCGGCGCGGCGTACCTCATCATGGAGTTCCTGAAGGGGCGCGGTCTCGACGACGTGTTCGGCGAGGACGGCACCCTGCCGGAGCCGCTGGTGCGGGCCATCGGCGCGCGCGTGGCGCGGGCGCTCTACGCCGCGCACCAGAAGGGCATCGTCCACCGCGACCTCAAGCCGCAGAACATCTTCCTCGTGCCCGACGAAGAGCGTCCCGGCGAGGCGCGCGTGAAGATCCTCGACTTCGGCATCGCCAAGCTCGCCGAGAGCGAGGCGCGCGCCGGCGCCGAGACGAAGACGGGCGTGGTGCTGGGCACGCCGTCGTACATGTCGCCCGAGCAGTGCCAGGGGGCGAAGAACGTCGACGCGCGCAGCGACATCTACTCGCTGGGCGTCATCCTCTACTTGATGCTGGTGGGACGGACGCCGTTCCAATCGGACAGCCTGGGAGAGCTCATCGCCAAGCACATCGCCGAGCAGCCGCCGAAGCTGCGCGAGCTCGACCCGCGTGTGAGCCCCGACATGGAGGCCATTGCCCTCAAGTGCCTGGCGAAGAAGCCGGAGGAGCGCTTCCAGACGATGGAGGAGCTGGCGCAGGCGCTGCTGCGGCCGCTGGTGGCGGGAAGCGACACGGCCGCGCCGCTGAGCGAATCGGCGGCCGGGGTGGTGCGCGTGCCCGAGGTCATGCTGGCGCCGCGCGCCACGCCGCTGGAAGGGACGATCGACCTGGATCCGTCGCTCGACGCGATGACGGCGGCGAACGCCTACGTGCCCACGCGCCGCGCCGGCCCGCCCATTCCGGCGAGCCTGGCGTCGTCGGCGCTGCTCACGGCGTCCACGCTGTCGGAGAGCGCCGCCGAAATCGCGCGCCCGTTGCCACGCCGCCGCGGGATCGGCGCCGGCGGCGTGGCGGCCATCTTGCTCGTCCTCGGCGCGGCCGGCGGCGGTGGTTGGCTGTGGTGGAGCGGCGCGTTCGGCGTGTCGGGAACGTCCGAGCCGCTGACGGGCTTGCCCGCCGGCGCAACGGGAGCGCCCGGTCCCGACACCGGCACCGCCACCGCCGCGGCGGCGCCCGACACCGCCGGTCCGGCGCGCCCGGCACGCGTGGTGCTGCGACTGGAGTCGACGCCCGACGGCGCCGACGTGCTCGACGCCGAGACCGGCGCCCGGCTCGGCGGGACGCCCTACACGCTGGAGACGGACGCCGGATCGCCGCCGCGGCGCCTGCGCGTCACGCACGACGGCTACCTCCCTGCCGAGGTGACCCTTCCGACCGACCGCTCGGACACGGTCCCGGTGGTGCTCAAGCCGCGCAAGAGGAAGGGCGGCGGCGGCGGCGCCGCGGCCGCCACGTCGCGGCCGGTCCCGCTGGAGCCGTAGCGCGAGGCCAGCAGCGGTCCAGCGGCGGCGGGGAAACGGGTCCGTCGCCGAGCTCGCAACGACGGGCGGCGCCGCGGGGAGCGTGCGCCGTGAGAGACGCCACCGAAGTGCCGAAAGCGTCGCCCGGCGAGGCGCCGAGGATCAAACCGTCGGCGACGGCGTCGAAGAGCGGGCCGGCCGCACCGCGGTACACGCGCACCGCGCCGGCCCCGGGACCGCCCCCGTCCTCGCCGGGCGCGCCGACCGTGACGTCGGCGTAGCCGTCGGCGTCCACGTCCCCCGCGCCGGCCACCGCCGTCCCCAGCCCGTCGCCGGCCGCCCCGCCGGCCAGCACGCCGTCCGCCACCGGGTCGAGCCCCGCACTTGGCCCCCCCAGGAAGACGCGCGCCACGCCCGACGCCGCGCCGCCGCCGTCCTCGCCCGCCGCCCCCACGACCAAGTCGCCGAACGCGTCGCCGTTGACGTCCCCCGCCGCGGCCACGGCGGCGCCGAAGCCGTCCCCCGCCGCCGCGCCCGCGCCCGCGTCGCCGGCCAGCACGCCGTCGGCATTCGCGTCGAACGACGTCCCAGCGCCGCCGAAGTACACGCGCGCCTCGCCGCCGCCCGCCGCGCCGGCCAAGGGCGCACCGGCGACCACGTCCGCGAACCCGTCGCCGTCGACGTCGCCCGCGCCCGCGACGGACGTACCGAACGCCTCACCCGCCCCCGCACCGTCGATCACGCCCGCCGGCGCGGCCACCACGCCACCCGGCCCGCCCAGGTGAACCGTCACCCGTCCTGCGCCCACGGCCGCGCTGTCGGCGCCCGGCGCCCCGGCCGCCACGTCGCCGAAGCCGTCGCTGTTGACGTCTCCGGCGCCCGCCACCGCCGTCCCCAGCGCGTCCCCGGCCGCCGTCCCGTCGATCGTCCCGTCGGGCGCGGCGTCGAACGCCGGCCCCGCTCCGCCGCGGTACACGTAGGCGCGGCCCGCGCCCGCCCCCGCCCCGCCGCCGTCGCTCCCCGGCGCCCCGGCCACCACGTCCGCGAAGCCGTCGCCGTCCACGTCCCCGGCGCCCGCCACGGCGGTCCCCAACGCCTCGCCCGGTGCGCCGGCCAGCACGCCGTCGGCGCCGGCGTCGAACGCGACGCCGCCGCGGAACACGTAGGCCGCCCCGTCACCGCCCGCCGCGCCGGGTGCGCCCACGACGGCGTCGGCAAATCCGTCGGCGTCCACGTCCCCGGCGAACGCCACCGCGTGCCCGAACTCGTCCCCGGCCGCCAGCGCGCCGAGCGTCCCGTCGGCGGTCGTGTCGAGCGCGCCCGGCCCGCCGTAGAAGAGGTGCACGGCGCCCGCGGCGCCGCCCAGCGCGCCCACCAGCACGTCGGCGAAGCCGTCGCCGTTGAAGTCGTGGTCGCTCCGGCCCACGTCGACGCGCCATACCGGCGAGTAGGCCGAGCAGGCCGACGCCGCGCAGGCACGAACGCGCCAGTAGTAACGCGCCCCGACCGGCGGAGCCGCGGCGGTCGGCAGATCCGCGGCCGGCTGGTGGCTGGTCACGGTCGTCATGAGCGTCGTGACGCCGGCGCCGAAGCCCGCGTCGGTCGAATAGTTCAGCTCGTAGGTAATCGGCGCGCCGCCCGGCACGGTCGACGCCTCCCATACGAACGTCGGCCGCCGCGAGGCGACCACGAAGTTCGACCCGACATAGGCGCCGTTGGCGGGCTCGCGCAGCACCGGCACGGTGGGCGCGCCGAAGCAGCCGCTGGTGTCGAACGTGCAGCTTGGCGCGCAGCCCAGCACGCCGCCGGAGAACGCCCCCGCCGTCGTGCAATCGGCGCCGGCCAGGTCCGTGCCGTCGCAGGGCTCGGCGGGGGGCTCGGCCATGCCGTTCCCGCAGTCCGTGCAGGCGGCCTCGTCGTAGCTCATGCAATCGGCCGCGCAGCCGAGCGTCCCGCCCGAGTGCCCCAGTTTCGTGCAGTCGGCCGCGCCCACGTCGGGGCCGTCGCAAAGCTCCGGCCCCTGCACGACGGAGTCGCCGCAGGTGAAACAGCCCGAGACGTCGAGCGTGCAGGTCGGCCCGCAGGCGAGCGTACCGGAAGCCAGGCCGAAGCTCGCACAGGTGGCCGCGCCGATGTTGGCGCCGTCGCACGCCTCGCCCAGGTCGATGACGCCGTTGCCGCAGGGCGACGCCGCGTCGGGCGACGCATCGCTAGCCGCATCGCTCCCCGCGTCTGTGCCCGCGTCGCCGTCCGCCACGAGCGTGACGGTGACGTCGACCTCCTCGCCCGGCACGAGGTCGGCCGTGTTGCATGCGCGCGCCAGATCGCCGTCCGCGGCGTCGCGCGCCGTGACGCACACCTGGAACGGTCCGTCGAGCGCGCCCGTGCGCGCGCCCCGGGCGTCGGTCTGCAGCAGCAGCGCGAACGTCGCCGGCAGCGTGATCGTCGTGGCGCCAGTGGCGGGGAACACGTCGAGCGAGCGCATGTCGCCCGCGGCCGACCTCCCCTCCACGAACAGCTTCGCGATCGCCCCACCCGCGTCGCCCTCGACCGTGACGTAAAGCCCTGCCTCGCGCGCGGGCCGGCAACCCGCCGCCGCCGCCGCCGCCGCCGTCGCCGCCGCCGCCGCCAGCAGGACGCCAAGCCCCCACACGCCCCAGCCTCGCATTTGTCGCATTGCACCACGCCCGGCGGGCGCGGATCAAAGGCGCGCGCCCCCGCGCCGCGCCGGCGCTAGGACAGCACCGCCACCTTGCCGCCGAACAGCCGTTCGATCCCCAGCAGCAGCGCCTCGCTCGGCGCCACCGCCCAGCGGTCGGGCAGCGACACCTGCACTACGCCGCGCGCGTCCGGCACGGTGATGTGCAGCACCGCCTGGCACGCCCCCGGGTGCTGCTCGAAGAGCCGCCGCAGCTTCTCCAGCTCCTCGCGCCCGATCGCCGACGACGTCAGATGCACGTTGATGCGATGCGTCTGCGTGCTGCGCAGCTCGTCGAGCGACACCGCCGAGTCGAGGAAGACCTTGGGCTTCGCCGCCTCGCCCTCCCCTTCGAGCTTCGCCTTGCCACGGACCAGCAGCGGCGTGTCGGCCTTCAGCACGGCCTCTGCTTGCTCGAACGCCCTGGGCCACACCAGCACCTCGACCTGCCCCGCCTGGTCCTCGAGCTGGAAGAAGGCCATGCGCCCGCCGCGCTTCGACAGCGTTTCGCGGTAGGCGCTGACGACGCCGCCCACCGACAGCTCCACTTCCCCGCCGTGCGCCGCCGCCAGGCCGCCGATGCCGTCGGTCGCGCAGGTGGCGTGCCGGCGAATCTCGTCGAGGTAACGGTCGAGCGGATGGCCGGTGATGTAGAACCCCAACGACTCGCGCTCGTACGACAGCTCCAGCTTCGGCGCCCACGCCTCCGTCTCGGGGTACAGCAGCAGGTCGATTCCGGCGGGAACACCAGCCCCATTGGAGCCGGCCACGCCGCCCGCTCCGCCGCCCTTTCCCCCCACGTCCGCCGCGCGGCCTCGCGCGCCGCCCGCGCCCGCCCGCGCCCCCGCCCCCGTGCCCCCAGCCCCACCCGCACCCGCACCCGCGCCGAGCAGATCCAGCAGCGACCCCTGCCCGCTCTCGCGGTCCTTCTGCACCGTGCTGCCACGCTCGATGGCGCGGTCCGCCGCCGCCGCCAGCCGCGCGCGCCCCAGGCCCGCCCCGTCGAACGCGCCGCTCTTGATGAGCGCCTCCACCACCTTGCGGTTCACCTTGCGCGAATCGACGCGCTCGCAGAAGTCGAAGAGCTCGGTGAACGGCTTCTCCGCGCGCGCCGCCAGGATCGACTCCAGCGCGCTCTCGCCCACGCCCTTCACGCCGCCGAGCCCGAAGCGGATCTTTCCCGCCACCACCGAGAAGTCCACCTCCGACTCGTTCACGTCCGGCCGCTCCACGGCGATGCCCATCGCGCGCGCCTCGGCGATGAAACGCACGATCTTGTCGGTGTCGTCGCGGTCGCAGCTCAGCAGCGCCGCCATGAACTCCACCGGATGGTGGGCTTTGAGATAGGCCGTCTGGTAGGTCACCAGCCCGTACGCCGCCGAGTGCGACTTGTTGAACGCGTATCCCGCGAACTTCTCGATCTGGTCGAACAGGTGCTCGGCGTCCTTCGCCGCCATGCCGCCGTGCTGCGTGGCGCCGCTCACGAACCGCTCGCGCTGCTTGGCGATGACGTCGGGCATCTTCTTGCCCATCGCCTTGCGCAGCACGTCCGCCTGCCCCATCGTGAAGCCGCACAGGCTCACGCTGATGAGCATCACCTGCTCCTGGTAGACCATCACGCCGTACGTCTCGGCGAGGATGTCCTTGGTCAGCGCGTGCGGGTAGGTCACGCGCTTCCGCCCGTGCTTGCGGTCGATGTAGTCGTCGACCATGCCGCTCTCGAGCGGCCCGGGCCGGTACAGCGCCACCGCCGCCACGATGTCGGCGAAGCGGTTCGCGCGCAGCCGCTTCAACAGCTCCTTGAAGCCGCTCGACTCGAGCTGGAACACGCCCGTCGTGTCGCCGGCGCCGATGAGGTCGAACGTCGCCCGGTCCTCCATGGGGATGGTGCGGATGTCGAACCCCGGCTCGCGCTTGCGGATGAGCTTCACCGCGCGGTCGATCACGGTGAGCGTCTTCAGCCCGAGGAAGTCGAACTTCACCAGCCCCACTTCTTCGACCTCGTCCTTGCTGAACTGCGTGACCAGCTCGCCGTTCGGCCCGCGGAACAGCGGCACCATCTCCCATAGCGGCTTGTCGGCGATGACCACCCCGGCGGCGTGCATGCCGGCGTGGCGGTGCAGCCCTTCCAGCGACAGGGCGTAGTCGTACAGCTCGCGCACTTTGGGGTCGGTCTCGTACATCTCCTTGAGCCGCGGCTCGGCGTCGAGCGCGCCGCGCAGGTTCACCATCGGCCCTTCCGGCACCAGCTTGGCGATCTTGTCGGCGTCGCCGTAGCTCATCCCCATCACCCGCCCGATGTCGCGGATGACCCCGCGCGTCTTCAGCGAGTGGTGCGTGATGATCTGCCCGACGCGGTCGGTGCCGTACTTCTCCGCCACGTACTTGATGACCTCGTCGCGCCGCTCCATGCAGAAGTCGACGTCGAAGTCGGGCATCGACACGCGCTCCGGGTTGAGGAAGCGCTCGAAGAGGAGCCCGTGCACCAGCGGATCGATGTCGGTGATGTCCAGCGCGTAGGCCACGAGCGACCCGGCGCCGCTGCCGCGCCCCGGGCCGACGGGGATGTCGTGCTGCTTGGCGAAGCGGATGAAGTCCCAGACGATGAGGAAGTACCCGGCGAAGCCCATGCGCCGGATGACGTCGAGCTCGTACTCCAGCCGCTCGCGGTAGCGCTCCACGTCGACGCGCGCGGCGTCGAGCCCGCCGGCCGCGCCGCGGTCGAGGCGCCGCCCTAGCCCCTCGCGCGCCAGGTCGCAGAGGTACGCCTCGGGCGTGCGGTCGTCGGGGACCTTGAACTTCGGGAGGAACGTCTGCCCCAGCTCCAGCTCCAGCTCGCACATGTCGGCGATGCGCAGCGTGTTGCGCGCCGCCTCCTGCATCTGGTCGAACGCCGTCCACATGACGTCGGGCGGCTTGAACCACAGCGCGTCCATCTCGTGCTGCAGGCGGCTCTCGTCCTGCATCGTCTTGCCGGTCTGGATGCACATCAGCACCTCGTGGGCCTTGGCGTCGCCCTGGGCGAGGTAGTGGCAGTCGTTGGTGGCCGACAGGGGGATGCCGGTCTCGCGCGACATCTGGAAGAAGGCGTGGTTCACCTTGTCCTGGTCGGCGAGGCCGTTCATCTGCACTTCCAGGAAGTAGCGGTCGCCGAAGATGTCGCGGTATTCCAGCGCCGCCTTCTTCGAAGCTTCGTACCCCTCCTGCAGCAGCTTCTGCGAAGGCTCGCCGGCCAGGCAGGCGCTCAGGGCGATGAGCCCTTCGCTGTGCTCGCGCAAGAGCGTCTTGTCGACGCGCGGATTGTAATAGAACCCTTCCAGGTACCCCTTCGACACCATGTACGTCAGGTTGCGGTAGCCGGTGGCGTTCTGCGCCAGCAGGATCAAATGGTGCGAGCGGCGCTTCGTGCGGTCGAAGCGGTCGGTCTCGGCGACGTAGGTCTCGCAGCCGATGATGGGCTTCACCCCCGCCTTCTTCATCTTCTTGTAGAAGTCGACGGCCCCGAACATGTTGCCGTGGTCGGTCATGGCGACGGCGCGCATGCCGAACTTGGAGGCGCGGTCGGCGAGGTCGGCGACGCGGATCGCGCCGTCCAGGAGGCTGTATTGCGTGTGCAGGTGCAGGTGAACGAAGTCTTCCATGCGTCCTCCCATCATTGCACGGCGCCGCGCGCCCGCCGCGCCCGCCCTGAACATCCGTCAACGTCCTCCGTATGCCGGCCCGTGTGGTAAAAGTCAAGTGAATTCAATTATTAACAGCTTATCCAGAACATATGAACAGGATACCAACAGCTGTGAACAGATCCCCCTGCCGCGCGGTTGCGCGAGCGGGCGGCGCCTGGTACAAGACGGAAAAGCCTCTTCTTAAGGAGACACGATGCGAACCCGTTCATTCGGTGCGCGCGGCGCGATGCTCGCGCTCGGAACGATGCTGTTACTTTCTTTTGGTGCGAGCGGCTGCGGCTGCGGCAACACGAACGGCACGACCGACGGCGGCGCCGGCATGGACAGCGGCGGCATCCCCGGCATGTCGTACGGCTACGTCACGACCGGGCTGCGCTTGCCGGTGCAGGGCGAGACGCTGGGCCTGGACATCGACAACAACGGCACCGTCGACAACGCGCTGGGGAACTTGCTCTTGTCGCTCGGCACGCTGGTCGGCATGGGCTTCGACGCCCAGGTGTCGATCAACGGCGCGTTGATGGACGGCAGCCTCGTCATGCTGTGGAACCTGGTCAACGTGAACGGCTTCAGCACCGACTCGAACATGGGCGTGGACTTCTACCTGGGCGAGGCCGCCACGGGCACGGATCTGATGATGTACACCGGCGGCGGGACGTTCACGGTCTCGGCGACCTCGCCGATGGTGAGCACGCTGTCGGGCATGATCGGCGGCGGCGCGCTGGTGACGTCGCCCTCGAACATCCCGCTGGTGATTCCGCTGCCGATGATGGGCGGCCTGCCCGCGCAGATCAACATCACGCTGGTGGAGGCGGCGATCCAGTGCCCGGCGGTGAGCGACACCGAGCTGACGACGTGCGTGCTCGGCGGCGCCATCACCCAGGAGCAGATCGACACGGAGATCGTGCCGGCGATCCTGAGCTTCATCAACGGCGCCATCCAGAGCGCCGCGGTGCTCGACGCGACGATGAACACCGTGCCCTGCATGGCGGACACCCCGGCGAACCAGGACGGCGTGGCGGCGGAGTGCACGGCGCTGAGCGCGGACGCCATCTGTTCGGCCTGGAACGGCACCACGACGGGTATCTGCGTCGACGGCACCGACGGCGTCGTCATGTTCGTCCTGGCCCCGTCGACGGACATGGACGGCGACGGCGTCGTCGTTCAGTCCGAGATCGCCCCGCTGCTCGCGTTGGTGCTGACGCCCGACCTAGACCTCGACGCCAGCTTCGGCACCTGCACCGCCGGCACGTGCGGCGACGGCGTGACGGCCTGCCCCGCCGGCGACGCCGACTGCACCATGGCATGTGACGCCGATCCGCAGCCCGGCTGCCCTGACATCCGCGACGCCCTGTCCATCGGCGTCGAGATCACCGCCCGCGACGCGACGATCAACGGCCTGAACTAGCCGCGATCTGGCCTGGTCGGGGCAGGTGGCGGCGCCAAGCCATCGTCGGCGGCGCCGGCCGGGGGCTATCGGCGTGACCACGCCTGGGGTCGATCCCACGTACCTAGAACCGACACATGCAGCACGGTAGGCCGGAGCATCGCGCCTCATCGCCGCTCCGCCTCTCCGCCTCCCCGCGCGGGCCAGCTGTCTCGGACCGGCGATGGCCCTCTGACAACGTCTCCTGGGGTCCCGCGCGGCCCCTTGGCCTCCACCGTCGACCCCAGCCGGAACAGCGCCGGCAAGGCGAGTTTCCCCACACACACTCCCGGTCTGTTTCGCCTGCGGGCTTGACACGTAGCCTCGAGGAGCGTAAACTTCGAGTACGCTCGCTAGGTCGGGCCATCAATGGGAGGACTTCAATGGCACGCGTCACTCAAGTCAGGCGGGCGAGCGTCGGCCTCATCAACAACAGTGCGGTTGAGGTTTTCGGCGAGGGCCCCGGGGCTGAAAACACCCTCTCCTGCGGAGAGTTCAACGAGATGGAGGTGTTCATGACGTACCGGCGGAATTCGGTCGCCGCCGGCACGGTACCTCGATATCGGTTCTATTTCTCGGATGACGGGATCAATTTCTTCCAAGTAGCGTTCTACACGGACTCCGCCGCCGTTACTCCCGCGCTGCAGGTCTTCAGCATCACGGCGGCCACGGACATCACTCAGATGTTCTCCGTGCCGATCCGAGGGGCATTCTGTCGCATCTCCTTCGAGCTCAACGACGCCGCCGCGACGTCCGCTCAGTGGGGCGTGCAGGTGTCGCTGCGGATGCGGTGAGCAGGTTTGTCATGCGCGGCTCCGGACCCGTCGCGCCCCGGCCTCCCATCGCGATTCTAACGCTTTGGCTCTGTGGTTGTGGCCAGTGCGGCTTCGGGCGCGGCGACTCCGGCATTGAAAGCGGCCGCGACTCCTCGACGTTGCCTGACGCAGCCGACGCGAGTGCTTCCGATGCGGGTTCGGACGCCGGCACATGCGTCCCAACCGTCCCGCCAGATGATGTCTGCGACGCTATTGACAATGATTGCGACGGCACGATCGACCTTGTGGACTGCGCCCCGGGCCTCGAATTATGGCTGCGGTTCGAGGACTTGAGCGGGGCCGTCACCGACTGGTCCGGGAACAGCCGCGACGGAACCGTTGTCGGCCCAGTACTGAGGGGGCAACCGGGCGCCGTCGGCGCAGCCGCCAGTTGCTCCGGAGGGACCGAGCACATCCTTGTTCCAGGAGTCGTCATCGATGTAAGTTCCGGCTGGACTGCGGAGTCCTGGGTTGGTTTCGTGCAACCCAGCCCTGCGGTCGTATTTGCAAAGTGGGAGGGAGGCGTCAACGCACAGGAGGTGATCCTGTCCGTCGACGCTTCGGGTGCTGTGATGGCAACCGGGGCCTGGGCCGCCTGCGACGGCAGTGCATGCAGCGGTACGCTCCCCTCTCCGCCGTGGAGTCCACTCAACCAGTTCGTTCATCTTGCTGTAACCTACGATGGTATCCAGTTCCGGAGCTACTTGAACGGCACTGACGTCAACGCAGGCCTTATGGACGCGTTATTCTTGGGTACGTGGGATCAAGACCTGGTTATCTGTCAGAGCCCAACTGGCGCGATGGGTGGCTGGATCGGAACGATCGACGAGCTCAAACTGTGGAGTGTGGTGCGTTCGCCGGAGGAGGTCTGTGCAGACGCGCACGGAACCTACGTGGCGGGACCGCCCACGTCTTGCACACTGCCATAGAGTCATCGGTGAATTTCTAAACTCAGGACGAACCGCGAGTCGGGGCTGGCGCAGACCGCAACACGACAAGTGTCGGAAGTGAGGAGACTACCGATGGCCATTTCCTGCAGAGACTGCTGGTATGTCTATATCATCTGTATGGTACTGGGTCTTGTGGATTCTATCTTCCTAGGGAAAGCCATTGCAAAGGGAGGCACCTTGAACTGGGCCCTGTGGTTCACCCTCCTTGCTGCGACGGGCGTCTGTGCTGGCCTTGCGCGGAAATGCCAACGGACGTGTACTCCGAGTGCTGTTGACTCAGATATACTTGATATCCATGATCTGGTCTTTGAGTTGGAGAATCAGGTTGACGCTACGAAAATACCCATCGATCCAGGTAGAGCCGCCTGGTTCTATTGGGTAATCGGCGTGTTAAAAGAGGAGGGACCCGAGGCGATCCTGGCGTGGCGATCCTTCATGAATCCTGACAACCAGAAGGCACTCTTTCAGTTTCGTAGCCTGGTGATCGCAAGGGCGGCTCTGACGGTGGCGAATGGTAGCCGGGCTTAACATAGAAACCGCCATGAGTTGTCGACCGCTGGTGGTTGCAACCAAGTGGGGTGCCATTGCACTGACGCTGTTGGCAAGCGTGTTCTTTAGTGGCTGCCGACCCTACCTCACCTGCGTCGAGCCGACTGGGGGCCTGCGTCGTATGACGTGGAGCGAGGTGATCCCTGATTTGGACGGACGGGACCTGCGCCGTGTGCGGCTTGCAGCCACGGCGGATGACGTGATGACAGGACTGGCGTTGACGGGCACAGTTGCGAGCGGCATCGCTGGGGCAGTGCTTGCGTTCCAAGAGGGGTTCTCACCCGCTCCTGTCGCAGCACTAGGTGCGGAAGCTGCCGTAGTAATGGCTTGGTTGCTCTTGGAGCCCATCCTCTTTGACCACATGGATCGTGCACTGAACGCGGCGGTTCACACCAAGCTTCCAACGTGCTCAACGTGCCGGACGCCG
Organism: Myxococcota bacterium; assembly: GCA_036004705.1. Taxonomy (GTDB): domain Bacteria; phylum Myxococcota_A; class Polyangia; order DASYRF01; family DASYRF01; genus DASYRF01. The sequence continues at coordinate 32,575 of DASYRF010000010.1, forward strand.
GTCATGCTGAGGGTGCCCAGTGACCATGTTGAGGGCTGCTGCTCCCACTAAGAACCAATCTCAAACCCGCCACAGAGCACCGCCGCGACGAGCGCCATCACCGCCGCCCCGACCGCCGCACCGCCCGCTCCCCAAGCCGCACGCGAGCGCCATTCCCAAGCGCCGACAGCGGACCCGACCGATGTTCGTTCCAACCGGAGCGCGCCAGCGGCCTCGCCAACCCCGAGCGGACCCGACTGATGTTCGTTCCAACCGGAGCGCGCCAGCGGCCTCGCCAGCCCCGAGCGGACCCGACTGAAGTTCGTTCCCAAGCGGAGCGCGCCAGCGACCCGGCCAGCCCAGCGGCGACCGATGTTCGTTCCAAACGGAGCCGAGCGCGACCGCCTGCTCCGACCGCCTGCTCGGAGGTCCGGTTCTGCGGACGCGCACAGCGCGGGTGACCGGAAGCCGACCACGGGTTGGCCGAGAATCGATCGCTCGCCAGGCCACCGCTTCGGGAATTCGGGCGCTTGGCGTTGGCGCGACGCGTGCCAGTACGCCGCATGTGTCGGCTGCGCGTCAAGTACTGCCTGGCACGACGTATCTCGTCACCCACCGGTGCTCCCAAGGCCAGTTCCTCCTGCTCCCCGCTGAGCGCGTCAACCGCGTCGTCCGCTCCTGCCTCGCCCGCGCCGTCGAACGGTACGGCCTCGCCGTCACGCGTTCTGCGTGATGTCGAACCACTACCACCTGATGGTGACGTACCCCGGCGCGGCCCTGCCGGAGTTCATGCGCTACCTCAACCAGTTCGTCGCCCGCACCCTGAACGCCGCCCATGGCCGCTGGGAGAACTTCTGGGCGCCGGGAAGCTACAGCGCCGTGCGCCTGGTGTCGCCCGAAGACGTTGTGGTGTCGGTAGTGTCGGCAACGCGTCAAGAGTTGGAGCAAAATGCTCACCGGTTCGCTTGGGCCTATGGCGAGGGTTGGGGAGGCGGTGTTCAACTTGCGGCCGCCGCGGAGGCGGCGATCGTGTACGGTGGGAAGCCATGGGGATAGCCGGCGACGACGCGAGCACCGTGCCGCAGCGGGGCAACAGGCGCGTTGGCGACGCGCGGACCGACGCGGCGCTGTTGTTGGCGCTGCGGGAGGGGGACCGGACGGCGCTGCGCGAGCTCTACGAGCGGTACGGGGATCGGGTGCTGGCGGTGGCGCGGCGGCGGCTCGCGGGCGACGAGGACGGGGCGCGGGACGTGACGCAGGAGACGTTCCTGGCGCTGTGGCGGGCGCGCGCGACAGCGGATCCGGCGCGGGGGTCGCCGGGGGGATGGCTGATGTGGCTGGCGCGCGGTGCGGCGGCGGATTGGTACAAGGCGAAGAGGCGGCGCGGACGGCAGGACACGGAGTGGATGCGCGAGGACGCGCGGACGCGCACGCCGCCGCGGGGAGCGCCAGCGCTGCTGGAGGGCGGCGAGCTTCAAGCGCGCGTGCGGGCGGCGCTGGCGCAGCTGCCGGCGGAGCAGCGCGCGGTGGTGGAGGCGGTACACTTCGACCTGCTCAGCTTCGCCGAGGCGGCGGAACGGCTGGGCGTGGCGGTGGGTACGGTGAAGTCGCGCCACCGGCTGGCGATGGAGAAGCTGGAGGCGCTGCTGGACGATCGGCTCGACCCGCGGAGGGCGGCGTGAGCGCCAGGGGCGAAACGGCATGACATGCGCGGAGGTACAGGAACGGCGGGCCGACTACGCCGTGGGCGAGGTGAGCGACGCGGAGCGCGCCGCCATCGAGGCCCACCTGCGCGACACGGACGCGCACGAATGCCATCGCGCGATCGCGCGCGCGCGCACGCTCGCGGGGCTGCTGCCGGTGGCGCTCGACCGGACGGCGGCGGCGCCGGGGCTCTGGGAGGGGATCGAGGCGCGGCTGGACACCGACGGCGCCGCCGACGTGGCCGCGCGGCGGGAAGCGCGCGACGACGCGGGGGCGGACGACGAGGCCGCGGCAGGCGGGAACGGTGGCAGTCGGAGCAGCAGGCTCGGCGCGGGGCCGCCGAGCGTGGACACCTCGGGCGTTGGGCTGAGGCCGTTCGCCGGTGCGTACGACGAGGCGCCGCGCGGCGCGGAGGGATGGCGGTGGCGTGCGGCGTGGGGACTGGGCGGCGCGGCGGCCGGGGCGGCGGCGATGGCGCTCGTCGCGGCGGTGCTCTGGATCCCGGCGGGGCCGGGGGGCGCCGGGGGCGGCGGCGGCACGGGCGTGGTCACGGGGGGGCCACGCACGGGCGACGTCGGGACCGGGGGCGCGACCGGAACGCTCACCGCGGCGCCGGTGCCGGGCGGGCTCCACGCGGAGAGCGCGGCGGAGTTGGCGGCGTTGCGCGCCGCGCTCGCGGCGCCGGGGGCGACGCTGCTGACGCTCGCGCCACTGCCGGCGGCCGCCGGCGACCTGGAGGCCGGTGCACTCGCCGTGGTGCCGGCGGCGAGCGGCGCGGAGACGCTCGTGTTCGTCACCGGCGTCGCCGCGCGGCCGGGCGTGGACCTCCAGGTCCTCGTCGAGCGGCAGGGCGGCATGCGCAGCGTCGTGCTCCCGCGCCTGCGCGCGCTCGGCGAGGGCGCCTGGCTCGGGTCGTTCGACGCGGGCGCGCTGGGGCCTCCGCCGCCGGCGCGATTGGTCGTGCGCCGCGTGCCGGTCGGCGGCGTCCCGGCGCCCGCGGCGCCCGGCGAGGACGTGCTCGCGGGTGCCTTCCCGCGCCCTTTGCTGGCGCCGTCCTCGGCGGCCCCGACGCCGCCCGCGCCACGGCGCTGACGCGTCGCGTGAGGAACGCGTCCCGGTCACACAACAAACGCGCGCTCGGTCACACAAAGCTCATTCCGCCGAGACCTGAAGACTCGGCGGAGACTCTTTGAG
>DASYRF010000011.1:0-15218 GCA_036004705.1 Myxococcota bacterium
GCGTCGTCCTCAGCCCGCGACGTCCTGCGCGCATCCATGACGATGCACGCCCTCGCGCGAGGCGACAGAACGGCGTGCGGCGTTGCGTCCTCGTTCCCGGTGCCCGCCTCAATAAATGCGGACCTAGAGTGCGGACCGTCCGCTACCTACCGCCTGAGCCTGAGTCATTCCCGTATTGTGAGCTGGGGCCGCCCGCGCTAGAGCCCGCTCCAGGGGGCGTGGTGTCGCTCTCGTCGTCTGCCCATCCAAACGGGTTCGGATACAGCTGCCGCTGGAAGTTCATCGCTCTGACTGACCGCCATCGCTGAGTGGGGCAGGCGGCGTGCTATTGCCAATGCTCAGCGGCTGCTCAGCGGCTGCTCAGCGGCATTGACCACGTGCCGAAGAAGGCCGTTGGTTCCGCCTGCAGGAATACTTCCAGTCCATTCAAATACCCGTGTATTAGGGCGCCATCCCAGCTCAGGGCCATATGCGCGAAGTCGGAGATCGGCGACCAAGACGGCAGCACGGCCCCATAGCAACCGACCCCGTCGCAACCGGTAATTGCGCCCGCGGCACTCGTGGCCGTGCCGTCGAGGTTCACCTGAAACTGAAAGTCCTCGATGGAAGACCCGTCCCACTTGACCATGACTTGGACCCCACCTCCTCTGCCCAGGAGACCGACCCAAGCCTCAATGGTCCATCCGGCGGAGGCGTCATAGACCGGGCCACCCGCGACGACCACCCGGTCCAGGGCGCCTCCGCCGAACAGGAGTGACGAGCCGACCGCGCCGGGCGCGCCGCGAGTGGGAGCCCCGACCATCCCAGCCGTTGCCGGACGAATCGACACCGGCCCGCCACTGTGGCGTCGCACACGGCGATCAGGTGCCGAGCGACGGTCAGACGGCGAACCGCAAGTCCGATAACCCTTCCGCTCATCCGACTCTCTCCAGGCAACGAAGCCGTTCTCAGTTGCCGGCGATGCCGAACAGCTCCGGGTTGTCGTCCAGGAAGAGCAGCGCCTCCGAGCAGCTGACCGCGCCGCTGGCGTCGGCGTCGGCGTTCAGCGAGCCGTTGGTGCCGTCCACGCGCACCGCCAGCCAGGTCGACGTGGCGGCGGCGGCCACGCACTCGGGCTGGCCGCTGCACACTTCGATGCGCGGAATGTTGTCGACGACGGTCTGCGCCGAGAGGGTCTGCGCCGGCTCGAGCGTGAAGCCGAGCAGCTCCTGCGTGTTCACCGGGTTGTAGACCTCGCCGCCGAGGCTGTTCGACGAGTAGACCGAGCCGCGCAGCGTGAAGGCCGCGCGGAAGGCGACCTGCTCGGACGACGGCAGCAGCGACGTGACGGCCGGGTTGGTGCAGCCGCTCCCGTCGCAGGTGACCGTCACGCCGGGGCACGGGTCGCCGGCGCTCATCATGTCGACCACCAGGCCGGGGCAGACGTCGCCCTCGGTGTCCTCCCAGTGCGTGCCTGCCGGCTCCGTGATGGTGACGATCTCGTTGCCGGTGCCGTCGGTGGCGACGTTGATGACCGGCAGCGCGGCCGTCTCGGCGTCCACGCCTGGATCGAAGCTGGCGCCCAGCACGAACACGTCGCGCGAGCCCATGTAGTCGAGCGGCACGCCGCCGCTGATCTCGGTGCCGGAGAGGAAGGGCCCCATCGAAGTGATGCTGATGTTGCCGGCGTCCAGGTAGGCGCGCAGCGCGTCGCCGAAGCGCACGCCGATCTGCGCCGACGAAGGGTTGTTGGCGTCGATGATGCGCGGCTTGGGCAGCACGACGTTGCACAGGGTGGTGTTGGCGGTGAGCGTGGTCCCGGTCTGCGCGTAGTCGGTGAGCGTGACTTGCAGCGTGTCGAGGACCTGCGTGGGGATGAGCGACGAGGTGGGGAGCGTCGTGACGAGCACCGAGATGCGTCCGACGGCGATGAACGTGCCGGTCAGATCGACTGGTCCGTCGACGACCACGTTTCCGCCGGCGTCAGTGCCGGCGTCGCCGGGCGGGGCGGCGTCGGTGCCGCGGTGGCCGCCGCAGCCGGGCGCCACGGCGAGCGCGAGCGCCAGGCTGAGCACGAACACGGAGACGGGCACCGGAGCGCGACGGCGCATGGGTTCCTCCACCTGGTGCGGGGGCCCGTGCGCGCGGCGCGGACGCCGTGCTCCGATGCCCCCGCGCCCCGTCGGCGGCGCGGCCAAGCCGCGTCTCCCGCCTCCAGAGCGCGTTTGCGACATTGTGACGGCGCGCCGCCGCAGCGGTCAAGCCGCGACGTGTCCTGGGCGATCGCGGTCGCGCGCGCGGCGGCGGCTTCGGAGTAACATCGGCCGATGCGATCCTTGACGGGGGGCATACGCACCCCCGCGCACGGGGACGCGCGGCCCCCCGCGGCGGCCCGGCCGGCGTCGGCTTCGGCGTCGGCGCGGGCGTCGGCTTCGGCGTCGGCGCCGGTCTCGGCGTCGGCGTCGGCGTCGGCGTCGGCCTCGGCGTCGGCTTCGGCGTCGGTCTCGGCGTCGGTCTCGGCCTCGGCGTCGGCGTCGGTCTCGGCTTCGGCGTCGGGGTGGGCGCTGGCCGTCTTCGGCGCGGCGTGGCTGGGAGCGGCGGCGACGGCGGCGGCGGCGGTGCCCGACGTGTATGGTCTGGGGTCGGCGTCAGCGGCGCGCGCCGGCGCTGCGGCCGCCACGGCGAGCGGCTTCGAGGCGCTGCATTACGACCCGGCGGGGCTCGCCGACGCGCCCGGCCCGAGCGTCTCGCTGGCGCTGCATTTCCACGTCTCGGCGCTGCGCGCCGGCGGAACGAGCGCTCCGCTCGGACAGCCGGCCGGCTGGGCCCTGGGCGCGGTGGCGCCCGTGCCGCTGGGCGGCTGGCTGGAGGGGCGCGTCACCGCCGGCGTGCTCTTCTATTTTCTGCCGAAAGACCTGCTCGTCGTGACACTGCGCGCACCGACCGACGCCTTCTTTCCGCTGCTCGCCGACACGGGGGGGCGCGCCGTCGCCGAGCCGGGGCTGGCAGTGCGCCTGTGGGACGGCCTGAGCGTGGGCGCGGCCATCGACGCCTTCGCCGGGCTCGACGGCTTCGTGACGTCGACCGAAGGCGCCACACGCGCCATCGACGCGTCGGTGCTGGTTGTGACGCCCGCCGCCGGCTCGCTGCACGCCGGGGCGCGCTGGCACCTGCCCTGGTGGACGCCGCTGACGCTCGCCTTCAGCTACCGCAGCGCCTTCCGGCTTCCCGTCCGCTTCGACGCCGACACCAACGTGGGCGGCTTCCCCATCGTGCTCGACATCGTGGCGTTCCCCTTCTACACGCCCGAGACGTATACGCTGGGCGCGGCGCTGGCGACGGAGGGTCTCACGCTCAGCGTCGACGGCGCCTACAAGCGCTGGTCGCGGCTGGACTCGCCCTTCGTGGCCGTGGACGCGCGCTTCGTCGCCAACATCGCCCTCACCGGCCTGCCGCCGTCGGCGGACTTCACCGACACCGTGGACGTGCGCGCCGGCGTCGAGGCGCGCTTCCGCGCCGGCGGGGCCCCGGGGCGCCCCGCCGCGCTGGTGGCCGTGCGAGCGGGCTACGCGCTGGAGCCGACGCCGGTGCCGCCGCAGACGGGCGCGACGAACCTGCTCGACTCCACGCACCACGTGGCGACGGCGGGCGCCGGCGTCACGTTCCCGCGCGCGGCGGCGGGGCGGCCGCTGACCGTGGCCTTCCACGCCGGCGTGCTCGCGCTGCCGGCGCGCACCAGCACGAAGGACCCCGCGCGCCCCTGCGCGGAAGGGGGCGTGTGCGATTCCGACAGCGCGACGGCCGGCTTCCAGTCGGACAACCCCGGGTGGCCGTCGCTGCGGGCCGGCGGCGCGGTGGTCTTCGGCGGCCTGACGCTGGAGATGGGACTGTGAGGGCATGCGCGATGGCGCGGCGTGGGGCCGGCTTGGCCGCGGCAGCGACGTCCGCGGCGCACGGGATGGCGCGCCGCGCAGCCTTCTTGACCGCGGCAGCGGCATCCGCGGCGCGCGGGATGGCGCGCCGCGCAGCCTTCCTGGCCGCGGCGGCGGCGGCGGCGGCGGCGGCGGTGGGCGCGGCGCCGCGGAGCGCGCGCGCCAACCCTTACGACTTCCTCGGCGTGACGCCGCGCTCGCGCGCGCTGGGTGGAGCGCTCACCGCCGCGCCGCGCGACGGCGAGGCCGCCTACTTCAACCCCGCCGCCGGCGCCTTCGCCCGCGACTTCGCGCTGGGCGTCGATTACGACGTCGCGCGGCTCGACCTGCGCATCGACGGCGAGCGCGTTGACGCCTACGGGCCGCACGGCCTGGGCGTGACGATGCTGGTCCCGCGCCGCCTCGGCGCGCGCGTCTCGGTCGCGATGGCCAGCGCGCTCCACCTGCCGGGCGTGGGCGTGGCCCGCCTGCTATTCACGCCGCCCGCCGCGGCGCGCTTCGCCCTGCTGGACAACCGCGCGAACCGTCTGGCCGTGTACGTCGGCGCCGGACTGCGCTGGGGCGAGCACCTCGCCTTCGGGGCCGGCTTGCATTTCCTGGCGGCGGCCGGCACCGATGCGCGCTTCGACATCGGCGGGCGTGGCGAAGACGCCAACGTTCCCACCGCGCGCGTCGACGCCCGCCTGCCGCTGCGGGCCTCGCCGGTGGCCTCGGTGCTCGTGCGCCCGGCGCGCGACTGGGCGCTGGGGCTGACGTGGCGCGGCCCCATCGGTCTCGACTTCGACATCCGGATCGCCGCCGACGTCGACCTGCCGTCCATCGCAAACGGCGCCGTGGACATCACGATGCTGGCGCTCGACTACTACACGCCCTCGCAGCTGGCGCTCGGCGCGGCCTGGGGCGGAGGCGCGCGGCCGCTGCTGGTGGCGGCCGACGTGACGTGGGTGCACTGGTCCCCGCTCGACCGCCTGCTCGCCGACCTCACCGTCAACGTGAATCTCGACACGCGCCCGCCGATCCTCGCCTCGCCGGTCCCGGCGCCGGGTCTGCACGACACCGTGGAGGCGCGCCTGGGCGCGCAATGGAGCGGCACGTTCGGCGCCACCGAATCGCGCTGGTCGGTGCGCGCCGGCTACGGCCTCATGCCGACGCCGGTGAGACCGCAGACCGGCCTCACCAGCATCGCCGACGCCACGCGCCACGCCGTGACCGTCGGCGGCGGCATCGACCTCGCCGAGCTTTATCCGCTGCTCGATCGCCCGCTGTCGATCGACGTGGCCTTCGGCGCGCAGGTGTTGCAGCGGCGCCTCACCGTCAAGGAGGACCCGACGGGACCCTTCCGCTCCTACCGGCAGGACGGCGTCGTGTGGCACGGCAGCGTGGGCCTCACGGTGAGGTTCTGACCGTGCGCATGCCCTTGCCGAGGCGCCGCGCCCTTCGGGCGCCCGCCGCCGCCGCCGCCGGCGCGGTCCGCCTCACGCCGACGATCGCCGCCGCCGCGCTGTGCGCCGCCGCTGCCGCCGCCGGCGCGTGCGCCACCAAGAGCGCCCTGGTGCCGCCCCGACCGGTGGCCGACGGCGTCGCGCCCTGGACCGTGCCGGACCGGCCCGTGGTGCTGTGCGAGGCGCCGCTCGTCCGCGTGGTCGCGCCCGGCCCAGGCGGCGTCGCGCCGCGCATCGCCGGCGCCTGCGTCGCCCCCGCGCTGGCCGCCCCCACCCCTGACTGCGCCGGCGACGCCGACTGCGACCGGCGCGAGCGCTGCCTGTGCGGCGCCTGCTTCGCGGCGCTCTGCACCAGCGACGACGCCTCGCCCTGCGGCGCGGCGCTCTCCTGCGTGCAATCGTCGCCGACCAACTCCACCGTGAAGCGCTGCCTCCCGCCGTGCGCCGCCGACGCCGACTGCGGCGCCGGCGAGGCGTGCGACGAGCAGGCCGACGGCAACCGCGCCTGCGTCGGTACCTGCGACTCCGACACCGCCTGCGCCCGCGGCGAGCGCTGCAACGGCTCGGGGCGCTGCGTCGTGTCGCTCTGCGACAGCGTGGACACCGCCTGCTCCGGCGGCCTGACCTGCGCCGTCCAGGGCGCCCCCGGCCTGGCCGCAGCCGCGTCGGCGCTCGCCGCCGCCGTCGACCTCGCCCCGTTCGGCGGCGGCCAAGGCGAAGGCGTGTCGCTCTACTTCGCCCGCGACGGCGCGCTCTACGGCGCCGCATCGCTCGACGGCTTCACGTTCTTCATCGCCGGCCAGGGCGCCGGCGGTGCCCCCCCACCCGCGCCGCTCGCCGCGCCCGCCAGCGCCTGGGAGGGCGCCGCGCTTGGCGGCCCGTCCGCCGCCGTCGGCGACGACGGCGCGCTGCGCCTCTATTACGACGCCGGCGACGGCGCCGGCATCGGGCTGCTCGTCGCCGCCGGCGACGGCACCTTCGCGCGCGCCGGCCCTGCGCCCGTGCTGGCCGCCGCCGACTCCTTCGAAGGCACCGCCGTGCGCGCGCCGGCCATCCTGCGCGACGGCCTCAGCGGCGACTGGCTCCTTTTCTACGAAGGCGGCGCCGGCGCCGGCATCGGCGTGGCGCGCTCACCCGACGGCGCCTCGTTCACCCCCGCGCCCGCCCCCGTGCTCACGCCCGCCGACGTCGAGGACCCGGTCAACTGGCACGACGTCACCCGCGTGGGCGCGCCCTTCGCCGCCTTCGAGGTCGACGCCGCCGGCGCGCCGCGCTACCGCCTCTGGTTCGCCGCGCTCGGCATCGAGTCCGGCGACGCGCTCTTCATGGGGATGACCGACCCCGCGCAGGCAAACGAGAGCATCGGCTACGCGGAGTCGCGCGACGCCGCCGTGTTCACGCCCTACCCGTTCGATCCGGTGTTCGACCGCCCTGTCGCCGCGGTGAACCATCTGCGCGAGGACCAGCCCACCCTCGTGCGCCGCGGCCCCGCCTTCTGGCTCTACTTCGACGCCCGCGACGAGAGCGGCACCGACGCGGACGGCATCGGTGTCGCGATCCAAGACTGACTCGCGCCGAGGAACGCGGGCGCCACGCCTGCGCCTCCGGGCCTCCAGATCGACGCCCCGTCGCTCCACGCCGCACGCCGGGTGCGATGGGCCGCCACTTTCTTGCCGCGCGCCCCCTGTGTAGTAAAATGTCCTACATGGAGGTTTCCATGCTACCTGTCGTCGGCAACGTGCTGGTCGGCCTGCTCGCGGCCGCTCTGCTCGCCGCCACGCTCCGTCTGCGCCGCTCTCCCAAGTAGCGCGCGGGCAGCAGGCGGCCTGTCGCGCCGCGCGACGCGGCGCGCCGCGCTGCGCGGTGTGCGCCCGCGCTTTACAGGCCCGCGGTAGGCGCCCTACGCTGCGCCTCGCCATGAGCGACGGTCCCCCGCCCGGCGCCCGCCCCGGCGTCCTGCGTGTCGAGCCCGCCACCGAGGAGTTCAACCTCGCCGACGTCTGGACCTCGCTCGCCACCACGCGCCCGCACCGCGCCGTCCTCGCCATCGTGCGCGGCCCCGACCTCGGCGCGCACTACGAAGTCGGCGTCGATCCCATCGTGGCGGGGCGCGATCCCGAGTGCCACATGCTGCTGCAGGGCCAGGGCATCTCGCGCCGCCATCTGGAGATCCGCCAGCGCTCGGAGGACGGGCCCGCGGGCGGCAGCCACGAGGTGCGCGACCTCGGCTCGCGCAACGGCACCTGGCTCAACCAGCGCCGACTCGACGCCGACTCTCCCGCGCGCCTCGCCGACGGCGATCAGATCATCCTCGGCGACACCATGATCGAGTACGTCGTCGAGGATCCCACGCGCGCCACGTACCGCGACGAGATGGGCAAGCTCGCCAACATCGACGACCTCACCGGCCTGTTGGTGAAGCGCCGCTTCGACGCCGCCTTCGCCGGGGCCGTCCGCGCCGCCGCCCACGCCAAGTCCTCGCTCGGCGTCCTCATGATGGACATGGACGGCCTCAAGGCCATCAACGACGCACACGGCCACCTCCACGGCGCCCACTGCATCGGCGAGGTCGGGCGCCTGCTCGGCCACGAGCTCGGCGCGCGCGGCGTCGCCTCGCGCTTCGGCGGCGACGAGTTCTGCGCGTTCCTGCGCGCCTGCGAGAAGCCCGGCGCCGTGCTGTTCGCCGAGCACGTCCGCCGCCTCGTGGAATCGCATGTCTTCGAGCTGAACGGCACGCGCCTGAGCCCCACGCTCTCCCTCGGCGCCGCCGCCTTTCCCGAGGACGGCGACGGCCCCGAGGCCCTGCTCGGCGCCGCGGACGCCGCGTTGTACCGGGCCAAGCGCGCCGGCCGCAACCGCGTCAGCACCTGAGGGGAGCGGGAACAGCCGCGCAGAATCCCTCCGCCCTCCCGGGGAGCGCGTGGTATCCTGGCGGGCGAATGACCTACGAGAGCGACCTCGAGAACGAGACGTCTTTCGTCGGTAACGCGGAGATGCTCCTGGGGCGCCCGCCCCGGGCGCTCGACGACGTGTCGCTGGGCGAGGTCGAGCAGGTGCGCCTGGTCCTGCGCGGCGGCTCGGTAGTCGACTGGCATCGCCTCAACCTCAGCAGCGTCGAGGAAGCCAACCACATCCTGCGCGCGAACGAGTTCGACCCCGACGACGAGCGCGACCAGCAGCGCCTCACCGACATCCGCCGCCGGGCCATCGATTTCCTGGAGCGCAATTTCTCCATCGCCTTCGCCCCCGAGATCGTCGGCGCGCCACGCGTGCAGGATCTCATGCTCCTGGCCGCCGGCCGCGACACGGCGCTGCAGCCGCAGGCCTGCATGGTGCTCAAGCTCATGCACGTCATCAACCACATCGACGGGCGCGAGCTCCTGTTCCTGCTGCCGATCTCCGACCGCGACGTCTTCTACCTGGTGGAGGAGAAGGCCACGCGCGTGGCCAACGAGATGCGCGCGAAGGGCTTCCCCATCGTCGAGTTCGCCGGCAGCCGCAAGTCGCGCGACTCGCTCATCACCAAGCTCCTCTCCAAGAAGCAGTCCATCGCCGCGCAGATCTACGACAAGCTGCGCTTCCGCATCGTCACCGCCACCGCCGACGACATCTTCCCGGTGCTGCGCTACCTGGGCGAGCAGCTCTTCCCGTTCAACTACACGGTGCCGGGCGAGAGCATCAACACGGTGTTCGACTTCCCCAAGTTCATGGCGCGCGACGCGCACCTGGCGCGCATGATCCCCAACCTGCAGGTGGACCTCGAATCGGAAGACCAGATGCGCCCCGCGCCCAACGAAGCCACCAGCGCGCGCTTCCGCGTCATCAACTTCGTGGTCGACATCCCCGTGCGCATCGACAGCTACCTGTGCCACTTCGCCGACCCGTCGCTGGAGGCGCTCGGGCCCATCGTGTACGTGCTGACCGAGTTCCAGGTGCTCGACCTGGAGTCGCATCTACAGAACGAGCGCGGCGAGGCCAGCCACGAGAAGTACAAGCTCCGCCAGAAGGCGAAGGTGAAGCACCGCCTCGTGCGCGGCAAGAGATTCTGGGGCGGCAAGGGCGAGCTCTGAGCCGGTCTTCGCCGTACTCCCCTGTTCTTTGCCGCCCAGCTCCGGCTCCCGCCGCCTCGGCCCGGCGAGATCGACGAGGCACGGTGAGGCGCACGTCCCCGCGACTCTTCCCGCCGCCTACTCTAGGTTCTTCACCAGCCGCGACATCTCGTCGGCCTTGATCTCGACGGTGAAGGGGAAGTCGCGCCCGTCGGGCAGGCGGAAGGTGACGGTGTGCTTGCCCACCGGCAGCTTCAGCCCGGGCGGCGTCACCGGCGTCTCCTTGCCGCTGTCCTTGCCGTCGACGATGACCTTGGCGAAGGGGCGCGAGTTGGCGACCAGGAAGCCGAACCCGCCCCCGCCGGACTTCGCGGCGGCGTCGCCGCCGCCGCCTGCGTCGGCGGCCGCGGTCTTCGACTTGTCGCCCTTGGCGACCTTGTCGCCCTTGTCACCCTTGTCGCCCTTGACCGTGCGGTCGCCCTTGTCGCCCTTGTCCGCCTTGTCGCCCTTGTCGGCCTTGTCGGCCTTGGCCGTCGCCGCGCCCGCGCTGCCCGCGCCGTCGCCCTTGTGGGCGGCGGCCTCGTCCTTCCCGGGCTTGGCCGCCACCGCCGCCAACTTCGCCACGACGACGACCTCCTCCTCGCCCAGGTAGCTCACCGACGTCTTGAACGTCTCGTAGCCGTCCGCCTTGACCACCACCTTGTGCGAGCGACCGATGTCCTTCCCGGTGACGTCGCGTGGCGCCAGCCCGAGCGGCTCGCCGTCCACCACCACCTCGCCCTTCACGGGCTCGGAGTCGACCTTGATGGTCAGCTTCGCCGGCTCGAGCGCAATCTTGACGGTCCTTTCCTTGTCGGCTTCGAGCGACACCTTGTCGACGACGGTGTGGAACTTCTTCAGCCGCACCTTCACCTCGTGCTCGGTGCCGGCCACCAGCTCCACGAAGCCGCGCTTCGGATCGTACGGGTCGCCGTTGATGGTGACGGCCGCCTCGCGGCGGTCGACCTCGATCTTCAGCTTGCCGCGTCCCTTGCTCACCACCTTCAGCTTCGCCTCCACCCCGGTGAGCGACCCCTTCACGACCTTGGCGGTGGCCTCGTACTTCTCGTAGCCCACGGCGATGATTTGGATGCGCGCCTCGCCGGGGTCGAGGTCCTTCACCGTGCAAGGCACCGCCACGCAGCGCCGCTCGCCGTTGACGAACACCTCGGCGTCGCCCGCCGCCGGCGTCGTGGAGATGTCCAGCCCCGTCTCGGCCCGCTTGGGCGCGGCCTTGCCGGCCCCCTTGCCGGCCCCGCCGCCGCCCTCGGCGTCGGCCTTCGTGTCCGACCGCTTGTCGCCGCGCTCGCCGTCGCCGTCGTCCGCCGACGACCCCACCTGGCCGGTCACGTTGAGGAAGACGATGACGCCGGCCACCGCCACGAAGCCGACGATCATGGCGATGACGATGTCGCGCACGAGCGTGCTGCGCGGGCGCTGCACCGGCAGCATGCGCACGCTGCCGTCGGGCATGCGCACCGATGCCGTGCCGCTGGGATCGAGCATCGCGTAGCCGGGCGGCGCCTGCGGATAGCCCGCCATCCCCGGCGCGCCGTAACCGTAGGGCGAGGGCGCGCCCGCGCCCGGCGCGGGGCCGTTGCCGCCCCGCGGAGGAACCGCCGCCGCGGCGTCCGGAGGCGCCTGCATCGTGGCGGCGTCGAAGAGCATCGTCTTCTGCCCGTGGACGAACCCTTCGCCGCCGCCGCCGCCGGCCGCTCCGCCGTGCTCCTGCGCGTCGAAGAGCATCGTCTTCTGCCCGTGCACTTCGCCGTCGTCGGCGCCGAAGAGATTCTGACTGGCGGCGTCGAACAGCATGGTCTTCTGCCCATGCACCTCGCCGCCTTCGCGCCCGTCGCCGTTGCCGCCCTCGGCCGTCGAGGGGTCGAGCAGCATCGTCGCCTGCGCCGCCACCTCTTCCACCTCTTCGGCTTCGATCAGGTCGCCCTCGCCAATCTCGTGGTCGCCGCTGAGGTCAGGCGCGAAGACCTGCGTGGCGGAGGCGCCGGCACCCACCGCCGCGGCGCCGCCCGCGACGCCCGCCAAGCCCGCCCCGCCGCCGCCGCCGGTCGCGGCCGCCGCCATCGCCGAAGTGGGCACGGCCGCCCGCCCACCGGCGACGCCCGGCCGCGCCCCCGCCCCCGCGCCCGCGCCCGCCGCGCCCGCGCCCGCGCCCGCCGCGCCGGCCGCCGCGCCCACCGCCACCTGCCCGCTCTGGCCCTCGTCGGGAAGCGGCACGCCGGCGGCGAGCTCCGTCTGCTTGACGGAGCGGTACAGCTCCATCTTCTTGTTGTCGCGCGCCAGGTCGTCCGCGAACGTCGTCTTCATCCAGTGCGCCAGGCGCTTGGCGCTGTACATCGGCTCCTGCGACATCAGGAAGCGGTTGAGATCGTCCGCCATGTCGTTGGCCCACTGGTAGCGCTCCTCGGAGGACTTCGCGAGCGCCTTCATCGTGATCTCTTCCAGCTGCTTGGGAATCTTCGGATTCAGCACCGACGGGAGCTGCACGTCGACGTTGCGGACCTTCTCCAGGGTCGAGAAGTCGGACTCGCCGACGAAGAGCCGCTCCGCCGTGAGCATCTCGTACAATACGGTCCCCACGGCGAACACGTCGCTGCGGCGGTCCAGCGGCAGGCCGCGCACCTGCTCGGGCGACATGTAGCCGAACTTTCCCTTGAGGATGCCCGCCTGCGTCTTGTTGCTCCGGTTCGCCGCCTTGGCGATGCCGAAGTCGATGACCTTCACCTCGCCCTCGTAGGCGACGAGGATGTTCTGCGGCGAGACGTCGCGGTGGATGATGTTCAGAAGCTCGCCGTTGGCGTTCTTCTTGCGGTGCGCGTAGTCCAGCCCCTCGCACATCTTCGAGGAGATGTAGGCGGCCATCTGTGGCGGCATCGCCTGCCGCATCTTGCGGAAGCGGTTCTGGATCTGCAGCACATCCTTGCCGTGGATGTACTCCATGGCGATGAAGTGCGTGTCGTCGATGCAGCCCAGCTCGTAGATCTGGCAGACGTTGGGGTGGGAGAGCTGCCCGCAGATCTTCGCCTCGTCGATGAACATGGCGATGAAGTCTTCGTCCTCCGCCATCGTCGGGAGGATGCGCTTCACCGCCAGGATCTTCTCGAATCCCTCGATGCCGAACGCCTTGGCCTTGAAGACCTCGGCCATCCCGCCCACGCTGACGCGCTCGAGCAGGTAATATTTCCCGAAGGGTATCGGTTTGCGCACGGGCTCTCGCCAACGCACCGCGTCCGCTCGCGCGAACCGCGGTGCGATTTTTTAGGATACCCGCGGGCTCCGGGGCGGTCAACGCCGCGCCGCGGCGGCGCCCGGCCGGCTACGGGGCGTGCTCGGCGACGGCGCGGCGCAGGGCGGCGCGGCGGCGCGCCCCGAGCGCGCCGACCACGGTGACGGACAGCCCGCCGCGCGTGAAGATACGGCGCGCCACGCGCAAGAGGTCGGCGGCGCTCACCGCCTGCACGCGCGCCGCGCGCCGCGCTAGTGGCTCGGGCACGCCGTACAGCTCCATGCCGCCGTACCAGCCCGACAGCGCCCCCGCGTCGTCGCGCATCTGCCGCACTTGCACGCGGTGCCGCGTCTTCACTTTCTCCAGCTCGTCGGCGCCGACGGGGCGGCGCGCCAGCCCCGCCGCCAGCCCGCACAGCTCGCGCACGAGCGCCGGCGCGTTGCGCGCGGCGCACGCGCCGTACAGGTCGAACACGCCGGCGTCGTGGAACGCCTCGAACGACGCGCCGACGTCGTAGGCGAGCCCGAGGTCGTCGTAGACGCGGCGGTGCAGCCGCGCGCTCACGCCGTCGTCGAGGAGGCGCCACAGCAGCGCCACCGCCGGGAAGTCGGGGTCGCCCTCGCCGAACAGGCGGAAGGTCAGGCGGACGTCCACCTGCGAGCCGTGCGAGTCCACGAGCTGCACGCGCGGGGCGGCCCGCGCGCCACGCGCCGTGGCGGGCGGCGGCGCGGCGAGAACCGCCGGCGTTCCGGCGGGGAAACGCCCGAAGGCCGCGCGCGCCGCGGCGCGCACGCGCGCCGGCCGCACCGGCCCGACGGCGCACAGCACCAGGTTGCTCGCGCCGTAAAAGCGGCGATGGTGCGCGCGCAGGGCCCGCCGGTCGAAGCGGCGCACGTTGGCGGCAGTGCCCGCGATGGGCAGCCCCAGCGGATGGTCGCCGAAGGCCGCGGCGCGCGACAGCGTGTCGAGGTCGACGAGCTTGCCGTCCTCGTCGAAGTCGCCGAGGATCTCCTCCAGCACCGCCTTGCGCTCCACGTCGAGTCGCGCGAAACGCGGCGCGCCCATCATCTCGCCCAAGAGCGCGATCCCGTCGTCCACCGCCTCGGGCGGAAGCGCGGTGTCGTAGAAGGAGTGGTCGCGCGCGGTGGAGCCGTTCAGCAGTCCGCCCAGCCGCTCTATCGCCAGGTTCAGATCGTACGAGTCGGCGTGCCGGCGCGTGCCGCGGAAGAGCATGTGCTCCAGGAAATGCGACAGACCGTTGTCGCGGCGCGTCTCGAAGCGCGAGCCGACGCGGACGTAGAGCACGAGCGACGCGGTGGAGAGGTGCGGGACGCGCACGGTCACCACTCGGAGGCCGTTTGGTAGGATTTCCTTCTTATAATCAGCCATTTGGAGCGTCGGAGCGGTCATCCGCGCCCCGGGACCCTAGGCCCGCGTCTCGCCGCTGTCAACAGCGTGTCCACACGTTGTGGATTGCCTGTGGGGCCGCTGTGACGCGTCAGCTTCCCCAGCCGACCCAGATCGCCCCGTCGCGGTAGACCTCGCGCTTCCAGATCGGCGCGTCTTGCTTGAGCCGCTCGATGACGTGGCGACAGGCGGCGAAGGCGTCGGCGCGGTGCGGGGAGGCGACGGCGATCACCACGGAGCGCTCGCCGACGCGCAGGCGGCCGGTGCGGTGGACGACGGCCACGCGCGTGCCTGGCCATTGCGCGGCGACTTCGCCGGCGAAGCGAGCGAGCTGCGCTTCGGCCATCGGCGTGTAAGCCTCGTACTCCAGCGCCTCCACCTCGCGGCCGCGGCTCGTCGCGCGCACCGTGCCCACGAAGACGTCGACGGCACCCGCGTCCTGGCCGGCCACCGCGCCCACCACCGGCTCGATCTCGAGCGGCGCCTCCTGCAGGCGCAGCAACGGCGGCGGCAGCGGCGGGCGTGGCGCGGCGCGCACGGCAGCGCCCGCGCGGCCCTCCTCGGGGGCGTCGGACCCGCCCGACACCGGCGGAATGAGAGCCACCTCCGCGCCGTCGCGCAGGGGCAGGTTGTCGGCGGCGAAATCCTGGTCCACGGCCAGGCGCACGTGCGGCAGCATGTCGGCCAGCGCCGGGCGCCGCTTCAACAGCGCCACGCGCAGGTCGGCCACGCGCGCCCCTTCGTGCAGCGCGAATAGCTCGCTCTCCAGCCCCAGCCGCTCGCGGACCACCGCGAAGTAGCGCACCGTGACCTTCACCACGCCATGGTACGCCCGCCCGGCGTGACCCACCACTTCCCGGCGCTTGACACTCCGTAGGCTTTTCAACTACTCAAGCCGGACCGGCACGGGAGCGACGATGAAACCGAACGCCTTGATTCCCTTCCCCCGCGGCGGGCGCACCAGAGCGCTGCTGGCCCTCGGCGTCGCCCTCGCGTCCCTCGGCGCCGCAGCTCCGGCCGGCGCCGGCGCCGCGCCCGCTGCGCCCGCACCCGCCGCTGCGCCTGCCGCCGTACCCGCCGCGACGGCGGCGCCGGCCACGGCGGCCGCCCCCGAGGCGACGGCGGC
>DASYRF010000012.1:0-9623 GCA_036004705.1 Myxococcota bacterium
TGGTGCTGCTTGTCGACGCGCGCCTGACCGCCCCCGAGCTCCGCCGCCGCCTCCAGCTCCGCCAGGCGGGTGGCGATGGCGGCGCGCCGCGCTTCGGGGTCCGCCGCGCCCTTGGAAGACATGCGCGGACGCAATCATGCCGGCCCCGCGAGGGTCAAGCCGCGCCGCGCGCGGGCGTCGCGGAGCGGCGAGCGCGGTGGCGGCGCCGGCGCGCCCCGCGGCGCCGGCCTCCCGGCGTCCCGCTCGCGCGCGTGGACGCGCCTTCAGCAGCCCAGCGCGCCCCCCAGACACAGCCCGGCGACGAGGACGGCAATGTAGGCGGCTGCCACCGCCAGCGGAATGGTCAACCCCAGCGTGCGCCCGATCGAGAACTGCTGCACGCTCAGCTGCACGATGCTGCCGTAAGGGATGACGCGCGCCGAAGGGTCGCCCGCCGCGCCGAGCTTCAGCGCGGAGTCGCCATACGACAGCCCGCCCGGCACCACCAGCACCGAGCTGCCGTCCGCGGCGCGCAGCGTGAGCTCGGTGTTGCGGTCGACCGTCACACTGCCGTCGCCGGCGACGAGCTTCACTTCCGGCACGGTGGTCAGCTCGCGCAGGCGCTTCACCTCGGCGCCCGGAACGAGCGTCGTCCGGTAGCAAGCCCACAGCGTGGCCACCAGGGCGAGCACCGCCCCCAGCCGGCCGAGGCGCCAAGCATGTCGCATCACGCAAACTTAGTGCTTGACACGAAAACGGGCAAGTGGCAGAAAGCCGCGCATCATTCGGTAGCCGTAAGGACACGCGAAGAGATTCACCCTCCAGCGGTACTAACGGAAAAATTCCGAATGCAGTCGGGGCCAGTAGGTGGCCCCTTGGGTAAACACCCGCATGTCGCGGGATAGTACGGAGGACAGATGAACGTTGGCACGGTGAAGTGGTTCAACAACGACAAGGGCTACGGCTTCATCACCCAGGAGGGTGGCGAGGACGTCTTCGTTCACCACTCGGTGATCCAGGCCGAGGGCTATCGGACCCTGACGGAGGGCGACCGGGTCGAGTTCGAGGTGACCCGCACCCCGAAGGGCCTGTCGGCCTCGACTGTCCGCAAGCTCTCCTAGAGAGCCAGCCACAGTCGGTGCACGGGGCGCTCCCGCAAGGAGCGCCCCGTTTTTTTTGCCCGCGCCCTCCGGGCACAGAGCTTCCCTAGCAGCGCGCCCGCGGTCAGACCGCCCAGTCGGCTTGTGGCAGCGCCACTCGGGCGCCATACTCTGCCGCCGATGAAGGTCCCTGTTTCGACACTCGCGCTCGCGGCGGGCGCGCTGGCGGCAGCGGCGCTGCTCGGGTTGGGCGCGGCGGCGGCGCGCGCGGCGGACGACGCGGCGGCGGCCAAGACCGCGGCGGCGCCCGGCACCGACACCCGCCCGCTGTCGGCGCGCCTCACGCCCGACGACATCACGCGCCTGCTCGCGGGGCCGTCGGAGGAGCGGCCGCTCGGCGCCGCCGAGGCGGTGCGCGGGACGCTAGACGCCAACCCGGGGCTCGTCGCCTATCGGCTCAGCGAGCTGCGTGCCCGCGAGAGCCTAGCCGGCGCCAAGGCGGCGCTGTACCTGCCGTCGGTGTCGGGGTCGATCGGCTACGACCTCTCCAGCAGCATCGCCACGTCCACCTTGTCGATGGTCGACGTGATCGATTCGAAGAGCTTCCACTGGACCGTCGGCTTGAGCGAGCCGCTCCCCAGCGGCGGTACGGTCAGCCTCTCCAGCAGCGACGCGCGCTACTTCACCAACGACGAGGCGCTCCTCCCCGAGCTTCGCACCTCGTTCGGCGCCAGCGTGACGGTGGCCGTGAGCCAGCCGCTGCTGCGCGGGTGCTGCATCAAACCGCCGCGCGCCGGCGTGCTGCTCGCCGGCGACGACCTCCGCTACGCGCGGCTCGTCTTGCAGCGCGCCCTCAACCAGGTCGCCGCCGACGTCCTCAACGCCTACTGGGACCTGGCGTTCGCCCACCGCGACCTGGAGCTGAAGCGCGCCGCCATCGCCAACCTCGACGCGCGCGCCGCCTGGACGGAGCGGTCGATCGCCGAGGGGCGCATCGCCAAGACCGACGCCATCCAGGTCGCCACCAGCCGCGCCGCCGCCGTGGCCGACTACCTGGCCGCCGTGAACTCGCTGCTCGACGCGGAGGAGCATCTCAAGACGCTCATCGGCCTCAAGGACGCCGGGCCCGGTACGCGCACCCGCCCGCTCCCCAAGGACGACCCGCCGGCGCCGGCCGGCGCGCCTCCCGCCCCCGACGACGTCTACGCCGCAGCCGCCGCGCGCAACTACGACCTGCTGGTGCTGCGCGCCGAGCTCGGGCGCAAGAAGCTGGAGCGCGTGCTGGCGCGCGACGCGTTCTGGCCGAGCCTCGACCTGTGGGCCGGCTACACGTTCCGCGGCACCGGCGCCGACCGCGGCGCCGAATTGATGGACCTGGCCGACCCGGGCACGAAGTCGTGGGGCGTCGGCCTCAGCTTCTCGTATCCGCTCTTCGACACGCCGTCGAAGGCGGCGGCACGCGCCGCCGACCATGCGCTGCGCGCCAAGGAGACCGAGCTGGCCTACGCGGAGCGCGCGCTGCACGAAGAAGTGGACCGCGTGGTCCGCGCCGTCGTGGCGCTGCGAACGACCATGGAGCTGCTCGGCGACCGGCGCGCGCTGGCGGAGAAGACGCTCGCCGCCGAAGAGGAGAAGTTCGCGGTGGGGCGTTCCACGCTGAAAGACCTGCTCGACTTCCAGGAGGGGCTGGAGCGCGCGCGCGTGGCCGAGGCGCACGCCCGCTACGACCTCGCCAAGGGGCTGGTTGCGCTGGACCGCGTGCAAGGTACGCTGGTCGGCGTCGTCGGCGTCACCACGGCCGGGAGCGAGGGCGGTTGATCGAGCTACGGGGAATCCGCAAGTCTTACCAGATGGGCGGCGCGCCCGTTGAGGTGCTGCGCGCGGTCGACCTCGACGTCGCGCGCGGCGACTTCGTCGCGCTCGTCGGGCGCAGCGGCTCGGGGAAGTCGACGCTCCTGCACATCCTCGGCTGCCTCGACCATCCCGACGCCGGCAGCTACCGTCTCGACGGCGCGGAGCTGGGGGCGCTCGACGACGACGCGCGCGCCCGCCTCCGCTGCGGGCGCATCGGCTTCGTGTTCCAGTCGTTCCACCTGCTGGGACGCATGACCGCGCTGGAGAACGTGGCGATGCCCATGGCCTACGCGCGCGTGGCGCCGCGCGCACGCCGCCGCCGCGCGGCCGAGCTGCTGGGGCGCGTGGGGCTCGCCGAGCGCGCCGGGCACCGGCCGACGCAGCTCTCGGGCGGCGAGCAGCAGCGCGTGGCGGTGGCGCGGGCCCTGGCGAACGAGCCGACGCTGCTGCTGGCCGACGAGCCCACCGGCAACCTCGACGCGCGCGCCGCCGAGAGCGTCATCGCGCTCTTCGGCACGCTTCGGCGCGAGCTCGGACTGACGGTGGTGCTGGTGACGCACGACCCGGTGGTCGCGCGCGCCGCCGAGCGACAAGTGACGCTGGCGGAGGGGCGCGTGGTCGGATCGGCGCAGGAGGCGGCTTGAAGCTAGGACGCGTGGCGGGCATGGCGGCGGGCGCGGTGGGGGCGGCCGGCGTGGCGGTGGCGGCGTGGTGGCTGCTGGCGGGGGCGGCCGGGACGGTAGCGCCGGGCGCCGACGCGCTGCCCACCGCCGAGGTGCAGAACGGCACGTTCGTGGTGGCGCTGGACGTGGAGGGCGAAGTGCGCGCCGTGAATACCGTCGCGATCTCCTCGCCGGCGACGCGCTACCAGCTGCAGATCGTGAGCCTGGTGAAGGAGGGCGAGTTCGTCAACGAGGGCGACCTGCTGGTGCGCTTCGACTCGACCGATCTGAAGAAGGACCTCGACCGGCTCGACGCGGAGCTGGCATCCATCGACATCCGCATCGCCCAGAAGAAGGCCGACATGGCCACGGAGCTGGCGTCCATCGACCGCGAGATCGAGCTGGCGGAGGTGTCGGTGGAGAAGGCGAAGCTCGAGGTCACCGACAGCGACACCGTTCCGGAGATCACGAAGAAGCGCGACAAGCTGGCGCTGAAGGAGGCGGAGCTTCAGCTTTCGGTGCTGAAGGACAAGCGCGCGGCGCGCGCCGGCGCCGGCAAGAACGAGCTGGAGCTGCTGGTGCTGGAGCGGTCCAAGACAGTGACGAACTTGAAGGACGCCCAGATGGCGCGCGACAAGCTGGAGCTGCGCGCCCCCAAGCCCGGGCTGGTGGTGTACGTGGAGGCTTGGCGCGGCGGCACGCGCGCCAAGCCCAGCGAAGGTGAGACGGTGTGGCCGGGGCAGAAGCTGCTGGAGATCCCCGACCTCGCCGAGCTGGAGGTCTTGGCGTGGGTGCACGAGGTCGACATCGGCAGCGTAAAGGTCGACCGCCCGGCCACCATCACGCTCGACGCGCACCCGGAAGGCTCCTACGAAGGGAAGATCAAGCGCGTGGCCGAGCTCGCGACCACGCACCGCAAGGACAGCGAGGTGAAAGAATTCGAGGTGGTGGTGGCGCTGCCCAAGGCCGACGAGAAGGTCCGCCCCGGCATGACGACGCGCGTGAGCATTCCCATCGACAAGCTGGACGGCGTGCTGTCCGTGCCCATCGAGGCCGTTGCCGACCGCGGTGGCAAGAGCGTGGTCTTCAAGAAGACGACGGGCGGCCCCGTGCCGGTGGACGTGGAGCTCGGCAAGCGGAACGACGCGCGCGTCGTCGTCGCCAAGGGACTGGCCGCCGGAGACGTCGTGTACCTGGGCGACCCCACGCGCCCCGCCGACGCGACGGGCGGCGGCGCAGCCGGCTCCGGCACCGGCGCCGCCACGGGAACGGGCGCCGCGCCCGCACCCGCCGCACCCGAGAAGAGCGGCGGCGGCGGCAAGGGCCCCGGCGGCGGCGGCGGCGGCAAGGGCGGCGGCGGCGGTGGCGGCACCGGTCCCGCGGGCCCCTCCAAGAAGTCCGCGATCTAGGGACGGCGCCGCCGTGGGCTTCTTCGACGTCCTGCGCGAGGCCGCCGCGT
Source organism: Myxococcota bacterium (assembly GCA_036004705.1). GTDB lineage: Bacteria > Myxococcota_A > Polyangia > DASYRF01 > DASYRF01 > DASYRF01. The sequence continues at coordinate 5,055 of DASYRF010000012.1, forward strand.
CGCTGCGGGCGAACCCGCTGCGCGCGCTGCTGACGACGCTCGGCATGGTGTTCGGCGTCGGCGCGGTGCTCTCGATGCTCGCGATTGCCGAAGGCGGCAAGCGCGAGTCGGAGCGCATCGTCTCGGTGCTGGGCGCGCGCAACGTGATCGTGCGCGCCGACAACACGCTCAAGGACGAGGACATGCTGGAGCGCCGCAAGCGCTCGCGCGGCCTGACGCTGCGCGACCTCGATGCCCTGGCCGCGGCGCTCCCGGCGCTGGACCTGCGCGCCGCCTCCAGCGAGATCAAGGTCGAGACCGTCCTACCCAAGGCCGACCCCGCCGACCTGCGCCTCCTGGGGGTGACCGCGTCCTGGCCCGACACCACGCGCTACCGAGTGCGCGACGGCCGTTTCTTCAGCGCGGCCGAGGACGAGGTCGCCGCGCGCGTCGCCGTCCTCGGCGCCGCCGCCGCCCGCCTGCTGTACGGCGAGGCGCCGGCGATCGGCCAGCGCCTGAAGATCGGCCACGTCTGGTTCAACGTCGTGGGCGTGATGGACGAGCGCCCGGAGATCGGCGCCTCGTTCGAAGGCATCTCCTTCGCCGACCAGAACCGCGACGTGTACGTGCCGCTCGGCGCGGCCCTGCGCCGCATCGAGCGCCCCTGGTGGAAGGACGAGCTCTCCGAGGTCGTCTTGGTGGTGCGCGCCCCCTCCGACGTAGGCCCCGCCGCGCGCCTCGTCGGCGCCGCCCTCGACCGCCTGCACCACGGCGAGCGCGACTATGCGGTGATCGCCCCCGAGGAGCTCCTCGCCGAGTCGCAGCGCGCTCAGGACATCTTCGCGCTCGTGATGGGCTGCATCGCCGGCATTTCTCTTCTCGTCGGCGGCATCGGCATCATGAACATCATGCTCGCCTCCGTGCTGGAGCGGGTGCGCGAGATCGGCCTGCGGCGCGCCGTCGGCGCGCGCCGCCGCGACATCTCCTTGCAATTCGTCGCCGAAGCCGGCGCGCTGTCCGCCGCCGGCGGCGTCGCCGGCATCGCCCTCGGCCTCGCCGCCAGCGCCCTCATCGGCCGCTACACCGGCTGGCCCCTGGCCGTGACCCTACCCGCCGTCTTCCTCTCGACGACGATCGCCGTCGCCGTCGGCCTCCTGTCCGGCATCTGGCCCGCCCGCCGCGCCGCCTCGATGGACCCCATCGAAGCCCTCCGCGACCCCGTCTGACGCCGCTTCTGAGCCCGCCCCCGCGCCGCACAGCCGCTGCCGGCAGGGCAACCGCCGCCGCAAGGCCTGCCGTCGTCGACGCCGAGGGGCTCGACCCCTTCGTGCGCGCCATTTCCGCAGCGGCGCGCCGGGCGCTGCGGATTGCGCTATGGTCCGCGCCATGACGCTGGCGGCGGCGACACGGCGTTGGCACCGGACGGCGGCGGCCCTGGCCCTCGCCTGCCTCGCGGCCGACTGCGCGGGGCGCACCGGCGCCGAGGACACGTCACGCGACGGCGCCGCCGCGGAAGCCGGCCCGGCGAGCGATGCCACACCGCCGGACGGCGCGACGCCGCCCGATGCCGGCGCCGGTGACGCCGGCCCGTGGACCTGCGACCCGGCCGCAATGCCGCTGCCCAACGAAGGGCTGATCGAGGAGCCCGGCACCGGCGGCTGCCCGGCGGGCATGGTGCTGGTCGACGCGTTCTGCATCGACCGCTTCGAGGCGTCGCTGGAAGGCTGGTCGCCGTACTTCAACCCGCCGGGTACGCCGCCGCCGCCCGCGCGCGCGCTGCGCGGGGCGGTGCCGCAGGCATACATCAGCGGCGCGCAGGCAGCCGCTGCGTGCGCCGCAGCCGGAAAGCGCTTGTGCACCGACGCGGAGTGGCTGCGCGCCTGCCAGGGACCGTCCGGCAACACCTACCCGTACGGCGACACGCTAATGCCCGGTATCTGCAACGACGCGCGCGACGTGCACCCCGCCGTCGAGTACTTCGGCACGACCGACCCGTCCATCTGGTCGATGCTCGACCATCCTTGCCTGGATCAGCTGCCCGATTCGCTCGACCGCAGCGGCGACAACCCGGGCTGCGTGACCGCCGAAGGCGTCTACGATCTCATGGGCAACTTGCACGAATGGACCGCCGACCCGGCCGGCACGTTCCGCGGCGGCTTCTACGTCGACACGGTCCTGAACGGTCCGGGCTGCCTGTATGCCACCACCGCGCACGACACCGCCTACTGGGACTACTCCACCGGTTTCCGCTGCTGCGCGGATCCCTAGAACACGAGGTCCAGGGCAAACGGCTCGCCGGGGCGCGGCTTCTTGATCTTCGAAGCCCGTGCCGCAGCCTCGGCTTCGTCGGCCGAGGCCTCGGCGTCGTCCAGCGCGGCGAGCTTCGTGCGCACGACCTCGCTGGCGGGCGTCTTCTTCGGGCGCGGCTCGACCGGCGCGGCCTTGGCATGGGCCTTCGCGGGCGGGCGCGGCTTGGGACGCACCTTGGCGTGGTGGGCGGCGCCCTTGCGCGGCGTCGCCTTCGAGACGGCACGCGCGGGCCTGCTGCTCTTCGCGGCGGCGGGCGCGGATTCGTCCGGCCGCGGGCCGGCCGCGTCGCCCGTGGCGGCGGCCACGTCGTCGAGCGTGTCGCGCACGGCGGCGAGGCTGGCAGCGAGCTCGCCGGCCGAGAGCGCGCCGGGCGCGCCGACTTCGTCGCCGCCCGCGCTGCCGAAGCGCACCTCGGCGGCGGCGCGCTCCACGAGGTCGCCCTTGCCGGCGACGGCGAGCACTGCCAGCAGCGCCAGCAGCCCCGCGCCGCCGAGCGCCACCGCCGCCAGCGCGCCGCCCCGACGGCCAAGCGCGGCGCCCAGCGCCTCGGCGGCGCCGCGCAGGACATCGCCTGCAGTGCGGCGCGGGACGAGAGCGTCGGCACGGCGCGGCGGCGCGAACAGGTCGGGGGGCAGCTCCCACGGCGACGCGTCGTCCTGCAACAGGTCCGCGGGCGGCGTCGCCGGCAGAAGGTTGACCAGGCCCGTGGGCGGGTCCAGCGACTCGCGCGTCAGGACGGTGTCGGCCTCTTCCTCGACGCGCGGCGCCGCAGGGGAATGCGGCACCAAGCGCGCGGCGGCGGGAAAGGCCCCCGCCCTGCGCGGCTCGACCGGGCGGGAGCCCGCGCCCACGGCCGCGGCCGCCGCCGATGGCGCGCGCGACCAGGCCACCGAGAGCGGCACCGGCGGCGGGAGCGGCTGCCGCAGCGGCGGCGCGTTCGGTGCCGTGTGCGCGCCGTCCGTCAGCCGCCCGCGCAACCGCTCGATCTGCCCGACGAGGTCGCGCTCGAGCCGGTCCATGTCGGCGCGGTGCTTCGCGTCGACGGCGCGCCGTTCGCGCTCCGCCCGCTCGCGCTCCGCCCTCAGCGCCACGTCCAGGTCATGGCGGCGCCGCTTCCCCTCTTCCTCGCGGACGCGCCGCAGCGCCTGCTCCAGCACCGCGACGTGCGCCGCCGCCTCCGCGCGTGCCTCCGCCTCACCCTGCGCCGGGTGCGCCGCGGAAAGCGCCTTGGCCGCCGGCGCCGTCACCAGCTCGAACACCTCCGCGCGGCGCAGGATGCGCGCGACCTCGGCGCGCGAGACGCGCACCGTCGTCTCGCTGCCCGGCGCCACCGCGGCCACCGGTCCCGGAGCCGACCCTGGCGCAGGCGTCGCTTCCTCGATCATCGCGATGTCCACGTCGGTCGCCGTCGGAATGGCCGCCCAGGGGTCGTCGCTCTGCGCGGCCTCCTGCTCGAGCGCGTCGGGGTCCATGCCGGCGACGGGCACCGCCACGCCAGGGACGGTGGGATCCGGCGGCAGCAGCGGGGGATGGGGCCGGGGCGGCGCGGCAAGGCGGCGTGCCGCGATCAGCCCGTGCGCGTGTAGGCGCGGCGGCAGGACGTGATGGTCGGTGGGCGCCTCATCGGCGCGATCGTCGTCCACCGGACGGGGCAGGCGAATCTCCGGCACCGTCGTCGCCCCCCGGCGCCAGCCCGCGGCGTCGCTCAGGATCCGTGCTGCCACGCTTCCAACCGCGACCCCCGCGCCTGTGCCCGAGCCCATGGGAGCCCTCCTCCGACCCACACGTTACAAGTCCCGTGCCGACCCCCCACCGGCCCCAAGCGACTGGAATCATTGAGGCGCGGCGCTCGGCGCGCGGGCTTGACCGTCCCATCGATCGGACGTGGGGTGGCGAGGCCCCAGGCCGGCTGTCACCCGCGCTTGACACGCGCCCTGGGCCCGCTATGAGTGCGGCGGAACCGCGCGGAACCACTGCCCCAAGGAGCCCCCCTGGAAGAGATCTTCGGCAACGTGGCCGGCCTCAAGCCGAGCCTTCTTCATCAGCTCGAACGCGTCTATTGGCGGCGCAGCGATCCGGCGTTGCTGCTGTCGCCGGGTCTGGCCGAGTCCTTGTGCGCATTCACCGCGCAGACCGGCCGGCAGATGGGCCTGCTGGTGGACCGCAAGGGCCACGTCGACGCCGTGATCGTGGGTGACGCGCACAAGATCGAGCTTCCCGACGTCGGGCGGCTGCGCGCCGGGGCGGGCGGGCGGCTGCGCGGCGTGCGGCTCGTGCACA
>DASYRF010000013.1:0-12670 GCA_036004705.1 Myxococcota bacterium
CACCCACGCCGACACGCTCGGCCCCTGGGCGGCGGTCCTCGTGGCGGAGCTCCGCTGGCAGCTCGGCGGGGAGGCGCGCGCCGGCGCCGCCGGCTGGTACGCCGGCGTCTTCTCTCCGGCCGCCGACGCCTGGCGCCTCGCCCCGGAGCGCGCGCGTGCCAACGCACGCCTCGCCGCGCTCAAGACCCCGGCAGCAGGGCCGCACTGAAGTCGAGCTCCAGCATCACGGACGGCGGCGGGTCGGCCTCGTCGAAGCCTAGGGCGCTCGCCACGAACGCCAGGCCTTCGCCCGGGGCGGCCAGCCCGGCGGCGCTGGCCAGCGCCGCCAGCACGCCGGTATCGACCGCGCCGCTGAGCGCACCGCCGTCGATGCGCGCGGGCGCGACGACCGAGTCGAGCGTCCCTGACACCACCGGATCGCCGAGCACCAGCGCCAGCCCCGGCGCAGTGGCCGTTGCCTCGCCGACGTCGAGCGTCACGGCGTCGCCTGCGACGACGAAGCTGCCGCCGACCGCGCTGACGAAGCCGCTGGGGAGGAACGCCACCGTTCCGGGGTCGGCCACGCCGTCGCCGTCGCGGTCCTCGGAGAGGGCAAGCGTCAGCACGCCCGAGTTGAGCGCCGTGATCCCGATGACCAACTCCGGCACGTACGCCTCCAGCCAAGCACCCAGCGCGGCCGCCTCGGGGCTGGCGGACGGCAGCGCCGGCGTCACGCCGGCGATGCCCAGCTCGTAGAGCACCACCGCCACGTTCGCGGCGAACGTCGTGCTCCCGCCGAGCGGCGCGTCGACGCGCAGCTCGACCGAGTACTGCCCGGCCAGCACGTAGGGGTGCTGCGCGCTCGACGCGTCGCCGGCGCGCGGCGGGCTGCCGTCGCCGAAAGCGAAATGGAAGAGCGTCCCGCCTGCGCCCGCCAGCGCCGCGGCGTCGGCCGTCACCAGGGCGGTCGGACGCGCGTGCGCCGGCGACACGATCAGCGACGGCCGCGGCGGCGTGCCGGCCACGGCCGCGGCCGCCTCCTCGTCACGGCGTGCCCAGTAGAACACGTCGTGCGTGCGCGCCAGCGCGCGGTAGGGGTAAACGGTCGGGTTGGGCGCCGGCACGCCGGCGGCGCCGCCGGTGGACAGCGCCAGCGGGTAGCGGTAGTGCGCCTCACGGGCCGCCACCAGCGCCGCCGCCGCGGTGGTGATCGCCCGCCCTTGCGCCAGCCAGCCCTCCGCCTGGCCTCGCAGCGCCGCCGCCGTGCCGGCGTCCGCCGCCAGCGCGCCCCGCGCTGCGGCCAGCGCCGCGCGATAGAGGCGTCCGGTGTGTTCGGCGCGCAGACGCAGCATCGTGACGCCGTCATGGAGCTCGCTCCATAGGTCCGCCGCGCCCGCGGCCGCGCCGTCGCCGGGCGGGTCCGTCTCCAGGCGCGCCTCGAAGGCACCGTAGTCGGCGGCAAGCCCGTCGATCGCGGCAAGCGTCAGCGCCTCGAAAGCATCCAGCTCCGCCGCGCTGCGCCCTTGCAAGGCCGCGAAGGAGAGCCGCGCCGGGCGAAGCGTCTTTCCGGTCAGCGTCTCCACCGCGTCGAGCTCCTCCTCGCCCGCCAGCCAGGCGATGCCGCCGCCGTCGCGCAGCTTCACCGCCTGCTCGGCGGCGAGCTCCGTGACCACCGCGGCGGCCGTGGCCGCCGCCGTCCCCCCGAGCGCGTCGTAGGCCTCGGCGACGACGTCCTGCCAGGGCCGCGACACGTCCCAGGCCGTCGCCGCCGCCACATAGTCGCCGAGCCAGTAGCCCCACTCGCCGCCCGATGTCGAAGGCACGACGCCCAGAACCGTCCCATCGGCGGCGGCCGGCGCTAGTCTCGCCAGGTCGCGCGCGCGCGCGTCTAGGTACACGGGCAGCAGCAGCGGCACCGCCATGTCCAGCGCGTGCCACCACGAAGTCTCCGGCTGGTAGAGCAGCGCGCGCACGCCGCCGTTGGCGTCGAGGAACGCGGCCTGCGCGCCGAAGTCCGACTCGCCGTAGACCGGGGCCGGCCCGTCGAGGCCATAGAACATCACCGTGCGCACCATCGCGCCTACGCCCGGGTCGGCCAGCCCCGGCAAGTCGTAGTAGCGCACGCTCGAGTCGACCGTGCCGGCGTCGCCCGGCTCGTCGACGGCGAAGAAGGGCACCCCGTAGCGATCGCCCAGGTGCGCCGCCGCCGTGTTCATCCAGTCCACGACCTCCGCCTCGTCGCCGCCCGGCTCCAAGCTGCGTGCGCCGATGGTGGCGGCCACGGCGTCCCATGGAACCACCATCAGCGTGTCCAGCTCGGCCTGGATCTGGAGACGCACGTCACCCACCATCGTTCCCGACACGAGCCGGTAGGCGTTCTCTTCGTTGGAGACGAAGCTGACGACAGGCACGGCGCGCAACCCGCGCAGGTGTGCATAATCGACGACCGACGAGGCGCGCCCCAACATCGCGGCGGGCGGCACCGAGTCGAGCAGCGGCCATTCCACCCAGTTCTGCCCGTTCTTCACCAGCCAGTCGACGTAGCGCGTCGCGTAGGCAAGCGAGGTGGCGTCGTTCACGAGGAACGCCTCCACGAGCTCGGTGGGGTGCCCGAGCGCCAAGTGGAAGCCGCGCACCGGCCAGGATGGGCGCGCGCTGACGTCGAGCGGATTGGGGAACGGGCAGAAGCCGCGCGCGGGCACGAGCTCGGTCTCGGGGTGGAGGAAGCGCACGCCGAGCCGGCGCGCCAGGTCGTAGACGGCGTATTGCAAACCGAGCGCGTCGCCGGCGCCGACCGCCACCAGTGTCTTTCCCGACACTGCCGCGCGGCGCAGGACGAACCCTTCGGGCGCGAGCGCGGCGAAGCCGCTGTCGCCGAGCCCGAGCACGGTGCGCGCGGCGTTGAAGTTGCCCACCAGCACGGCGCCCTCCTCCGCGATGTTGCGCATGTCGTCCAACCGGAAGGCGGGGTCGACGACGAGCAGGCGTACCGGGCGCCCTGTGATCGTCTCGAGGTAGCGGTGGAGGTCGTTGACCGCGAGGTTCACGGCGTCGGGCTGGCCGTCCACGACGTAGAGCGCCACCGAGCGCGGCGGCGGCGGGTCGTCGCCGTCGCCACAGCCGGCCGCGACGCCCACCAGCACCAGAACGGCCGCGCCAGCTTGCGAGAGGCGCATCAAGCGGGGAACGCGAGGGGCGCGCCCATACGCACGGCCGCCCCTTCGCGCAGGGGCGGCGCGGACCCCGGCGCGGCGTCCGACCCCGCCGGCGCCGCTGCGACCCCGGCCGCCAGGCTGCGCTCGGCGAGCAGCACGACGGTCGAGCCCAGATGGAAGACGCCCAGCTCGTCGCCGGCGGCCAGGCGCGGCGCGGCGCCGTCGTGGAAGCGGCGCACCGTCCCGGCGGCGCCGCCGCCGCGGTTGGCGCGAAAGCGGTCGGGCGTGAAGCACAGCTCGATGCTGCCCACGCCGTAGGCGCCCACCATCACCAGTGCCAGCCGGCGCCCCTGCGCGTCGCGCAGCAACGTCACCACGCGCTCGTTCCGCTCGAAGAGGCCGTCCACGACGCGCACGCCGAACGCGTTCACCGGGAAGAGCGGCCCGGGGAGGTGAACGAACCCGTCGACCCAGGCGTCCACCGGGCAATGCACGCGATGGTAATTGCGAGGCGCGAGATAGATGGTCCAGTACGCGCCGCCGGCCAGGCGGGCGGCCTCGGCGTCGCTCCCTACCAGGCCGGCCAGCGTGTAGGGATGGCCCTTCGCCTGCAAGAGGGCGCCGCCGTCGGCGGTGCCGCAGGTTCCCAGCGTGCCGTCGCACGGCGACAGCAGCGGCGCGCCGGCCGCCAGCGGGCGCGCCCCGGGCCGCAGCCGGCGTGTAAAGAAATCATCAAACGTTCGATAGGCTATCAGTGGCTCAGCCATCTCGGTGAGGTCGGCGCCGTAGAGGGCGGCAAAGCGCTCGGCCAGCACGCGCAGCACAGGCGGCGGCAAGGGCACGCCGGCCAGGCGGCCCATCACGCGGCTCAGCGCGTTGGTGTTCACCGTCTCGAAAAGGCGGAGCAGCAGGGAGTCGCGCACGCTGGGAGCTCCGGGCGCCATCGCGTCGGGCAGGATAGCACGCGGCCGCGCACCGGCCGCGGGACTTCAAAGCCGCGGGGCGATGGGATATGGTGGCAAAGCTCACCCGTGCGTGTGGGGGCGAGCGAACCTATGGCTGCGCCCGTCTACTGCGCAAACTGCGGTGCCAGCATCCCACCCGCGGCGTCGGTCTGCCCGCGGTGCAACACCGCGGTCGGCGCCACGCCCGATCCCAAGCGCACGATGCTCGGACAGCCGGCGCCGAAGGGGCAGCTGCTCAGCCAGATGAAGCCGCCGCCCATCCCGGCCAAGACGGCGCTGCACATTCCGACTCCGCCGCCGGCCACCCCTACCGCCATTGCGCCCGACCTTGCGCCGCCGGCTGCGGCCGCCCCATCCGCGCCACCAGCGCCGTCCACCGCTCCGGCCGCGGCGCCGCGTGCGCGAGCGACGCAGTCCATGACGAGCGCGGCGCGGGCCGCAGCGGCCGCGGCGCCGGCCCCTGCGCCTCCCGCGGGCGTCGCGACGGCGGGCGCGCCGGACGTGAATCTGGAGAAGACGGCCTTCGGAGTCCCATCCGTTCAGACCCTGCGCGCGGCCGGAACGTTGCCACCGGCCACTCTCGCGCCGGTGGCGGCGCCGGCGACTGCCCGCGCCACAGCACGCGCCTCCGCCGCCTCGCACAGCGCCGCGGGCGAGCCCGACGCGGACGCCAAGACGGTCATCGACATGGGACCGCCTTCCGCCATGCAGATCGAGGCGGCAGTCGCCGCGGCGGCGCTCGCCGCGCCGGTGTCGCCAGGGGCGGCGGTGGGCGGCGGCCCGGCCTCCCCGCCAATCGGCGTCGCCCCGACTATGGCCGCGGACGCGGACGCGTCGGGCGACGTCTCGCGCCAGGTGGCGCTGAAGACCTCGGAGATGGAGGCAACGCCGCCGCCCGAGGCGCCGGGCACCACCGGCGCGCCTGTAGGATTTCCGGGAGCTTATATCTACGCCCTCAAGTACTTCTTCAACTCGACGTCCGGCTCGGCGCAGCGCCGACGCGACCGGCGCGCGCTCGAGGTGGAGCACAAGACCGTGAGCGCAGCGCGCGCGGTCGACCTCGCCGCGCTGGGCGAGGCCGCCTACGTGGCGAAGCTGTCGCGACCGGACCTCGGCCCGCTTTGGGAGCGGCTGCGCGAGACCGACGAGCGCAAGGAGGACCTCGAGCGCCGCCGGGAGGAGGTGGAGAAGGAGAACACCGCGCGCGAGGCGTCGCTGGACCAGCAGGAGAGGGAGGCGCAGGCAGCGATGATGGCGTCGCGCGAGGCGACCACCGTCGTGCAAGCGGAGCTGGGAAGCCTGCGCGCGCAGGAGAAGGTGGCGCAGAAGGAAGCGAGCGACGCACAGAAGCGGATGGACGCGGAGGGGCGGCGCATCCACGAGGCCGAGCAGAAGCTGCTGACCAATCCGCCGAACGCACAGGCGCTCCATGCCGACATCGTGCAAGCGCGCCAGAACACCACCGCCGCGCAGGCAGCGCTCACGGCAGCGCAGAAGACGGTCGCCGAGCTGGCCGAGCCCGTCGCCCAGAAGGCGGCGCAGCTGCAGGCGCTGGAGACGGAGTCGGCGGGGCGGGCACGCACGCTCGCCGACATCGTCGCGACCCGCAAGACGCACGCCGCCGAGGTCACGGCGCGCCTCGGCGAGTTCCAGACGCGCATCGGCGTGGAGGACGAGCGCCGGCGCGCCGCGGCGCAGGAGGCCGGGCAGGTGCTGGTCGGCACCCGCGCCAGCTCGCCCGCGCTGGCGACCGCCTACGAAGCCGTCGCCACGCGCGACGCCGACATCGCCCGAATCGACGGCCAGCTGCACGAGCTCGCCGACGCCGACGCCGCGGTCGACGCCGAGTTGCTGTCGCGCGGCAAGGTCACGCTCGCCGTCGTCATCGCCGCGCCCATCGGGCTGGTCTTGCTGATCGTCCTTCTCGTGGTTTTGCTCGGGGACTGAGACCGGTCCCCGGACCCTCGCCGCGCTGTGGCGCTGCTCGGGGACGAGACCAATCCTCGACCCTCGTCGCGCTGCCGCCCCTTGCCGCGGTGCGTAACGCGCGCCGCACCCGGAAGCGCACCACGCACCTGGCAGGTGGCCGCGCGCGAGGATCCGCGCACTTGGGCCGCGACCGGGCGCGGCACGGTTCTCGCTACGTCTCCCGGCATGGACGGGCGACCGACCACGGCAAGACGGTGGACGTTGGTCCGAAGCGCGGCCGTCGGACTGCTCGCGACCGCGACCGATCTGGCGGCGCTTTGCCTGCTGGTGCAGGCGCTGGGCCTCGCGCCGGCGCTCGCCAACGTCCCGGCGCTCGCCGCCGGTCTCGCCGTCCAGTTCTTCGGCAACAAGTCGTTCGCGTTCCGCGATCGATCACGCGCGCTCGCCCGCCAGGGGGCGCAGTTTGCGCTCGTGGAAGCGGGCGCGCTCGCGTTGAACGCGCTCGGCTTCCACCTCCTGGTGACGCTCACGCCGGTGTCCTACCCTGCCGCGCGCGTCGTCACGCAGGCGCTCGTCTACTTCGGCTGGAGCTTTCCGCTGTGGGGCCTGGTGTTCCGCACGCCGCAGCCGCAGGAGGGAACGTGATCATCGCGCTCGCGCTCATCGCCGCCTGCACCGCCGCAACGGCCCTTTGTACCGCGTCGGTCTTCCGTGTCACGGGCGCGCGCCGGCGCGCCGCCACTGCGGCCCGTGCGCGGGCGGCGGGCGGCCCCGAGGAGGTGCCGGTACCCGTCTCGGTGCTCAAGCCCCTCTGCGGGGCCGACGACGCGCTGGAGGCGAACCTCGCCACCTTCTTCGCGCAGCGCTACCCGGTCTACGAGATCGTCTTCGGCGTCGAGGGCGAGGCCGACCCGGCCGCGGCGGTCGTGCGGCGCCTGCGCGCGCGCCACCCCGAAGTGCCCTGCCGGCTGGTCGTGCACGATGGACGGCGCGGCCTGAACCCGAAGGTGTCGAACCTGCGCGCCATGCTCGGCGCGGTCGCCAACGACGTGGTCGTGGTGAGCGACTCCAACGTCGCCGTCAGCGCCGACTACCTCGCACACATGGTCGCCGAGCTGACCGCGCCCGACGCGCGCGTCGGGCTCGTCACCAACCTCGTTGCCGGGGCGGGTGAGCGCACGCTCGGCGCCACGCTCGAGAACCTGCACCTTTGCGGCGCCATCGCCGGTCCGGTGGCCGCCTCGCAGGAAGTGGCGCGCCGCGCCGTCGTCGTGGGCAAGAGCATGATGTTCCGCCGCTCCGTCTTCGAGAGGCTGGGAGGGCTGGAGAGCGTGGCGAGCCTCCTCGCCGAGGACTACGTCATCGGACGGATGTTCCAGGAAGCGGGCTTCGCGGTGCGTGTGTCCGGCGAAGTGGTGCGCAACGTGTGCGCGAGCACGAGCCCGGTCGCCTTCGTGCGCCGGCAGCTGCGCTGGAGCGTGCTGCGCAGCCGGCTCGCCCCCGCGGCTTATGCACTCGAGCCGCTGACGAGCCCGGCCGCCGTTGCCATCGCCGCGCTCGCCGCGCTCGCCGCTGAGCAGATCGCCGGCCGCGGAGCGCCGGGGGTGGCGCCGCTGACCGCCGCGCTGGTGCTGGCGTGGGGCGTGGGACTGACCATGCTGCGCGACGGGACGCAGTGGTGGCGGCTGCGTGGGCCGCGCGGCCTCGCCGCAGCGCTGGCCCTCGGCCCGCTGAAGGACGTCGCGCTGGTCGCCGTCTGGGCGGCGGCGCCGTTCGTGCGGCACGTCTCGTGGCGCGGCGCGCGCCTGCGCGTGGCCGCCGGCACGCGCCTGTACACCGCCGCTCCGGTGGAAGCGCCGTGCGCCCCGCGCGTGGAGTAGCACCCGGCGGAACATGAGGACGGGGCCGAAAACTTGCGCGGTGCGCCGGCGCGCCGTCCAATGGATCCATGCGTTCCCTCGATCAGCGTGGCGGCAAGCGTGTGGAGCTCGACGCTTACCTCAACAAGATCATCCGCGGCGTGCGCCACATGGTGCGCGCCAGCAACATCTCCGAGACCGGCATCCTGGTGCAGCGGCTCATCGAGCCCGATCATCTGGGCGAGGAGTGCGACTTAGAGTTCCGTCTCGGCTATCACGAGGCCGAGACCATCTGGGCGCGCGCGCGCGTCACGCGCGACGTGGGCTCCAGCCAGTTCGCCCTGACGTTCACCGCCATGAGCGACCGTCACCGTGCGATGGTCCGCCAGTACGTTCTCGCTCACGCCGACTGGCGTGATGAGCTGTAGTCGCCCGCCCGCCCGCCCGCCCTGGCCCGTGCGCTCCGCCTTCGTTTTCTTGACCAGCCTGTAGGCCAATGTAGGCTAATAACTACAGACGCCGCGGGCGCGGCGCGGGAGGAGGCACCAATGCAGTATGCGCGGCGGATGGATACCCGGAGCTACGGCCTGAGCGAACGCGCCGTCTATTACCACCGGCTGCTGGGCGTGCCCGTCGGCTCGGGGCGCGACGCCATCAAGCGCGCCTACCGCGCGCAGGCGCGCCTCTATCACCCCGACGTCAACCCCGCCGGCCAGGAGCGGATGCGCTTGCTGAACGAAGCGTACCAGCACCTCGAAGCGACGATTCTCTGACACGGGCCGGCGCCGCGCAGCCGGAGTCTTGGGACCGCTTTAGCCCCACTCGGCGATCTCCTCGGCGATGACGTCGAGTGGCAGCACCTTGTCGACGACGCCGAGCTCGATGGCGGCGCGCGGCATGCCGAAGATGACCGACGTACCTTCGTCCTGCGCGATGGTCGCCCCTCCCGCCGCCTTCACCGCTGCCATCCCCGAGGCGCCGTCGCGCCCCATGCCGGTCAGGATCACCCCCAGCACCTGCGCGCCGTAGATCGCCGCCACGCTGCGCATCGTCACGTCTGCCGAGGGCCGGCAACCGTTCTCCTCGGGCTCGTCGGTCAGCACCACGTTGCGCGAAGAACCGATCACCATGTGCTTGTCGCCCGGCGCGATGATGACCTTGCCGGGCGTCAAACGCTCGCCCGTCACGGCTTCGCGCACCAGCAGTTCGCTCTCCGCGCCCAGCCTCTCCGCCAGCGCTGCGGTGAACTGCGGAGGCATGTGCTGCACGATGAGGATGACCGCGCGCAGGTCGGCCGGCAGGCGCGGGATGACGCGCGCCAGCGCGGCTGGCCCGCCAGTCGACACGCCGATGCAAACCACGCGCGTGTCCTGTCCGGCCATCTGCAGCGTGCTCATGCGGCGCGGCGCCGCCTTCCCGGCGCGCAGGTCCTCGGGCCGCACCGACTGCTTGCGCCCGCGGATGGATCCCGCGATCTCGCCGGCCGCTGGCCCGGCGCTGGGGCGCGATTCGGCAGCGGCACGGACCTTCTCCAGAAGCACCGGCACGACCGTCGCGAGATCGGCCGACACCTCGCCCGACGGCTTGGCCAGGAAATCCACCGCCCCCGCCGCCAGCGCCTCCATCGTCGCCTGCGCGCCTTCCTTCGTGTACGCCGACAGCATCACGATGGGTGTCGGGCACTCCGCCATGATGCGGCGCACGGCGCTCACCCCGTCGAGGCGCGGCATGTTCACGTCCATCGTGATGACGTCGGGGCGCAGCCGGGCAGCTTCCGCCACGGCCTGCAGCCCGTCGCCGGCGGCGCCGGCCACTACCAGCCCGCCGCTCTCCAGCGCCCTGCCGATGGCCCCGCGCATGAAATGCGAGTCGTCCACTATCAGCACGCGCAGCACGCGCCCGCCGCCCGCGCCGCCGCCGCCGCCGCCGGCCGTGCTCAAGACGGCAGCTCCGCGGTAAGGCGCTTGACGACGTACGCTTTCACGCCGCCCTCGATCCCTTTCAGCTTGACCTCCACCGCCTCCACGTCCACGCATTCCCGCACGCGCGCGTACGTTTCCTCGCTCACCAGCACGCCGCCGTGCGGCGCGTTCGACTCCATGCGCTGCGCGCGGTTCACCGCATCGCCGATGACGGTGAAGTCGCGCCGGATGTACTTCGAGCCGATCTCGCCGAAGACGACGTTGCCGGTGTTGAGCCCGACGCGGATGAGCACCGGGTCGCCGCCGTGCTTCAGGTTGAAGGCGCTGGCGGCGGCCTGCATCTCCAGCGCCGCCGCCACGGCACGCAGCGGGCCGTCGCCCGCGTCGCCCTCGTCGAACAGCGCCATGATGGCGTCGCCGATGAACTTGTCGATGCTGCCGCCACGACGGGCGATGACCGGGCACATCTCGTCGAAGAAGGCGTTGAGCATCTCCACCACCTTGGGCGGCGGGGTGCGCGCCGACCGATTAGTGAACCCGACGATGTCGCTGAAGAGGATGGTCATCGTGCGGTCCTCCGCCAGCAGCGCGGGGCCGCCCGCCTTGCGCCGCCGCGCGTGCCGGCGCGCCGCCTCCATGGCCCCCGCGCTCAGGTAGAACTTCATGGCGTCCTGCTCGGCGCGCAGCCGCTTCTCCGCCAGGATACGCTCCACCGTCACGACGCACTTCTCGATATTGAACGGCTTGACCAGGTAGGCGCTCACCCCCACCGCGCGGGTCTTGGCGCGATCGGTCGTGGTGTCGCGCGCGGTGAGCATCATCACCGGCACCTTGCGGGTACGCTCGTCGCGCTTCAGCGCGTGTGCCAGCTCGAAGCCGTTCATGCGCGGCATGTCGTAGTCGCTGATGATGAGGTCCGGACCCAGCGCCACGGCGCGCTCCAACCCTTCGGCCCCGTCGTTGGCCGTCGACACCTCGAACCCCTGGCGCGTGAGCGCTTGCACCACCAGGTTGCGCACCAGCGGGGAGTCGTCGACCACCAGGATGTGCTCGCGGCCGCGCATCTCGATGCCGCCGAGAATCGTCTCGATGCGCGAGAGAAGCTCGTCGGGGGCGACCGGCTTGACGAGGTAGTCGTCCGCCCCGGCCTCGAACCCCTGCTCGATGTCGCGCCCTTCCCCTTTCGAAGAGACGATCAGCACCGGCACCGCGCGCAGCGCCGGGTCGCTCTTGAGGGCGCGGCATACGCCGTAGCCGTCCTGGCGCGGCATCTCGATGTCGGTGACCACCACGTCGGGGCGGCGCGTGCCGGCCAGGCGCACGGCCTCCACGCCGTCGTACGCCTCCACCACGTCGAAGCCCGCCTCCTGCAGCGAAGGCACGAGCTGCTTGTGGATGAGGTGCGAGTCGTCGGCGAGCAACACCAGCTTACGCTCGCGGGTGAGGCGCCCTACTTCGGCGAGCAGCTCCGCGGGGGCGAAGGGCACTTGCACGAAGCCGTCCGCGGAGGCGGCTCGCGCCGCCTGCGCGTCGGCCGGATCTGGCCCGTAGATGACGACGCGCGCTCCGCGGAAGGCCGCGCCGTCCTTGATGCGCTCGCAGATTTGCGCGCCCGTGCCTGGGTACAGGCGCGCCGGCAGCACCGCCAAGCGCGCGTCGTGGGTGTGCATCGCCGCGAGCACCTGGCCCGGATCGTCCAGCGTCAGCACCGCGTGGCCGGCAGCGGCGAGCGGGACCTCGAGCGCGCGCCGGCACACCGGATCCGTGGCGAGCAGGAGCACCTGCATCAGAGGTACTTTCCCAGCACGCGCAGCAGCTCCGCCTTGCCGAAAGGCTTGACCAGGTAGTCGTCCACGCCGGCGTCGAACCCGCGCACGCGGTCGATCTTGTCGCCTTTCGCCGTGACCATGACGATGGGCGTGCCGCGGTACGCCTCCATTTCGCGCAGCGCGCGCGTCAGCTCGTAGCCGTCGACGCGGGGCATCATGACGTCGGTGGACACCAGGTCGAAGTGCTCGCGCCGCGCCAGCGCGAGCGCCTCTTCGCCGTCGCGCGCCTCGGTGACGGCGAGGCCGGCCTGCTCCATCACTTTTCGCATCGTGCGGCGCGTCATGTCGGAGTCCTCCACGAGAAGCACGCGGCGGCGTGCGGGGCGATGCGCGGCCGCCTCGTCCGCCGTCGCCAAGGCGGCTGCCGCCGAGCCGGCGCTGCCGAAGGCGCCCGCGCCCGCCGCAGGCTCCGCGCCGGAGCGCCGCCCCGTGGCGCCGCTGAGGGCGCGCTCCACCACGGCACCCGCGTCCAGGATCAGCATGCAGCCGTCGCCATACAGCGTGGCGCCCGCGACGAGCGGCACCTCTTCCAGGAGATCGCCCATCGACTTGATGACGATATCCTGCGAGGCGACGAGCTGGTCGACGACCAGGCCAAAGTGGCGGCCGAACATGTGCACGACCACGATCGGCACCTCGGTGAGGTCCTCGGCGCGCCACGCTTCCCCTTCCATGCCCAGCAGATCGTGGAGACGCACCAGCGTCACTTGCTCGCCCTGCATGTCCACGACCTCCTCGCCCAGGAGCTCGGTGATGGCGTGGGGTGGCACGCGGATGGTCCGCTCCACCGACGAGAGCGGCACGGCGATGATCTCGCCGGACACCCGCACCACCAGCACCTGGATGATCGCGAGCGTGAGCGGCAGCTTCAGACGGAAGCGCGTGCCCTGCCCCGGCGCGCTCTCGACGTCGATCGTCCCGCGCAGCCGCACGATGGCCTCGCGCACGACGTCCATGCCGACGCCGCGGCCCGACACCGACGACACCTGGCGCGCGGTGGAAAAGCCGGGCAGGAAGATGAGATTCAGGAGC
>DASYRF010000014.1:0-27176 GCA_036004705.1 Myxococcota bacterium
CGTGCTGGGAAATCGCGGGGCCGCGGCCCGCGCCGCCGGCGTGCCCGTCGCCGCCGCCCTCCTCGCCGGCGACGCCGCGCCGGTCGTCCGCGGTACCGCCGCCTGGGCCCTCGGCGAGCTGGGCGGCCCCGAGGCCGCCGCCGCCCTGCGCCGCGCCGCCGCCCCGGCCCCCGCCGGGGAGCGCGACCCCGAAGTGCGCGCCGAGCTGGCCCCCGCCCTGGCGCGCGCCGAACGGCTTTGAGCTAGGGCGCGCCAGACCTGTATACTGCGTCGCGCGTGCCCGAAGACTGGAAGGGGGAGAAGAGGTTCGGGAACTACGTCATCACCGGCCGCCTCGCGGTCGGCGGGATGGCGGAGATCTTCACTGCCAACCTCCTCGGACAGCACGGGTTCGCCAAGCCCGTCGTCCTCAAGCGCATCCTGCCGCACCTCGCCGAGGACGAGAAGTTCGTGAACATGTTCATCGACGAGGCGAAGATCGCCTCGCTGCTGCAGCACCCGAACCTGGTGCAGGTGTTCGATTTCGGCGACGTCGACGGGCGCTACTACATTGCCATGGAGCACGTGCGGGGCGTGGACTGCGCGCGGCTGCTGCGCCGCGCGGCGCGCCGCAACATGTCCATCCCCACGCCGCTCGCCGTGCACATCATCTGCGAGGTGCTGCGCGGGCTCGACTACGCGCATGCCGCCACCGACCTCCAAGGTCACCCGCTGCAGTTCGTGCACCGCGACATTTCGCCGTCCAACATCTTCATCTCGATGTCGGGCGACGTGAAGCTCGGCGACTTCGGCATCGCCCGCACCACCGACCGCGTGGCGCGCACCAGCACCGGCGCGCTCAAGGGCAAGCTCGGCTACCTCTCCCCCGAGCAAGTCGCCGGCCGCGAGATCGACCACCGCTCGGACCTGTTTCCGGCGGCGGTCGTGCTGATCGAGCTCATCACCGGGCGGCCGCTGTTCGCGCGCGACAACGAGCTGTCCACGCTTCTCGCCATCCGCGACGCGCGGCCGCAAGGCTTCACGCGCGACCCGCTCGCCATCCCCGACGACCTCTACGGCGTGCTGCGCAAAGCGCTGGCGCGCAACCCCGACGAGCGCTACGCCACCGCGGGCGCCTTCCGCGAAGCGCTCCTGGAAGTGAACGCCGGCGCCGGGGGAGCGGCCCCCCTGCCGGAGGAGCTGGCGGGCTTCGTGAAGCGCGTGCTGGGCATCGCGCCGGACCGCGACCAGACGCCGCTGCCGCCCACGGACGTGGGCGAGTCCGAGCGCATGGCCCGCAGCGTCTCCGCCAGCGCCGCCGGCACCCCGTCCGCCCCGGCACGCGGCGGCTCAGCCGTCGAGCCGTCGAGCACCCCCGCCGTGGCCGAAGCCACCACCGCCAGCCTGGGCCGCGCGGGCGCGGCCGGAAGCCACGCCGCCGAGGGGGGCGGTGGCGACGGCGGTGCCGCTGGCGGCGGCGCGCTGCGCGAGGAATCCACGCCGCTGGTGGACCGCGACCTCTTCGAGGTGCGCGACGCCGAAGGCCACAGCCTGGGCGAGTTCGTCTTGGCCGGCATCATCGAGCGTCTCGTCACCGGCGCCATCTCGCCCAACCACCGCGTGCGCATCGAGCCCGGCGTGTGGAAACGCGTCGGCGACGTCCCCGAGTTCTCGCGCCACATGCCCGACCCCGACCTCGTCGAGACCGACCGCACGCCGCTGCCCGACTTCCGCGGCGACCTGGCGCGCGTGTCGATGGTGCGCGTGCTCCACCGCTTTGCCGAGGCGCGCGAGAGCGGGCTGCTCATCTTCGAGCACGCCGACGTGCGCAAGGAAGTGTACCTGGTGGACGGGCGCCCGGAATTCGTCGGCTCCAACAATCCGCGCGAGCTGCTCGGCGAGTTCCTGGTGGAGCGCGGCGCGCTGCGGCGCGAGACGCTGGAGGCCGCGCTGAAGCTCCTGCCGCTGCACGAGGGGCGCCTGGGGGCAACGCTCATTCACATGCAGGCGCTGTCGCCGGTGCGGCTGTTCACGCTGTTGGTACAACAAGTAAAAGCGAAGCTGACGGACCTCTTCCGCTGGCGGGCGGGGAGCTACCGCTACTACCGCGGGCGGAGCTGCCCGCGCGACATGTTCCCGCTCGGGCTCGACGCCTACGAGATCCTGGCCGACGGAGTGCGCGCCGGCGTCGAAGTGGCCGAGCTGAGCGCGCACCTGGAAGCGTACCAGGACCGCACCGTGAGGCGCGTCGAGGGCGCGGGGACGGCGGAGGTGGAGCGCTTCCGCCTGACGCCGGGAGAGCACGCAGTGCTGGACCGCGTGGGTACGACGCCCGCGAAGATAGGTGCGTTGCTGGCGGCGGCGCGCACCAAGGGCCCCGAGAGCCACGTCGACGCGATGCGGGCGCTGTACCTGGGGCTGGAGTGCGAAGTGCTGCTGCTGGCCAGCTGAGCAGACTGTCGCCTGCACGAGACGAAATCCCGGCCGGAGGACTTGCCAGTCCCCAGCGCGCGGCCGCACGGGCCGCGGCCCACGCGCACAGGATCTCCAAGCGGAGCGGGCTTCTGCGCTGCGCGGCCGCGGCGGCGGCGGTGCGGCACGGCCCTTGCGATAGCCCGGCCGCGGCGGGACGGACCCGCCCCTGGAGGCTCGATGCATCGCGCGCTTCGTCTTGGCTCGTGGATGGTGGTGGCGGTGGCGCTGGGCGGCGGCGGTGCCGGGGGATGCGCATCGGCGCGCGGCGGGGAGAACGGCGGCGACACGGGCGCCGTCTGCGGCAACTTCAGCTGCGAGGTCGGCGAGAGCGCGACGACGTGCGCAATCGACTGCGGCGCGCCGGCGGTCTGCGGCGACGGCGATTGCAGCGGCGGCGAGACGCCCGCCGGGTGCCCGGCCGACTGCACGGCGGGTCCCGTCTGCGGGAACGGCAGCTGCCAGGTGGGCGAGAGCCCCACGAGCTGTCCGGAGGACTGCGCGCCGGCGACGAGCGGATGGTGCGGCGACGGCACGTGCGGCGGCGCCGAGAGCATGACGAACTGCCCCGTGGATTGCGCGGCGGCGGGGACCTGCGGTGACGGGGTATGCGGTGTGGGCGAGAGCGGAAGCTCCTGCGCGGCGGACTGCGGCGGCGCCGGCGGCGGCACGGGAGGCGTCTGCGGCAACACGCTGTGCGAGGCGGGCGAGCTGACCACGTGCCCGGTCGACTGCGGATCGTCCTGCTGCTCGGCGACCGACACGTGCGGCTGGGGCGGCGACGGCACGTGCGATTGCGGCGGAGCGTTCGCCTGGGACGCGGTGGACTGCGGCGGCGGAAGCGGCGGCGGCGGGTGCTGTGCCCCGACCGACCCGTGCGGCTGGGCGGGCGACGGCACCTGCGACTGCAGCGGCACGTACGGCTGGGACGCGGCGGACTGCGGCGGGGCGGCGGGCGGCGGCGGCGGCAGCACGACGGTCGTGTGCGGGGACGGCCGTTGCAATCCGGGCGAGACGTCGGCGAGCTGCGCCACCGACTGCACGTCGGGCGGCGGCTCGAAGGGCGGCGGCGGCAGCGGCTGCTACAACGGCGCCTGCGACGCCTGGTACGAGTTCGTGATCTGCCCGGAGGATTGCGGCTGCGGCAACGGCATCTGCACGCTGCCGGAGCTGCTGACGTGCGACGCCGACTGCGGTAGTAGTGGCGGCGGCGGTGGCACGGATTGCTGCGGAGACGCAACCGACCCGTGCGGCTGGTACGGCGACGGCGTCTGCGACACGGGCTGCGCCTGGGGCACCGACCCCGACTGCAGCGGCGGCGGCGGCGGCACCGGCACAGGCGACTGCTGCGGAGACGCAACCGACCCGTGCGGCTGGTACGGCGACGGCGTCTGCGACACGGGCTGCGCCTGGGGCACCGACGTGGACTGCGGCGGCGGCGGCGGCGGCACCGGCGATTGCTGCGGCGACGCGTCGGACCCGTGCGGCTGGAATGGCGACGGCGTGTGCGACACGGGCTGCGCGTGGGGCGCGGACGTGGACTGCGGCAGCGGCGGCGGCGGTGGAACGGACTGTTGCGGCGACCCGAACGACGGTTGCGGCTGGTACGGCGACGGTTACTGCGACTCGGGCTGCGCCTGGGGCGCGGACTATGACTGCGGCGCTTCGGACCCCAGCTACTGCTGCACCGACGGGACGGACCCCTGCCAGTGGTACGGCGACGGCTACTGCGACGTTTGCGCGTGGGGCATCGACGCCCTCGACTGCTAGGCAGGCCGCGCGCGCGCCGGGCAAGGGGCGCGCAGGCGCTGGCGGCTGATCGTTTGGTCTGGCGCCGCGCCGTGCAGTATCCTCGGGACGTGGCGCAAGCGCCCACATGTCCCCTGCTGGGACAGACACGGGGCAACCGTCGCCTCGTCGCCCGCCTCGGTGACGACGGGAGGGGAGCAATCCACGTCGCGCGCGCCGGCACGACGCTGGCGGCGTTGCTCGTGCTCGCGGCCGCCGGGAGCGCGCACGCCGCCGCGCCGGATTTTCGCGCCACGTACGAGGCCGCGCAGAAGCTCTACGCCGAGGCCAAGTACGCAGAGGCGCTCGCCGCCTACGAGAACGCGTTCGCGATCGACCCCGCGGTCGAGGCCACGTACGGCATTGCGCGCTGCCACCACCAGTTGGGCCACTACGCGGAGGCCGCGGCGGCGTACGAACGTTTCCTGGCGGCGGCGCCCGCGCACGAGGCGGCGCCCAAGGTGCGCGGGCACCTCGCGACGGCACTGGCGACCCTGGGCCGCGCCAAGCTCGCGGCGGCCGAGGTCAGCGCCGCTCGCGTGGCCTTCGTGCGCGGGCTGGCCGTGCACCTCGCCGACGACCCGGCGCAGAAGGACGCGACCAGCGCCGCGCTCCTGGCCGGGCTCGGCGAGGCGCTGCTGGCGGCGGGCGACGACGCGGGCGCAGCCGCCACGCTGCGCAGCGCGCTGGCCGCCGACCTTGCAACGGAGCTGCGGGCGCGCGCGGAGGAGATGCTGAAGCGCGCCGAGGCGGCGGTCGCCCTCGGCCCAAGCGGCGCGGCGGCGCGCGCCCCCCGCAAGGGCGGCGCCGGGCTCTGGATCGGCATCGGCGCCGGGGCCGGGGCCGTCGCCATCGGCGCGGCGGTCGTGCTGGTGGTGCTGCTCGTCGTCAAGCCCGGACGGCCAGACCTGGGCTGGTACGACTACCATTACGACGGGATGTGATGGCAGCGACCAGGCGACGACACGCCTTGGCGCGCCGCGCGGCCACGGCCGCGGCAACGGCCGCCGCGACCATGCTCGCCGCGTGCGGCGCAACGCGCGTGGTCGTGACGGTGGAAGGCGCGGGGTTCACCGGCATCACCGGCTTCGACGTGTCGTTCACGAACGAGACGGAGACGGGGACCGTGCGCGTTCCCGAAACGGGGGAGACCGAGGTGACGCTGCCGGCGAGCTTCGGGCTGCGACTGCACGACGGCGTCGAGGGGGGGATCGTCGTGTGCGTGATCGCGCGCGGCAGCACGCCGGCCGGCGGCGCCGGCTGCAGCGCCGAGACGCCGCTGCGTCTGGGCGGCCGCACCGACGTAACGGTCACGCTGGCGGTCTCTGTCTGCGGCGACGGCGCGGTGCAGCCGCCCGAGGCGTGCGACGGCGCCAACCTCGGCACCGAGACGTGCGTCACGCGCGCTTGCAGCGGCGGCACGCTCGCCTGCACGTCGAGCTGCCAGTTGGACGTGGCGGGCTGCACCGGCTGCACGGCGACGTGCGGCGACGGCGCCTGCAACGGCGCGGAAACAAGCTGCGACTGCCCCGCCGATTGCGGCCCCTCGGCGAACAACGACCTTTGCGATTGCGGCGAGACGTGCGGACCGACCACACCCGACTGCTCGCCCTGCTGCGGCGACGGCACCTGCGACGCGATGGAGACCGCCGCCAACTGCACCGCCGACTGCGGAGCGACCCCCGTCTGCGGCGACGGCGCCTGCAACGGCGGTGAGACGTGCGCGTCGTGCTCCGGGGACTGCGGGCCGACCGGCGCCTGCTATGACGGCAACCCGTGCACCGACGACGGCCAGGACGGCGGCGGCTGCTGCACCTACACGCCCAACAGCGCCGGCTGCGACGACGGCAACGCCTGCACGATCGGCGACACCTGCTCGGGCGGCACGTGCAGCAGCATGCCCGCCCCCGACGGAACCTCGTGCGGCGCCGGCGCCGTCTGCTGCTTCTTCGGCTCGTGCCAGGGTCTCGCCAACCCAGCCACGTGCGGTAGCTGTTCGAACAACTGCGTCGCGCGCGGCGACGGCATGGTCTGCTGCTGCGGCAGCAGCACGTGCTGCGCGCCGGGCTCTGCCGGCGCCAACTGCTGACCGGCTGCCGTCAGAGCCTGACGCGCTGCACGACTTGCAACAGGTCTTGCAAGCCGACGGGCTTGCGCACGAGCGCCGCAGCGCCGAGGCGGAGCGCCTCGTCCGCCGTGGGAGCATCGCCGGCCGCGGTCACCAGCACGACCGGCGTGCCGGTGCCGGACTGGCGCACCAGGTCCAGGATCTCCAACCCGTCGAAGCCGGGCATGCGAACGTCAGAGATGACCAGGCTGGGCGGCGGCCGGCGCCCCATGTGGACCGCGGCCAGATAGTCGAACAGCTCGGCACCGTCCGCCAGCTCTACGACGTCGAACCCGTCGAAGCGCAAGGCCTCGGCGACGAACTCCCGGAAGCCGGCGTCGTCGTCCGCCACGGCCACGCAGCGTCCCGTTTCCACGCTTGCCGTCATCTCCCCCTCCACATCGTTCGTTCTTAGCAGGTCCCGCGGGCCGCCGGAAGCACACGCACGCCGTTCAGGGCGCACCCCTACGCCGCGCCCCGCGCCGCCCCGAGCGCCCGCCAAAGCGGCCCCTGCAGCTCGCCCGCAGCGGCGGCGAGCAGCGGGCGGATACCGTCCGTCAGCCCGTCGGGCGCGGTGGAGCCGACGTTCATGGTTGCGAACAGCGTCCCGTCCGCGCAGGCAAGCGGAAACACCGCCGTGGAACGGATGCCCTTCATCCAGAGCGTGCGGTCTACCGCCCCGCGCGTCCCCGCTTCGGCGGCGAGCGCGTGCACGAGCGCGGGCGCGCCGGCCAGCACCCGCGCCACGTTGCGATCGTCGTCCGGCTCGGCGCGGAAGCCGGGCTCGGCCAAATCCACCACCCCGTCGGACGCTCCCACGCCGTAGAAACAGAACGCCCCGCCGGCGCTCCGGGCGGCGCCGCCCGCCGCCAGCGGCCGCGCACGCTCCAGCACTGCCACGCTCACGCGCGCCACCGGCGCCACCTTGCGCAGAGCCTCCCACACGGCGCCCAGCGGCACACGGCTTCCCTGGGCCGCGTTCAGCTTGGCGCGCAGGTACGCGAGCGCCGCCCCTTCCATCGTGCCGAGCGAGGCGGTCGGGCTCATCCGGCGACGGCGACCGCCCGCGTCTCGCGGATGACGGTGACCTTGATCTGCCCCGGATACGTCAGCTCCTGCTCGATCTTGTCGGCGACCGCCCGCGACAGCTCCACGGCGTCGGCGTCGGAAACGCGGCCCGCCGCGACGTACAGGCGCACCTCGCGCCCCGCCTGCAGCGCGAACGCCGCCTCTACGCCGTGCATCGACCCGGCGATGCGCTCGAGGCCCTCGATGCGCTCGACGTACACGTCGGTGCTCTCGCGCCGCGCACCCGGACGGGCGCCGCTCATCGCATCGGCCGCCGCCACCAGCCGCGCGATCGGGGAGTTCGGCGGCTCCTCGCCATGATGCGCACCGATGGCGTTCGCCACGACTTCGGGCTCCTGGTACTGGCGCGCGAAGTCGGCGCCGATCACCGCGTGCCCGCCGTCCATCGCGTGCGTCATCGACTTGCCGATGTCGTGCAGCAGCGCTCCGCGCCGCGCCAGCATCGTGTCGACCTTGAGCTCGTCGGCCATCATCGACGCCAGCCACGCCGTCTCGATGGCGTGCTTCCACTGGTTCTGGCCGAAGCTGAACCGCCAGTTCAGCACGCCTACCAGCCGCGTGATGGGTTTCTGCGCCGGCTGAAGGCGCAGCTCGCGGAACGCCTGCTCCCCCAGCTTCATGATGTCGGTCTCGAGGAAGGCGCGGATGTCGGTGACGAGCCGCGCCAGCCCGGCGGGGCCGACGCGCGCACCCTCGGGGCGCTGCACGAACTCGATGGCGCGTTTGGCGACCTCGCGCTCCAGCGGATCCTGCCCTTCGAAGTGGATCATGTCGCCTGACTCGGCCAGCACCGGCTTGACGCCCACGATGTCGCCGAGCGCGGCCAGGAGCGGCCGATCGCCGCGCGTGAGCCGCGCCGCCCCCTCCAGCGACAACGGCAGGCCGCCGGAGACCTTGCCAGTCTGCAGCCCCGCGTCGCGGCGCTCGCAGGCGACGCCCATCACGTGCCGGGCAGCGCGGTCGGCCTCCAGCGCGCTTTCCTCTTGACGCATCAACAGATCGATCTCGTGCTCCGCCTTGGCCACCAGCTCCTCGACCAAGGCGTGTACGACCTCCTCGCGGGTGGACTCGGCCTTCACCAGCAGGGTCTCGCGCTCGTGCTTGCGTGTACGCTCGGTCAGCTCGGCGTGACCGGCGACTTGCGAATCGCGCGCGGTCAGCCCCTCGGCGCGGCGCTTGAGCTCGTCCTCGGTCTCGGCGAGCGTGCGCTCGCGATCCGCCGCCAGGGTGTCGCGCTGGTTCAAGCTCTCCTCGTGGCGAGCGAGCTCGGCGCGGGCCTCGTCCGCCTCGCGCTGCGCGGCGCGCCGCTCCGACGCGACGGCGGCGCGAGCGGCGTCCGCGGCGGCACGGCGCAGGCGCTCGGCATTGCCGCGCGCGGCGGCCAGGAGGGCCTCCGAATCGCGCGTCGCCGCGTCCAGAAGACGGCGGGCGCGCCAGCGCGTCAGGGTCACCACCACGGCGGCGCCGGCCACCACCCCCAGCGCCACGAAAACGGCTGGCTGCACCTTGCGTCCTCTCTTCTCGCTGTGCACTATAGCCTCGCCCGCGTCGGGGAGAAAGGGCGCACCGGCCCATCGTGTTCAAGTGGGTGGTCCGCGGCCTGGGGGCCTGCCTGGTCGTTTCGGTCGTCTGCGTCTTTGGCTGGTTCGTGGCGCGCTCGAACGCCCGGCCCGACGTAGCGATCTACTTCGCGGTGGTGCTGAAGTACGCGCTCTACGTGATGGCCGCGGCCGCCATCTACTCGGCGGCCGTGGGCGCTTACCACACGTTCCTGTCCGTGACGGGGCTCGACCGCGGCGGCGAAGACGAAGCAGCCGCCGGGGGCACGTCCGCGAAGAGCGGCGGGGCGGCGCCCGCCGGCGCGCGCGCGACCGGGTCTGCGCCCCTAGCGGTGGCCGCGCCCGGAGCTCCGCCGGCGCCCGCGCCGGTCGTGGCGCGCGAAGGCGAGCCCGGCGAGGCCCGCGCCGGCCAGGCCGGCCCAGGGCCAGAACGCGTGTGACCGAGCGGCGGCGACGCCGGCGACCGCGCAGGCACAGCCGCCGCGCCCGCC
Organism: Myxococcota bacterium; assembly: GCA_036004705.1. Lineage (GTDB taxonomy): Bacteria > Myxococcota_A > Polyangia > DASYRF01 > DASYRF01 > DASYRF01. The sequence continues at coordinate 9,486 of DASYRF010000014.1, forward strand.
GCCACCGCCACCGCCGCCGCCGCCGCCGCCGTCGCCGCCGCCCGCCGGGCCGCCGTCACCACCGCCGACACCACCGTCGCTGCCGGGAACGTCGCACGCGCCGACCGTGACGATCTCGCCGCAGGCGAGCACGTCGCCGCCGGCCTCGTTTCCGCTCAGATCCGACGCGACGATTCGCGCGCAGTACCGGCCCATCGGAACGAATGGGAAGTCGATCGGCTCGAAAGAATAGCCGTAGGCGTCGATCGCCGGACTCTCGACGAAGGGCGACGACCCCGGCCGCACGAAGGCGACCAGGGGCATCGCCGGCGCCGCCTGGTCGTACACCTCGTAGCGGTAGAGGATCTCGGTGGCGGGCGTGCGGTCGTCCGTGGCGTTCGTGTACGTGAGCATCAGCCGCCCGACCGGGCTATCGGGGTCCTCGCAGTCAGTGTTCAACGGCGCGAAGCATTCCAGAATGAATTGCGCGGCCTCGAGGCCGGCAAACGTGGGGGGCGTCGCATCGGCGCCGCCCGCGACCGAGAAATGGGCGATGAACCCGCCGGCCTCGGCGCGGTACGGCACGCCCTCCAGCAAGGGTGCCGCGGGGAAGAATCGTACGCCCGTGGCGTCAGCCGCTCCCAGGGGCACTGCGCTGCCGTCGTCGTCGCGGAACAGGGCCGGCGCGCCCAGCCCCACGACCAGAAGTCCGTCGCCTGTGGCGGCGTCCGCGCGCGCCTCGCCCGGCGCCAACGCCGTGATGGGTCCTTCCGCCGAGCAAGCGTCGGCCGCGCGCGGCCCGCCGGCCACCGCGACGAGCGCGGCCGTGCCCGCGCCGGTCACGGCGAGCCGGAGCAGGCGGGACGACGGCGGGAAACGAGCGTTCGGGCGCATGGGCTTTCCTCGGCAGCGCGGATTGTCCAGCGACACGAAACCATGCGCCGCCATGCGCCGCAAGCATTGAGACAACCGGTTTGATTGACAAGCGAATCCACGCGGCCCTAGGATTGCGGTTCGCGAGCGCCCTTAGCATCCGTCCGGGCTCGGAGGCCGCGAATGCCGCAGCAGACGTTCTTGATCGTGGACGGCGACGAGGAGTTCGCACGCTCGCTCTCCGAGTCGCTGGTGCCGTTCGGCGTTCGCTCGGTCGTGACTCCTGACGGGAACCAGGCCATCGACCTGGCGCGCAGCGAGTCCCCGAAGCTGATCCTGCTCTGCGTCGAGCTGCCGAAGATGAGCGGCTACTCCGTCTGCAACAAGCTCAAGAAGGCGAAGGAGCTGAAGGACATCCCGCTCATCATCATGTCGAGCGAAGCAACGCCTGAAACGTTCGAGACGCACAAGAAGCTCAAGACCCGCGCCGAGGACTACATCATCAAGCCTTTCGAGTTCGCGGATCTTCGCGCCAAGCTGCGCCCGTACGTGGAGCTGCCCGACGCGCCCGACGGCGCCGGAGGCGGTGCGGACGGGAGCGGCTCGCGCGCCGCCGAGGAGGGCGGTGCCCGCGCAGACGACGGCGCCGCGGGGCGCGGCGCCAAGAAGGCCGCGGACGAGGACGAAGGCGCGGCGTCGCTCGACATGGACGACGTCGAGGTGCTCGACGGTGACGACATGGTGGAGGAGGAGGTCGAAGGCGCCGAGGGCGAGGGGGACGGCAGCGCCCGCCGCGACAGCGCGCTGGACCGCGCCGTCGAGCCCCCGACGCGCGAATTCCATTCACCGTCGTCGAGCGAGGCCGCCGGGCTGGCGGCGGCGTTCGGGGCCGCCGCGCAGGCGCGCGCCGAAGCGCCCGAGCGAGCGCGCGGCGGCAACGGCGCCGCGGCGCCCGACCTCGCAGGGGAAGAGGACGACGACGAGCCGGCTGCGGCGGCGCACACGCCGGCCGGCGAGGCGAGCGACGACGAGGAGAGTCCGTCCGGCAAGCTGGACGAGGCGGCACCCGAGAGCAGACCGGCGGCTGCCGCCAAGGCCGCCGACGAAGCGCGTCCGGCAGCCCGGCACGTCGCCCCTGCTGACGACGGCGACGACCACGGCGAGGACGACGAGGACGACGCCGGCGCGGCGGCGGCGGCGAAGGGCGAAGCGGGCGAAGGCGCCGTCGACGAGATAGAGCTGCGCTTCCTGAAGCAGAAAGTCGAGTCGCTGGAGAAAGACAACGCCGAGCTGCGCAAACGCGCCGCCTCGGCGAAGGCGGAGATCGGCGGCTCGGCCACCGGGCGCGAGCGCGAGATGCTGACGCTACGCGGCTCGCTGACCGAGCGCGACAAGGAGATCCTGGGCCTCAAGGACCAGATCAACCGGCGCGACCAGGAGCTCCTGGACCTGCGCGACTCGCTCGAGTCGCTGAAGGCCGACAACACCAGCCTCGGCGACCAGCTCAAGCACGTGGAGCGCGAGCACGGCACCGCCAACGAGATGGTGAAGGTGTACTCGGCGGAGAAGGAGAAGTCCGCCAAGCGAGCCGCCCAGGACAAGCAGCGCATGGACAAGATGCGCGCCGACTTGGACACCGCGCTCGAAGACGCCGACAAGCTGCGCGGCGAGATCGAGCGGCTCAAGAAGGAGCACGCGCAGAGACTGGCCGAGCTGACGCAGAAGCAGCGCACGGAGCTGGCCGACGCCGAGGAGCGAAGCAAGGACTTGCTGGCGGCGGCCGAGGCCCGCCGCAAGGGCGAGCTGGAGGAGGCGGCGCGCGCCCGGGCCCAGGCGGTGCAGTCGTTGGAGGAGCAGCTGGCGGTGGACCTGGCCGCCGCCGAGGCGCGCCGCAAGACGGACCTGGAGCAGGAGGCGGAGAAGGGACAAGCCGCGCAGGATCGGCACCGGCGCGAGACTGAGGCCAACGCCGAGTCGCACGAGGCGGCGCTGGCGGACCTGCGCGGCGAGCTGACGCGCCAGAAGGACGAGGCCCTGGCCGCCGCGACCGTCGAAGCCGAGGAGCGACAAACCGCGGCCGCGCGCGCCCACGCCGCCGAGCTCAAGGAGCTGAACGCCGGCCACGCCCGCAAGATCGCGCAGCTGGAAGAGGAGCAGGGCAAGGCGCTGGAAGGGCTGCGCGCTGAGCACGCGCGCGCGCTGGCCAAGGCCGACGAGGGGCACCAGAACGAGCGGCGCGCCGAGGAGGAGCGGCACAAGGCTTACGTGGCGCAGCTCAAGGAGTTCCACGAGCAGGCGCTCGAAGAGGTACGCGACGAGAAGAACGAGGCGCTCGCGGCGCTGCGCAGCGAGACGGAAGGGGCGCTCGCGGCCGCTGCCAAGGAGCGCGCCGACGCGGACGGCCGCGCCCAGGAACGCATCGGCACGCTCAGCAAGGACCTCGCCGAGCGCGAGGCGGCGCTGGACGAGGCCAAGGCGCAGGTGGGCGAGCTGACGGCTCGTGTCGGCGAGACGACCCAGGAGCTGGAACGCGTGAAGGCGCGGCTGGGGCGCGAGATCGAGCGCGCCGCCGACGAGAAGGACCGCTTCAAGACCGAGATCGCCGAGCTGCAGCAGCGCATCGACGCGCTGGGCGCGGACCGCGGCGCGCTCGAGGGCAAGGTCGCGCAGCTCGACGAGACGCGCCGCCGCCACGAAGAGGAGCTGGTGCTGGCGGCGCAGCGTCTGAAGACCGATGCGGAGCTGCGGGAGCGAGCGCGCAAGGCCCTGGCCCTGACGATGGCGCTTCTGGACGAGTCGGCGGGCGGCGGCGGGAGCGGCGAGGGCGGCGGCGACGCGGCCAACGAGGAATGACCGCCTCCGCGGCGCGACTGTTCGACATCCACCTCGAGTCCGACCTCCGCCCCGACGACGACCTGCGAAACCTGGCCTGGTTCGGCGTCACCGATGCCCTCGTCTGCCTGCACGACCCGGGACCGGCGCCGGCCTCGCCGTCCAGCGCGGGACCGGCCGGCGGCAGCGGCAGTGGCGGCGGTGGCGGCAGCGGCGCGGGCAGCGGCGTCGCCGTTCATCCAGCCGCCGAGCGCCTGCTGCGCCTCGTGGAGCGCGAGCCCCCGCGCCTGCGCGCCGCCGGCATCCGGGCCTGGCTCGCCCCGGGCGTGCCACCGGGCTTCGCCGAGACCCCCGGCGTGGCTGCCGCGCTCGACCTTCTGCCCGAGCTGCTCCGGCGCGAGGGCGTCGTCGCCGTCGGCGGCATCGGCCCCGGCACGGGCAGTCCGCGAGAGGAGCGAGCGCTGGCCCTGCAGCTCCGCCTCGCCGCCGCCCACGACCTCCCCGCCCTCGTGTGCCTGCCGCGTCACGACCGTCCCGCCGCCCTGCGCCGGGCCCTTGCGGTGGCCGCCGCCGCCGGCCTCCCGCCCGAGCGGCTGTGCTTCTCGCACGCCAACCTCCCGGCGCTGCGCGAGGCGCGCCGCCGCGGCACCCACGCGGCGCTCGGCATCCATCCGGCCGACTTCGAGCCGGAGGCGGCCGCGCGCCTGGTCGCCCGCCACGGCGCCGACCGCCTATGTCTGGGCTCGATGCTGGGCGTAGGCCCCGGCGACGTGCTCGCCCTGCCGCGCATCGGCCGCGCCCTGGCCCGCGCCGCCGTCCCCGCCGACGCCGCGGCCCGGGCCCTGTTTGCCAACGCCGTGACATTCCTTGGCCTGGACGAGCGCGCGGCTTAGAATTGATAGATCACGACGACGGAGCACATCCGTTGACGGACACGGGCGGCGAGCCGGGACTTCAGAAGTTCGGAAACTACCGGCTGCTCCGGCGGCTGGCCGTCGGGGGCATGGCCGAGATCTACCTCGCGGTCGCCCGCGGCATCGGCGGGTTCGAGAAGCGCCTCGTCCTCAAGATGATCCATCCGAAGTTCGCCGAGAACGAAATGTTCATCCGAATGCTCATCGAGGAGGCGAAGCTCGCCGTCCAGCTCACGCACCAGAACGTCGCGCAGGTGTTCGACCTGGGCCGCATCGAAGGCACGTACTTCATCTCCATGGAATACGTGGAAGGGTGCGACCTCTTCCACATGCTCAAGACGCTGGCCGATCGTAGCGACCGCCTGCCGGCGTCGGCGGCAGCTTTCATCTGTCACGAGGTCGCCACCGGGCTCGACTACGCGCACTCGAAGCTCGACCATACCGGGCGCCCGCTGGGCATCGTCCACCGCGACGTCTCGCCGCAGAACGTCCTGCTGTCGATCGAGGGCGACGTGAAGCTCGTCGACTTCGGCATCGCCAAAGCGCGCTCGCGCATGCAGCAGACCGAGGCGGGCGTGATCAAGGGCAAGTACTATTACATGTCGCCCGAGCAGGCGAAGGGCGGCGACCTCGACGCCCGCACGGACGTATACAGCCTAGGCATCGTACTCTGGGAGATGCTGGCCGGGAGGATGTGCTTCCTGGAAGAGAACCACAACGTGCTGATGGAGCGCGTGCGCCGCGGCGACGTTCCGCCCATCACGCGCGTCCGCACCGACGTGCCCCCGCAACTGGCCGCCATCGCCATGACGGCCGTGCGCGCGAGCCCCGACGAGCGCTACCAGAACGCCGCCGAGATGGCGGCCGAGCTGGGCGAGTACCTGCTCGATGCCGGGGACTTCAACCGCCTCGACCTCGTGCGCGCGGTGCAAGGGGTGCTGGTCGGCGCGCCCCACGCGGAGCCTGAGGAAGAGGAAGACACGACCACCGAAGACTTCCCCGCGGCCGGGGCGGGGGACGCGGTGTCGCGCGAAAGCTCACTGCTCTTCCGTCTGAGCGAGCTGCCCGGCGCGCCGGCCGATCCCGCGGCGGCGGCGGCGGCGAAGATTGCGGGCAAGGCGGCCGCGCTGCGTGGCGCGGAGGCCGGGCGCCGGCCGAGCGGCGTCATGGGCGGTGCCGCCGCCCCGGGCGCGGGGCTGCCGGCTGACGGGCGGGTGCGGCGGGACCTGCGCTCCGAGGACGCCGAGGACGCCACGCCGTTCCCCGTGTCGGTATCCCTCGGTGGCGCCGTGCCGTCGCTCGAAGAGGACAGCGACGAGGACGCGACGGTCGTGGACAAGGCCGCGATCGCCTCCGCGCTGGTAGAGATGCGCCGCCAGCAAGGGGAGGTGCTCGGCTTCCCGAGCAGCGTCGCACCGCCGCCGGGGACCGACCCGAACCGAACGTACGAGTGGCCCGGGACGGGCGGCGCACCGGCGGCGGGCGAGTCGGGCGCCGCCGGCTCCGGGCCCAAGCCACAACCGGCCCCGGCCGTGGGAGCGCCGCCCGCCCGCGCCGGCCTCGCGCCGGCGGGACGCTCGCCCACGCAGAGCCCCCTGTCCGGAGCCATCCCGGTGCTGACACCGGGCAGCAGCGGCGACACCGAGGACATCCCGACCAGCTCCTACGAGGCGGCGCGGCCCACCATTCCCGAGGCGTCCCTGTCCGAGGAAGACCTCGAGCACCGCACCTGGGTCCAGCCGCCAAGGGACGACGCGGAGGGCATGGCCACGATCCAGGAGTCCGGAACACCGGTGGCCGCCGCGCCGGGGGCGGCCGGGCCGCTGGGCGTCGCGCACCCGTCCCACCACTCGATGCCGGCGGCGGCGGGGGCGCCGCCCCGCGCCTCGATGGCGGCGGCGCCCGCGCCCGCGACCGGGCGGCCGGACCTAGTGCCGGTGGCCTACGGCGGCGGAGCCGCCGCGCCGGCCGACGCGGGCGGCGGCGCCTCCGCGGTGAAGACGGCGCTGATTGCGCTGCTGCTGGCCGTGCTGGTGGCCGGCGCCTTGGCGGGAGGGTTCTTCGCCATGCGCTACCTGTCGAAGCGCGCGTCGTCGCCGTCGTCGGGCGGCGGCGTGGGATCGGTGCGCGTCACTTCCGACCCGCGCAAGGCGCAGGTGCTGCTGGACGGCGAGGACGTGGGCGTGCGCTCGCCCACCGTCATCAGCCGCGTGACCGCGGGCAAGGAGCACGTGCTGGAGGTGCGCCTGAAGTACTTCGAGCCCTGGACGAAGAAGTTCAAGATCAAGAGCGGCGAGGCGGCGTCGTACGACGCGAAGCTGGTGCCCCTCCTCGGGGACCTCGCCGTCGACAGCGAGCCGTCCGGGGGTGAGCTGTTCGTCGACGGCGAAGCGGTGGGAAAGACGCCGCGCACCATCGAGGATCTGCCCATCTGGCGGCCGCACGCGCTGGAGGTGCGGGTGAAGGGCGCGCCGCCGGTGACGCGCACCGTCGACCCGGCGGACTGGAGCAAGGACCGCAAGATCGACGTGGTGCTGGGCGGCACGAAGTAGCGCGTGCGCGAGCGTGCGCGCGCGGCTACCGGGCGAACTTCATTCGGATTTCGGTTTGACAAGCGGCGCGCGGCGAGCGTATACGGGGAAGGCTCGCGCCCTCCTCGACGGCGGGCCGGCGGCGCAGGAGATGCGGAGATGACGATCACCAAGGCGGACATCGTCGAAGGCGTTCACCAGCAGGTGGGCATCTTCTCGCGCAAGGAGGCCGCCGAGCTCGTCGAGCTGGTGTTCGAGATCCTAAAGGAGACCCTCGGCAAGGGCGAGAAGGTCAAGATCTCCGGCTTCGGCAACTTCGTCGTCCGCCACAAGAAGGCGCGCAAGGGACGCAACCCGCAGACGGGCAAGGAGATCACCATCTCCGAGCGCAACGTGCTCACCTTCCAGGTGAGCCCCGTGCTCAAGGAGATGATGAACAACAAGAAGCCCGCGCCGCCCGCCGGCGGCAGCAACAGCGGCAGCGGCACGCCTGGTTAGAACCGGGCCCAAGACTCGGCTGCGGGGCTCAGGGCGGAGCCCCGGCTGAGGTCCGGCTGACTTGCCGGCCGGAGCGGACGAACGTCTTGGGACCGGAATCAGAACGGCAGCTCCGCCGCATCGCCCTCGTCGTCCCGAACCTCCAGGTCCTCCACGAAATCGAAGAGGTTCTCGTGCAGGTCCTCCAGCGTCAACCCGTCGTTCAGCTCTTCGCGCTCGAAATCCTCGAAGCTGCGGTAACGCTTGTTGTAGCCGGCCATGGTGACTCTCCTTCTTCGTCGTCCGGTTCAGGTTTGAAGTCCGCGTCGCGAGGGCGGCACCCGGTCAGTCCGGAAGGGCCGCCCACGTGCGCCACGCCGCCCAGGCCTGCGCCCACGCGCGCCCCAGGCGGTGCCACAGGTTTTCGATCTCGCTGATGTCGTAGTCGTCGTAGGAGCCCGGCTCGACGACCGGCACCATCATCCGCGTGCGCTGTCCGGGCTCGGCGGCTTCGAGGTAATACCGGTGGAACTGCAGCACTTCCGGCGCGCGCCCACGCACCCGGTCCCACCACAGCGTCGGGCCATACAGTTCCTTCACCTGCGCCTGCCTCCTTCCCCGTCTCGTCCGCACTTGAGCGCGCTTTGTGGTTGCGCCGGAGCCCCGTGCCGCACCTACCGTCGCGGCCCGTGTGTTCTAAGGTGAGTTTTATCCTACATAAACCCACTTTAAACCTACATGTAGGCTGAGCAAGAATTTTCGCGGTAAAGACGCTCGGCAGACACCGCTCCGGGCGTGAAACAGTGGTGAATCTGCTTTGTTAGGCGCGTGAAAAAGATCGAAAAAGTTCTATCGGCGGGCGTGCGCGCTGTGGTAAACGTCGGCCTCCGCTCGGGGGGGGCGCGCGCAGGGCTCATGGGGCGTATCGTCGCGATAATCAATCAGAAAGGCGGCGTCGGAAAGACGACCACCGCCGTAAACCTCGCCGCTTCCCTAGCCGCGGCTGAGCATCGCACCTTGCTCGTCGATCTGGACCCGCAGGGAAACGCAAGCTCGGGACTCGGATACCCTCCTGGGAAGGTGGGCCGCGGCACCTACGACGTGCTGCTCGGCAGCACGCCCGCGCGCGAGGTGCTGTGCAAAACGGAGCTGGGGAACCTGACGCTTCTCGCCGCCCGGCAGGAGCTGGCCGGCGCGGAGATAGAGCTCGTCAACATGGAGCGGAGGGAGTACCAGCTGGGCGACCGGCTCGCTGCGATACGCGATGAGTTCGATTACCTGCTCGTCGACTGCCCGCCGAGCCTCGGACTGCTGACGTTGAACGCGCTCACGGCCGCGCGCAGCGTGATCGTCCCGGTGCAGTGCGAGTACTATGCGCTGGAGGGGCTGGCGCACCTCGTGGATACAATCGAGCGCGTGCGCGCGTCGCTCAACCCGGCGCTGGAGATCGACGGCTTCCTGATGACCATGTACGACGGCCGCAACAACCTCTCGCGCCAGGTGGAGACCGAGGTGCGCTCGTACTTCCACGCCAAGGTCTTCGACACGGTGGTGCCGCGCAACATCAGGCTCAGCGAGAGCCCGTCGTTCGGCAAGCCGATCCTGCTGTACGACGTGGATTCGCGAGGCTGCAAGAGCTACCTGCAGCTGGCTGAAGAGCTGGCCCGGAGGCACGCGGCATGAGCGAGCGCAAGGTGCTCGGGCGGGGGCTGTCGGCGCTGATCCCCGAGCCGGCGGGCGCGGGCGCGCGCGGCGGGCGCAGCGGCGCGGACCGGGAGAGCGGCGGCGCGACGGCGACGGCGACGGCGGCGGCGGCCGCGGCGGCGGCGGGAGCGGCGGCCGCGGCGCGGCAGCGCGACTATCTCCTCTGCCCGATCGCGGACGTCCGCCCCAATCCCGCGCAGCCGCGCAAGCGCTTCGCCGAGGCCGCGCTCCTGGAGCTGGCGGAATCGATCCGCGAGCAGGGGCTCATCCAGCCGCTGGTGGTGCGGCGCGAGGGCACCGGGTTCACGATCATCGCCGGCGAGCGACGCTGGCGCGCGGCGCAGAAGGCTGGGCTGCTCGAAGTGCCGCTCGTGGTGAAGGACGTCTCCTCGGCCGAGGCCTTCGAGATGGCGCTGGTGGAGAACATCCAGCGCGCCGACCTGGACCCCATCGAAGAAGCGGAGGCGTACAGGCGCGTGCAGGGCGAGCGCGGCCTTTCGACCGACGAGGTCGCGCGGCGTGTGGGCAAGGACCGAAGCACGGTTGCGAACGCCATGCGACTGCTGGGCCTGCCGGCGCGCGTGCAGGAGCTGCTGGCGACGGCACAGCTCAGCGCGGGCCACGGGCGTGCGCTGCTGGGGCTGGAGGACGCGCGGGCCATCGCCCTGCTGGCGCAACAGGCGGTCGACGCCCGCCTGAGCGTGCGCGCGGTGGAGCGGCTGGTGCGCCAGCACAAAGCGGCGACGGCGCGCGGGGCGGCGGCGGCGGCGGGGGTGGCGGGAGTGGCGGCGGCGGCGAGCACGGACGGGCAGGTGCAACGACTGGCTGACGATCTGACGCGACGGCTCGGGACCCGCGTACGAATTCTTCACCGCGGCAAGGCCGGGCGCATCGAGATCGACTACCACTCCCTGGACGAGCTGGACCGCCTGCTGGAGCTCGTCGGCCCTCGGGACTAGCGGCTCACGCGCCGAGCGCGCGCGCGGCGAACGGGCGGGGCGCGGGGGCAGCGGCCGACGCTGCAACGGCCCGTCAGGGGCGACACCAACGTTGAGATTACTTGACCGGTGTGGCCTTCAGCGCTGCCTTGCCGGCCTTGACGTATGGCGAGAAGCGCACCGTCCGGCACTGGTAGCGCTCGAGCAGCGACTTCTTGGTCGAGTGCAGGCGATCCAGGAAACGGTCGTACGTCAGATCCATCGGCTCGCCGCAGCGCTGCTTGATCGCCATGAACTGCTGGTAGACCTCGCGGTAGTGGAGGTCCTCCTCGCGCGCCTCGTCGGCGGCCGACATGCCCGCGCCGCCGCCTCCTCCGCGAAGGCCCAGCTCCTCGCCGGGGCTGCGACCGCCGAGCGACGAGCCGTCCGTCGAGGCGCGCGCCAGCACCTCCGACACGCTGGACACGACGGTGCGGTCGCCCACCATCTCCTCCGGGTCCGGCTGCGGCGGCGCAGAGGAATCGTAGGCCATGGTCTTGGCGGCATAGGGGTCCGGCGCGGCGGCCCGCGCCGTGGGAGGCAGCGGCTCGGAGAGGGGAGAGAACGAGACGCCCGCCGGGCCCAGGATCGTCGCGCGGTGCACGCCCGGCTTGCCACCGTGACGGGCGGCGTCGTCGGCTGTGGCGGCGGCGAGCGGCGAACGCGGCGCCGGGCCCGCCCGGCCGGCCGAAGACGCCGGGGGCGGAGGTGGCGGATGCGCGGTGAGGGCGTGGTCGCTGGCGGGAGACGGCGTCGGGCCGCCAAGGAGCGAGCGGCCGGCGCCTCGGGCCGGCGGCTCCACCACGGTGTTCGTGAGGCTCCCGGGCGGCTCCGACGAGGCCAGGATCGGCTCGGGCATGGGAGGCGGTGGGTTCGTGGCGGACCCGGCGCCCACCGGCTTCGTCGCGGCCGATAGACCGCCGGGCGAGCGCCCAAGCTCCGGGGCGGAGGACGAGGACGAGGACGAGGAAGAGGAGGAGGACGAGGACGAGAACGAGCCGGCGGCCGCCGCGGCGGCCACCGCGGGCGTGACCGCCGCGAGCGCCGACGCTGGACGCGGTTCGCGCGCGGCACCGAGCGGGCCGCTGCCGCCGCTGCTACCGACACCCAGGCCTAGGCCAGCGCCCCGTCCGGCCGCCGCGGCAAGGGAAGCGGCCGCCGCGTGCGCCTCGTCGATCTGGCGCCGCACGGAACGCGCGTCGACGAACGGCAGCAACAGCGCCAGGAGCAAGGCCAGCGCCGCGCCGCCCAACAGGCCCATCGCCGTCGTGTCTTCCAGGTCAAGAGCGCCTTCGGCGGGCGCGGCGGCCGCGGGCGCAAGAATGAGCAGTCCGGCGCCGTAGGCCTCGCCCGCCTGACCGGGCAACGGCAGCAGCGCCGCGGGAGCGGTCTTACCACCCGCCTCCAGCTCCATCGGCGCGTGCAGCTTGGGGCCGTCCTTTCGCGCCGCTGTCAGGTCCGCCGCCGATTGCAGCAGCATGGCGGTGACTTCCTTGGCGTCGCCCGCCCCTTTCATCGCGGCGGTCACGACGGGCGGACCGTCGGGCGGCTGGTGGTACAGCGCGGCCGCCACGTCGGCACCGGCGAAAGCGGCTTCGAGGTCCGCGGTGCCGAGCTCGTGCGTCCAGAGCACGGCGCCCATGATCTCGCCGACGTCGAGCACCGGTACGCCCACGACGTGCCATACCTTCTCGCGCACGACCCATACGTCGTCGGTGATGGCGCCCGCGAGGGCGTCCCGGACCGGCGGATAGCCTGCCATCGAGTCGCCGGCGGTGGCGGGGTCCTCGGCGCGCGCGATCACGGTGCCGGCCACGTCCGTGACCAGCAGCCGGTCGGCGCCGGTCGTCTTGGCGAGCTCGGTCAGCGCGGTGGGGATCGCGGCGCGCGCGGCCGTCTTGTCGGCCTCGCTCGCGTCGCCATCGGCCATCGTCGACAGGTGCGTGCCGATCGGCTTGGAGAAGTCGACGGCGGCGATGCGGTCGACCTCCGCGGCCATGTGCGCCGGCCAGCGCGCGGCCGCCAGATCCAGCGCGGCGCGACCGCGGTCGGCGGCGGACGAGGTCACGGTGGCGTCGAGACTGGAGCGGGTCGTCGCTACGAGATAGGCGAGCGCTCCGAGGCCGAGCGCGAGCAGCAGGGCGAGGACGCGCGTCAGCATCAGTCGCCGTCCTCCGTGCCCTTCCCCTTGCCGGGGGCCTTCGCTTTGTCGCCGTCCTCCGCCTTGTCAGCGTCCTTCGCCTTGTCGTCGCCCTTCGCCTTGTCGTCGCCTTTCGCTTTGTCCTCGTCCTTCGTCTTGTCGTCGTCCTTCGCCTTGTCCGCGTCCTTCGCTTTGTCGGCGTCCTTTGCCTTGTCGTCGCCCTCGGCCTTGTCCGCGCCCCCCGTTCCGTCGCCGCTCTTGTCCGCCCCCTTGTCCGCGCCTTTTTCCGTGGGGCCTGCCGGCGCGCTCGCGGGCGGCGCCGGCGGGGCGGGCGGCACGAACGGCGTCAGCGTGATCGGGAGCTTGACGTCGGCGGCGCCTTCGCCGACCTCGACCTTCTCCTCGTGCACCATCTCGCCGCGGAAGTAGATGCGCACGGCGTGCGGGCCGGGCGCAACGCCGGTGAGCTTGACGTCCGCTGTCAGAGGCAATTCCGTCGCCGCGGTCGTGATGGGAACGACGGACGCGTCGGCGACGACGACGACGCGCCCCTCGACGTGCGGCCACAGGTGGTCGCGGAAGAAGACGACGCCCGCGGCGAGGGTCACCTCGGGGCTGGTGGCATCGCGCGCCAGCACGCCGGCGTCGAAGGCGATCGTATCGGAGTAGACGTGGTGGTCGAAGACACTCTCGTTCTTGACGGTGAGCTTCGTGCCGGCGGCGACGACCGCGACGGCGGGCGTGATCTGGCCGCCGCGCACGGTGAGCACGAGCGGCGGTGGCGCCACCGGCGGATCGAGCTTGCCGACGAGCACGGCGACCATCTCGCTCGCGGGCACGTAGGGGGGCTTGGTGATGTCGAGCTCGTAGACGCGCGTGGTGCGGTACGCGCCGTGCGGTGCGGGCGGCGGCGCCTCGGCGGCGAAGCCGTCCGGCACCGTGACGCGCGCGACGATGCCGCCCGCGAGGGCAGCGCCCAGCGTGGCCACGCCGGCGGCGCCGGCGGCCGCCGCGGCGGCGAGCAACGCCCCGCGCACGAGCGGAACGGGACGTCTGGATGGCCGGTTGGTTTTGTGGGCGGGCATTCGGGATCCGCGAGTCCTTCGCATCATACAAAAGGGCGCTTCGCGGGGTCAACGCGCCGTGGAACCACGCCGCCGGGCGCCGCCGCGACGCGGGCAAGACGCACGTTGCCGTGACCCGCGTCCCGTCGTTGGGCTAGCGGTTCCGAGCCGCCTTCGTGGACCAGCCCTTTGCCGTGACCCGTATGCCGTCGCCGGCTAGCGGTTCCGGGCCGCCTTCGTGCACCCGCCCTTTGCCGTGACCCGTATGCCGTCGCCGGCTAGCGGTTCCGGGCCGCCTTCGTGGACCCGCCCTCTGCCGTGACCCGTATGCCGTCGCCGGCTAGCGCCTCCGGGCCGCCTTCGAGGACTCGATTCCAAGCGCCGAACGCGCAGGCAAGGTTCGCAGCCCCCGTGCCGATGAAGAGAGGTATGGGCCGCCCTCTCGTGGCGCTGGCGGTGGCGTTCTTCGCCGGATACGCAACGGCGCGCGCGGTCACAGACGCCAGCGCCGGAGCGGGCGCGGCGACGGCCGCCGCGGCGGGCGGGGTGGCCCTGGGTGCCGTGGCGGCGGCTGCGCTGCGACGTCGCGGGACGAGCGTGGGCGCGGCGCTCGCCACCGGCGCGGCCGCCGCCTTCGCCGGGCTGCTGGTGGGACCGCACGCCGAGGTGCCGTCCTGGCCGTACGCGCCGCCGGGAGGCGCACCGGCCCCGTTGCGGCTCCGCATCGACGGGGCGCCGGACGCCGCCGACGAGACACGCTATTCGACGCCCGGGACGCTGGCGGCCGGGAGCGAGGGCGGCTATCCGGCCGGCGGCCGGGTGGCCATCGACACGGACGAGCGGCCGCCGTGGAAGCCGGGCGACACGATCCTCGTGCGCGCCTCGCTCGCGCCGCTGCGCGAGCACGTCAACCCCGGCGCGCCGGCCTCGCGCCTGCCCGGGCTGCGGGCGGGCGGCTTTGTGGCGCGCCTGCGGCTCGCCGACCCGCTCGCGGCGGTGCGCGTGCCGGCTGACTGGGCGCAGGCGCCACCTGGAGGCGGCGCCGCGACTGCCGGCACGGCGAGCGGCGGCGTGGAGGCGGCCGGAGCCTGGGCGCGCGCGAGCGCCTCGGTGGAGCGGGTGCGGGCGGCGGTGGGAAAGCTCCTGGACGAGCGGTCCGGCGGCGAGGCGCGGGCGCTGCTGCGCGCGCTCGTGCTCGGCGACCAGGGCGCCATCCCCCCCGGGCTGCTGGAGGCGTTCTCGCGGACGGGGACCTCCCATCTATTGTCGGTGTCCGGGGTGCACGTGGCGATGCTGGCGGTCGTGCTGCTGGCGGCCGCCGGGCTGGCGGGCGGGACGGCCGCGCGCCTGGGTCTGCCGGCGCGCGCGGCGGCCGCGCTGCTCGCGTTCCCCGGCTGCGCCGCCTACGTGGCCATCGCCGGCGCGCCCGTGCCGGCGCTGCGCACGCTGGCGATGCTGGCCGTCGGGCTTGCGGCGCTGGTGCTGCGCCGGCCGCCCGACGTCTGGAGCGCGCTCGCCGGCGCGGCCGTCGCGCTGACGCTGGCCGAGCCATGGGCGCCGGGCACGCCTTCGTTTGATCTGTCGTTCGCGGCGGTGGCGGGATGCCTCCTGCTGGTGCCGCCGTTGCAGCGCGCCGCGGCGGCGCGCTTTCCGCGCGCCGCCGAGCGCATGAAGCGGGGGCCCGCACGCGCCCTGGGCTGGCTCGCCGGCGGGCTCGCCGCCACGGCGGCCGCAACGCTGGCGACGGCCCCGCTGCTCGCGCACCACATCGGCCTGCTCCCGGGCGCGGGCGCGCTGGCGAACGTGGTGGTCGTGCCGTTGACCACCGTCGCGGTCGTGCCGGCGGCGCTGGGGGTGGCGGCGCTCGGGGTGGTGTGGCCAAGGGCGGGCGCGGCGCTGCTGCCCGTGCCGGAGGCGCTCGCGGACACGGTGGTGGCGATCGTGCGCACGGCGGCGGCGGCGGGAGGTGCGCTGCCGGTCGCGCGTCTCGGCGCGGGGGCGACCGCGCTGCTGGAGGGCGCCGTGCTGGCCGGCGGCGCCGCCCTGCAAGCCGGCGTGTGGCCGCGCGCGCGGCGGGCGCTTTGGTACGCAGCGGCGGTGCTCGCGGGCGGCGGTGCCGCCCTGGCGGGGGTCCCCGCCGTCGCCGCCCGCGTCCGGACGCCCCTGCTGACCGTGACATTCCTCGACGTCGGCCAGGGAGACGCGGCGCTCGTGGAGCTGCCCGACGGCGCGCGGATGCTGGTCGACACCGGCGTGGACCCGCGCGGGCGCGCGGTGCTCGGCGCCTTGCGTGCGGCGGGCGGGCGCCTCGACCGGCTAGTGCTGACGCACGGACATCCGGACCACGCGGGCGGGTTGGCGGCGGTGCTGGGCGCGCCCACGGCGCGCGGCGCGGCGCTCTGGCACAACGACAGCGAGGCGTCGCGTGCCTACGTCGACGCGGCGGCGGTGGCTTCAGGATTGGCCACGCCCCTTGGGCGCAGCCCTCCGCCACCCTGGCGGCACGGCGGCGCCGTCGTGGAGGCGCTCTGGCCGCGCGCGGGTGAGCTACCCGGCGAGGATGACGGGCTCAGCGAGAACGACCGGTCGGTCGTGCTGCGGATCAGCTACGGACGGCGTGCCGTGCTGCTGTGCGGCGACGCGGAGCGCGAGACGGAGGAGGCGCTGCTCGCCGGCGGCGCGCTGCTAACCGCCGACGTGGTGAAGGTCGGCCATCACGGCAGCCGCACGTCCAGCAGTGAGGCGTTCATCGCCGCCACCGGCGCCGCGCACGCCGTGGTGTCTTCAGGCTGGGCGAACCGGTTCGGCTTCCCCGCGCCCGAGGTCGTGGCGGCGTGGACCGACGCCGGGGCACGTGTGTGGAGAACCGCTCGCGACGGCGCCGTCGTGCTCGAAACTGACGGCGACCACCTCGTCATGCACGCGCTGCGCGAGTGACGTCGGCGCCGGCGCGAGGCCGAGGCCCACTGGCTGCGCGTGCATGCGCTCCCGGAGAGCCTGCAGCGCCGGCGTTGGACGGGTGTGCTACTTGCGGACGGCGGACTTACGGGACTTGCCGGCCTCCTTGCGGCGGCGCAGGCGGATCTTCTTCTTGGCTTGGCGCTTGCGGCGGCGCATCTTCGGCCCAACTCGGTTGTCTCCCTTGGCCATGACGCTCTCTCCTGTTCGTTCGTGCCGCGGTGTCCATACCGGTAGCCGGCGCGCGTGTAAAGGCCCGTGAGCCTGACCGCGCTCGAGATCGCTGCAGCCGTCGCCGGGCTGGACGCGCGCTTGCGCGGCGCCGTGCTGCAGCGTGTGCGCCAGACGAGCGCGGACCGACTCGTTCTGGAGCTGTACGGCGACGGCGGCGCCGCGTCGCTGCTCGTTTGCCTGGCGCGCGACGGTGCGCGCGTTCACCTGATCGCGCCGCCGCCCGGCGCGGGACGCGCGCCGGGGCCGCTGGTGCTGGCGATGCGCCGCGACCTTGCCGGGCGGCGATTGGAGGAGGTCCACCAGCCGGGCGGCGACCGCGCGGTGGCCCTTCGCTTTGGCGGCGCCGCGCTGATGGCCGAGCTGACCGGACCGCACGCGAACTTCTTCTTGCTGGACGCCGCCGGGATCATCGTCGCCAGCCTCTGGGCCGACCGATCTGGAAGGCGGGACAACCGCCCCGGCCAGCCCTACACACCGCTCGCGCCCGCGCTCGCGCCGCGTGCCGCGCGGGCGCCGCGCTTCGGCCGTGACGACGTCGTCGCGAGCGGTGCGATCGACCTCTGGTACGGCGCGCGCGAGGAGGCGGCGGCGCGCGCGGCGTGGGCGGCGCGCTTGCGGCGGGCGGCGGCGGCGGCGCTGGAGCGCGCTGGCCGCACCCTCGACAAGGTACGCGCCGAGGAGGCGCGCGCCGCAGAGGCGCCGCTGTTGCAACGCATGGGCGACGCGCTGGTGCGCGGCGCCGCGACCGCCCCGATCGGCCCGCGCGGCGCCACCAGCGTCACACTCACCGACTGGACGGCGGACGGGCCCGTGCCGCTCGAAGTGCCGCTCGACCCGGCGCGTTCGCTGCGGCAGAACGCCGCGCGCCTCTATGCGCGAGCCCGGCGCTACCGCCAGGGCGCGGCGCTGGCGGCGCCGCGACGCGCGGCGCTGGAGCGGCGCGCAGAGGACCTCCGCGCCGCGCTGGCGGCCTGCGAGGCCGGCGAGCTGACGCGCGCCGAAGCGCTG
>DASYRF010000015.1:0-2796 GCA_036004705.1 Myxococcota bacterium
AGAACGCCGCGCGGCTGGGGCGGGGACCGGCGCTGTACAAGTTCACCGGCCGCGGCGGCAAGTCGGGCGGCTCGGACGCCGACCCGGCGACGGTGGCGCGGGTGCTGCGCATCTTCGCCGCCGCCGGCGTGCCGTTCCAGACGACGGAGCTGGGCCGCGTGGACGAGGGCGGCGGGGGCACCATCGCGCGCTACCTGGCCATGCGCGGCGTGGACATCGTGGACGTGGGCGCCGCCGTCATCTCGATGCACTCACCGCTGGAGCTGTCGCACAAGGGCGACCTCTACTGGTCCATCAAGGGATTCCGCGCCTTTCTGGAGAGCGCCGAATGAGGGGCGCGGCGGCCAGGACGGCGGGGCTGGCGGCGGGCCTCGTGCTCTTGGCCGCGGCCGCGCCGGCGCCCAAGCCGAAGCCCAAGCCGCCGGCCGCGGCGAAAGCCGCCGCGACGGCGAAGGCGAAGCCGGCGCCCGCACCGCGCGTGGCGCTTTTTTCCGTCGCCCTCAGCGACGAGGCGCGCGCGTTCGGCAACGACTACCGCGACTGGCTGAGCAAGGCGCGCACGGCACTGCTCGCCGTGGAAGAGATCCGCACGCGCGCGCTGGTGAACGGCTTTCGCGTGCTGGACCTCGACACCCCCCCCGACGCGTGGCCCGCGCTCGCCCCCGGAGACGGGGTGCTGATCGTCCTGGCCGGCCGCACCGCGGTGCTGGCACGCATCGGCAGCCACCCGATCGCCGCCGGGGTACGCCTGGTGGCCGCGCACATCGACGCGCCGGCGCTGCGGCTCGACCCGCACGCGGCGGCGAAGGCGGGCGCCGGGGGCAGCGGCGGCGGCGACAGCGCGGTGCTCTCGGCCCACGCCTACGGCGGCCTGAAACCCTATCATTGGAGCGGACGGCCGCTCCTGCTCACGGGCCTCGTCGCGCCGGTTCACGGCGCGCCGGTACGTGTGGCCCTCGGTCCCGCCGACGGCTTTACCTTCTTGCTGGAGCCGCGCAAGGCCGACGCCGCCGTCCCCACCGGCCCGGCGCGCACGCCCAAGCCCGGCCCGCACGACCCGCGCGACGACGACAAGCCCTACCGGATCCTCGCCGCCAGCGCCGCCGCCGCCGGCGACGCCAAGGGCGGCGCCAAGGCCCGCCTCTACCAGATCCTCCAGGATCGCTACGGCCTGACCGCCGGCGACCTCGAGGCCGCGGAGCTCTATGCCGTGCCCGCCGAGCCGCCGCGCGATGCCGGCCTCGACCGAGTCTACGTGCTCGGCCCTGGTCAGGACGACCGCGCCTGCTCCTACGCGGCTCTGCGCGCCCTGCTCGAAACGCCGGCTGCGCCGCCCCCGCCCTGGACGGCCATCGCCGTGCTGGTCGACCGCGAGGAGATCGGCTCGACCGGGGCGTCCGGCATGCGCAGCGCGCTCTTCGAGTTGGCGCTGGCGGCGATCCTGCGTGCGCGCGGCGAGCCCTCTGGCGAAGCTGCTCTCGCCGCGACGCTTCGCGCCACCACTGCCCTATCGGCCGACGTGAAGGCCGGCGTCAACCCGCTCTTTCCCGAGGTGCACGACCTGAAGAACGCGCCCTTCGTCGGCCGCGGCCCGACGATCGTCAAGGCGACCGGCAGCGGCGGGAAGTACGGCGCCTCCGACGCACGCCCCGAGCTGGGCGCGTTCCTGCGGCGCGCGGCGGCGGCGGCCGGTGTCCCCACGCAGGACTCGGAGAGCGGCAAAGTCGACGAAGGGGGCGGCGGCACCGTCGCCAAGTTCCTCGCCGCGCGCGGGGCCGACGTGATCGACGTCGGCATTCCCGTTCTCTCCATGCACGCGCCCCACGAGCTCACCGCGAAGGCGGACGTCTACAACATGGCGCGCCTGATGAGCGCGTTCTTCGAGGCGCCCGCCGCCGCCCCCGCCACGACGCCGTGACCGCCGCGCCGGTCTACCCGCCGCGCGTGGAGCTGGCGCGCCTTCCCACGCCCGTGCAGCCGCTGCCGCGCGCGACCGCCGCACTCGGCGCACCCCCCGGCACGGTGGAGCTGTGGGTGAAGCGCGACGATCTGACCGGCGCGGTGCTCAGCGGCAACAAGATCCGCAAGCTGGAGTTCCTGTTCGCCGACGCCCTCGCGCAGGGCGCCGACACCGTGCTGACGTGCGGCGGCGCGCAGTCGAACCACGCGCGGGCCACTGCGCTGGCGGCCGCCCGCCTCGGACTGCGCGCCCACCTCATCCTGCGTGGCACCGAGCCTCCCCCCGGCGCCGCGCTCGAAGGAAATCTGCTCCTCGACCGCCTTGCCGGCGCCGAGGTCACGTGGGTGACGCCCGAAGAGTATGGGGACCGCGAGGCCCTCTTCGAGGAATTGGCGCGATCGCTGCGCGCCGCCGGGCGCACGCCCTACGTCGTCGTCGAAGGCGGCTCGGACGCGGTCGGCGCCTGGGGCTACGTGCGTTGCGCCGAAGAGATCGCCGCGCACGGTTTCGATACCATCGTGCACGCCGTCGGCTCGGGCGGCACCAGCGCCGGACTGCTCGCCGGCCGCAGTCTCGCCGGGCTCGCCGCGCGCGTGGTCGGCGTCAACGTCTGCGACGACGCGGCCTACTTCCGCCGGCGCATCGCCGGCATCACCGCGGCTCTGGCGGACCGCTACGCCTTGCCGCGGGCGCGCCACGCCGAGAGCGACATCGAGATCCTGGACGGGTTCGTCGGCCGTGGCTACGCCCTGTCGCGCCCCGAGGAGCTCGCCGCCTTGCGCGACCTCGCCCGCGCCGAGGGCGTAGTGCTCGACCCGGTGTACAGCGGGAAGGCC
>DASYRF010000016.1:0-13782 GCA_036004705.1 Myxococcota bacterium
CGACGAGTCGGCGATGTCGTGGCTGGCGTGCTCGATGGCCAGCGCCGCGGCGCTCACGGCCGTGCCCATCGATCCCGTGGTGTCGACCAGCAGGCAGATGTCGGCCGCCGCCCCGCCGGCGTGCGCGACCGCCGAGTGAATCGCGGAGCGCAGCAGCGACGTGACGTCCTCGGGCGAGGGCGACAGGTACACCGTGCCGCCCGATTCCACCGAAAGCGCGCCGAGGTCGGCGACGGCGTCGGCGTCGTAGCTGAAGGGGACCTCCAGCCGGCCCGACCCCTTGGCCGACGTCGGGCGCGGCCCTGCCCCGCGGCCGCCGCCGCCGCCGCCGCCCGACGCCGCCGCTGCCCCGCCGCAGCCGGCGGCGATCGCCGCCGCCACCGTCACCACCGCCATCCACGTCCGCCGCGCTTCGTGTCTCATCGCCGCTCCTGTTCGCGCTTTCGCTTCGCCGCTCGCGCGCGCGACCATATCACGCGTGCGGCTCGGCGGCATGTGGCACGCGCGCCCTTGGCCGTCGCGGCTCGGCTGCACTAGAGGTGCTGGACGACCACTTCCTGCTCAAGCAGGGCACCTCGCAGCTGGCGCTGCTGTCGGACGGGGACTACGCGGCCGGGCGGGGGCGCGTGGAGGCGAGCGTGGCGGAAGGCGAACGCGCCGGCACGCCGGCGCGGTTCGCGGTGGACATCACCTTGGCGATGGCGGTCGGCCGCGCCTGACCGCGCCGAGGCGCTGCGGCGGCGCTCAAGAGCTCTCGCGCCCGAGACGCTACGGACCGCACATCCAGGCCACGGCGTTCTGGAACATCTCGCGCATCGCCGTCTGGCCGGCGCCCCAGTCGGGCGAGACGTAGCTCATGTCCTGGCCGTTGCCGTTCCAGTAGACGACCACGCCGCCGCCGGGAAGCGCGGTGGCGATGATCTTGTCGTGGCCGTCCGTGTACGCGGCGACCGTCACGGCGCCGGCGGCGGTGTCGGCCTCGGCGGCGTCGATGTCGTTGGTGGGCGTGGTGACGGCCTCGCCGGTGCCGTGCGCTCCGTAAGGCCCCGTGGCGATGGGATGGGTGCCGTCGGTGATCGTGAAGTCCGTGACGCCCACGACGTCGCCCACCGTCGCCGAGCGCACGAGCGCGGCCAGGAGCGGGTCGTCGGGATCGCCGAGGCTGTCGTGCCCCGTGACGAGCAAGCGCCCGCCGCCCTGGAGCCACGCTTCGAGCGTGTCGTGCTCCGCCGTGCTGATCAGTCGGTTGTGCTGGTACCAAACGACCACGTCGAACGCGCCGATGAGCGCCGCGTTCTCCGTGAACCGCGCCGTCGTATTGTCCGGCATGTGGTCGTAGCCGACGTCGGTCATGGCGTCGAGCAGCGCGAAGACCGGCGTGAGGTTCGCCGTGGCGTCGTCGCTGATGAGCCCGACCAGGCACTCGGGGGGCAGCGTGCCCGAGTCGGACGCGCCGCCGGCGTCGGCGCTGCCGGCCCCGGCGTCGACCGCCGCGTCGCTGCTGCCGCCGCCCCCGCCGTCCTGGCTGCCGCCCCCGCCGCAGCGGCACCCGGCGCCGGCGCCCGCCGCCGCCGCCACCGTGGCGACCAGAACGCAAACCGACGGAATCACCGCCAGCGCTGTCCGGGCGGGCTGCATGCCGCCGCATACCACGGCCGGCGGCAACGGTGAAATCCGCGCAGGAACACACCCGCCGGGTCGGCGTGCAACCGCCCCCGTCTACAGTCAGGCGGCCGCGGCGGCGGTCGTGTGGCGGCCCTGGCCACCCTGGCCGTCGTGATCGTCTTGCTCGACGGCGGCCATGCGCACGCTCACCAGCTTCGACACGCCCGGCTCCTCCATCGTCACGCCGTAGAGCGTGTCGGCGAGCGCCATCGTCGTCTTGTTGTGCGTGATGAGGATGAACTGCGAGTGCGACGTCATCTCGCGGATCATCTCGTTGTAGCGGCCGACGTTGGCTTCGTCGAGCGGCGCGTCCACCTCGTCGAGCAGGCAGAACGGCGAAGGCTTCAGCGTGAAGATGGCGAAGAGCAGCGAGATCGCCGTGAGCGCCTTTTCTCCGCCGGAAAGGAGCCCCACCGACTGCAGCTTCTTCCCGGGCGGCTGTGCGACGATCTCCACGCCCGCCTCGAGCACGTCGTCGCCCACCAGCTCCAGATGCGCACGCCCGCCGCGGAACAGGCGCGGGAAAACCCGTCCGAAGTTCTCGTTCACCGAATGGAACGTCTCGCGGAAGCGCTGCCGGGCGGTGCGGTTGATCTTGGTGATGGCCTCTTCGAGGTTCGCCACCGCCGTATCCAGATCCGTCTTCTGCGCAGCGAGCGCGTCGTGCCGCGCCTCGACCTCCTTGTGCTCCTCGACCGCCGTCAAGTTCACCTCGCCCATCCGCTCGATCAGGCGGCGCAGCTCCTCGATCCGCTCGTCCTCGCCCGCCCCTGGGGCCGGCCGCTCCTGGAACTGAGCCGCCACGTCGCGCAGCGCCTCGCGGTAGCGGTCGGCGATCGTCTCGCACAGATGCTGCTGCTCCAGCTCCAGCTCGCGCAGCTTCATGTGCAGCGCGCTCAGCGCCTCGCCGGCGGCCCGCTCTTCGTCGCGCAGCGTCCGCGCGCCCATCTCCGCCTCCGCCAGCCGCCCGCGCGCCTCCTCCAGCCGCTCGCGCGCCTCCGTCAGCTCGCCGTTGCGAACCTGCGATTCTTCTACCAAGGTGCCGAGCGACGCGCGCGTCGCGCCGACCGTCTCCTGCAGCTCCGCGGCGCGCGTCTCGCCGCGGGCGATCTCGGCGCGCAGCTTCTCGGCGCGCGCCCGCAGCTCTTCCCCTTCGCGCGCCAGCCGCTCGATCGTCTCCTCGACGTGCTCGCGCCGCTCCTGCACCACCGCGACGCGCGCCTTGATCTCCGTCAGCCGCGTCAACAGCGCCGTCAGGCGCGTGCGCTCCGCGGTCTCCTGCTCCTCCAGCGCCTCGCGCTCCGCGCCCTGACCCGCCAGCGCCGCCAGCGCCGCGTCGATCTCCGCCGTGAGCCGCGCCTCCTCTTCGTCGCAAGCGCGCAGGCTGGCCTCGAACGCCGCCCGCCCCTCCTCCAGCGCCCCGGCGCGCGCGAACAGCCGCTTCACCTCCGACTCCACGCGCCCCAGGTCCTTCTCGCCGCCCGTGATCTCCAGCTCGCCGGCGTGCACGCCCCGCCGCACGCTCTCCAGCTCCGCCTCCAGCGCCTCCAGCTCGGCGCGCAGCTCCAACCGCCGCGCCTCCGCCGCCTCCAGCGCCGCGCCGTCGGCGGCGATCTGCGCGGCCAGCTCCTGCCGCTCGCGTCGCCGCACCAGCAGGCTCGCGCCCGCCGGATCGGCCCCGCCGCCCGCCACGGTGCCGCGCGGGTCGACCACCTCGCCGTCGAGCGTCACCAGCCGCGCCAGGTGGCCGTTCGACCGCCACAGCCGCAGCGCGCTGGGCAGGTCCTGCATCACCACGACGTCGCCCAGCAGCGCGTGCGCCGCCGCCTTGAATTCGTCGCGGGCCGTCACGACGTCGCCCAGCCGTCCCACGACGCCCTCCGCGTCGGGCGCAGGGAGCTTTCCCGCCTCCCACGGCGCGCGCGCCGACGCCGCCGGCACGAAGCCGCTCCGCCCCAGCCCGCCCGCGCGCAGACGCTGCACGGCGTCCTCGGCGCGCTCCGGCTCGTCGACCACCACGTACTGCAGCCGCTCGCCGAGCGCCGCCTCCAGCGCCGCCTCGTATTCGCGCGGCGCCTCGACCATCTCGCCGACCAGCCCCAGGATCCCCGCGGCGCGCGCCGCCTCGCCCGCGCCGCCGTACATCGCCATCAGCGCGCGCGTCCCGGGCGCGCACCCCTCATAGCTGCGGGCGATCTCCTCCAGCGACGCCAGCTTCGCCTTGCGCGTGCCCGTCTGCAGGCGCAGCGACTCGGCCTGGCTCGCCAGCGCGCGCAGCGCCTCGCGCCGCTCGTGCATGTCGCGCTCCAGCGCCTCGCGCCGAGCCCCCAGCGCGTGGTGCGCATCGCGCAGCGCCTGCAGCTTCTCGCGCAGTCCGCCGCCCTCGGCGTCGAGGTGCGCCACCTCGCCCGCCACCGCCTCGGCCTCGTCACGGTTCTGCTGCAGCCGCTCGCGCAGCTCGCCGCGACGATGACCCAGCCCGCCGCGCTTGGCCTCCAGCCCGCTCATCCGCGCCTGCGTCTCGGTCTGCGCCTTGCGCGCGGCGGCGAGGGCGCGTTCCAGCGCCGCGCGGGCCTCTTCCAGCGCGCGCATCTGCGCCTCGCCTTCGCTGAGGCCCGTCCCTTCGGCGCGCTCGCGCTCCGCCAGGTCGTCGAGCAGGCTTCGCTGCCGGCCGCGTTCGTCTTCCAGCAGCCCTTCTTTCACGTCCAGCGAGGCGATTTCCCGACCGTCGTCCTCGGCGCGACGGGCGATCTCGGCCGACTCGCGCTGCGCCTGCTCCACCTGCATCTGCGCCAAGCGGATGCGGTTCTCCAGGTCGAACGCCGCCTCCGCCAGCGCCGTGGCGTCGCGCTCCTGCCCGAGCAGGTCGGCGCGATCCGCCTCGATCTGCGCCTCGCACACCGCCAGCGCCGCCGCCGCCGCCGTGCAACGCTCCTGCGTGGAGGCGAGCGCGTCGCGCGCCAGGGCCTCGGCCGCCGCCTGCGCGACGTAGCGGTGGCTCGACCGCCACAAATCCAGCTCACGCACCTCGGCGCGGTAGCGCTGGTAGCGCTCCGCCTTCTGCGCCTGCCTCCATAGATGTGCCTTCTGCTTGGCCAGCTCCTCGACGGTGTCGCTCAGCCGCAGGAGGTTCTGGCGCGTGTGCTCCAGCTTGCGCAGGGTCTGCTCCTTGCGCGTGCGGAACTTGGTGACGCCGGCGGCCTCCTCGATGAGCGCGCGCCGGTCGGTCGGCTTGGAATTGACGATGAGGCCGATCTTCCCCTGCTCCACGATCGAGTAGGCGCCGCGGCCGACGCCGGTCCCCATGAACAGGTCGTGGATGTCGCGCAGCCGGCAAGCGGCCTTGTTGATGAAGTACTCGGACTCACCGTCGCGGTGCAAGCGGCGCGTGACCGTGACCTCGCCGAAGTGCTGGTACTCGGGGGGCGCGCCGTCGATGCCGCCCTCGGTGCTGAACGTGATGGACACTTCCGCCATCCCCAGCGGCCCGCGCGACTCCGAGCCGTTGAAGATCACGTCGGTCATGGTCCCGCCGCGCAGGTTCTTGCTGGACATCTCGCCGAGCACCCAGCGGATGGCGTCGACGACGTTCGATTTGCCGCAGCCATTAGGACCGACGACGCTGGTGATCCCCTCATCGAACAGCAGGGTCGTCTTGTCGCTGAAGGACTTGAAGCCGATGATCTCCAGCTTCCGGATTTTCATCGCAATTCACTTTCTTCCCGTGCGTAGCGCCGCGCTTGGGCGGATGGCAAGAAACTTCTCCCGACGCCATACATCGGGTGTCACGTACCGTCATGGCTATCATGCGCGCGCGGCCCTCGTAAAGGGCCAAAATCACGCGCGTGGCGCCGCGCTCCCGCGGCATGGCATGCTTCGGCCGTGACGCAACGCTGGGGGCCTACCGCCGTCGCCGCGGCGCTGCTTTCGGTCGCGCTGTGGCCCGCCGCGCCCGGGCACGCCGCACCGGTGGACGTGCGGGCCCCCACGCGCTTGCGTGTCGGGCTCGAGCGCGTCGGCGCGAGCTACGTCGTCAGCGGCACGCTGCTCGACGACCTCAACGAGGGCATCGCCGGCGTCACACTCGCGCTGACGCTGCGGCCCACCGACCTGTCGGGCGTGGAGCCGGTGCGCCTCGACGCCAGGACCGACGCGTCCGGGCGCTTCGAAGCGTCCACGCCCGCCGTGCCGGGCGCGCGCACCTTCGCAGTGGAGGTGCATTTCGGCGGCTCGACCGACGGGCTCCTGCTGCCCGCGGACCTCAGCGACGAGGTAGACGTCGCGCGCAAGAAGCCGGTGCTGGAGATCGCCGGCCCGACGACCGTCACGACGAAGGGGCGAGGCGTGCCTTACGAAGTGCACGTCGCGCGGCCGCTGCTCGCGGGCCTGCCCATCGCCCTGGCGCTCGTGACGCGCGGGACCGAGCACGCGATCGGCACGGGCGAGACCGACGCCGAAGGCGTGGCCGTGTTCGTCGTGCCGGCCGCGCGGCTGGACGCGGGCGGCCCGGCTACGCTGGTGGCGCGCAGCCCCGCTTCGGACGCGCTGGGGCTGGAGGCGGCCGAGACACGCCTCGAGATCCGCGCGCTCGTCGAGAGCCGCCTCACGCTCAGCGCAGTGCCGGAAGGCGCCGTGGAGATGGGCGAGCGGGTCGTGGTGTCAGGGTCGCTGGCGGCCGTGCCCGCGGGCGGCGCCGAGCCGCTGGGCGACGAAGCGATCACGCTCCTGGCGCGCGGGCCTAACGGACGCGAGGCGCCGTTCGCGACCGTGCAGACGGGCGCCGACGGACGCTTCCACGCCGAGCTGCCGACCGACGCCTGGACGCGCAGCGGAGCGCTGGAGCTGCGTGCGACCTACGTGCCGTCGGTGGCCTGGCGCGCGCGCGCGGAGTCGCCTGTACTGGGCCTGCGGCTGGTGCCGCCCGAGCCGTTGCCGGTGCTGCTGTACGTGCTGCCGCTGGCGGTGGCGCTGGGTGCGGTGGGCGTGACGCTCATCCGCGGGCGGCGCCGGCGCGCGCGCGAGCGCAGCGCCGCGGCCAGCCCGCCTGCCGACGTGGAGGTGCGCACCGGCCTGGAGACAGGCACGGGGGCGCCGGCGGGCGCGGGCGGCGGCGCCGGCGGGGGCGCGGGGACGGCGGCGCCAGCGACGCTATGGCGCGTAGCGGGCGTGGTCTTGGACGCGGTGACGCGGCAGGGCGTCGGCGGTGCCGTCGTCGAGCGCGCGGCTGAAACGGACGCCGCGCCGCTGGCGACGGCCGGCCCGGGCGGCGCGTTCGAGACGCCGGCGCTGCCCGAGGGGGCCTGCACGCTGCGCGTGCGCGCGCCGGGCTATGTCAGCGAGACGTTCACGGCCCGGTTGCCGCACAAGGGCGAGCTGGGGGCGGTGCGCATCTCGCTGGCGCCGGTACGGCAGCGCGTGCTCGAGGCCTTCCGGCGGGCCGCGCTGGCGCACCTCCCGCGGCGCTCGCTGCTGTTCGTGTGGACGGCGCGTGAGCTGGGGCGCCACGTCCGGCGACACCGGCCGCTGGCCGACAAGCCCGTGGACGAGCTGGGGCGGCTGTTCGACGAGACGTATTTCTCGGCGGACGTCCCCGACGAAAGCGCGGCGACGCGCGCGGTGGTGCTGGCCGAGCAGGCGAAGGCCGCGGTCCCACCGCCGGCGCCGGCCGCCGGGGCCGACACGGTCGTCCCCCCGCGCGACGGCGCGGTTTGACTTCGATCGCGCCGTGTATAGGATGCGCGCGTGACGAGCGCCGCCCTGTGGACGAGCGTGCTGGCCGCGGGCGACGCCACGGCGTGGTGGATCTTCGCGGTGCCGCCGGGGGTGATGACGGCGCTGCTCGCCATCATCTACTTCCTGGCGCGCGCGGCGCCCGCCGAGGCGCCGGACGCGGAGACGGAAACCGACGCGACGGCGCGGCTGGAAGCGCGGCCCGCTGCCGCTGCGAGCCCGGAGCCGCTGCGCGAATCGAAGCCGCTGCCCTCGCCGAAGCTCGAAGCGAAGCCCGCGCCCGCGCCTGCGCCGCCGCGGGAGGCCGAGGCGAAGATCGAGCCGCTGCCGCTGCCGCTGCCGAAGATCGAACTGAAGCCGGCGCCCAAGGCGCTGCCGCTGCCGAAGGTCGAGCTGAAGGCGCCCGCGAAGCAGGCGCCGCTCCCCGCCGGCAGCGCGGCGCCGCCCGCGGAGATTGCCGAGCCCAAGGCCAAGCCGAGCGCCGTCACGGTGGCCGCGGCGCTCGCGAGGCCCGAGGCAGCCCCGGCGCCGCTCGCCGCCGCCGAGCCCGCCAAGAAAAAGAAGTCGCTCTTCGAGGGACTCGGCCTCACGCGCGGCGGCTTCGTCGCCAAGCTCGAGACCCTCTTTCGCGGACGCAAGGAGGTCGACAAGGCCCTGCTCGATCAGATCGAGGAGGTGATGTTCACGGCCGACCTCGGCGTGAAGACGTGCGAGCGGCTGCTCACCGAGCTGAAGGCGCGCCTCTCGCGCGCCGAGCTGAAGGACCCGCGCGCCGTATGGGACTTCCTGAAGTCGGAGTCGCGCCGGATCCTCGCGCTGGACGCGGCCGCCTGGGACGTCGCGCGCGCCAAGCCTTTCGTCGTCATGGTCGTG
Source organism: Myxococcota bacterium (assembly GCA_036004705.1). Taxonomy (GTDB): domain Bacteria; phylum Myxococcota_A; class Polyangia; order DASYRF01; family DASYRF01; genus DASYRF01. The sequence goes on from DASYRF010000016.1 coordinate 8,269, forward strand.
GGCGTCAACGGCGTGGGCAAGACCACCACGATCGGCAAGCTCGGCGCGCGCCTCGCCGACGAAGGCAGGAAGGTGCTGCTCGCCGCGGGCGACACCTTCCGCGCCGCCGCGACCGAGCAGCTCGAGATCTGGGGCAAGCGCGCCGGCATGCCGGTGGTCAAGGGCGCCGAGAACGCCGACCCGGCGTCGGTCGTCTTCGAGGCCCTCAAGCGCGCCCAAACCGAAGGGGCCGACGTGGTGCTGTGCGACACCGCAGGCCGGCTGCACACGAAGGTCCCGCTGATGGACGAGATGGCCAAGGTCAAGCGCGTCATGGCCAAGGCGATTCCCGGCGCGCCACACGAAGTCGTGCTGGTGCTCGACGCCACCACCGGGCAGAACGCCATCAGCCAGGCGCGCATGTTCACGACGCAGCTGGAAGTGAGCGGCCTCATCCTCACCAAGCTCGACGGCACCGCGAAGGGCGGCGTCATCCTCGGCATCTGCGACGAGCTGAAGATCCCCGTACGGTTCATCGGCATCGGCGAGCAGGCGGACGACCTGCGGACGTTCCACGCGGCGGACTTCGTCGACGCGCTCTTTGCGACGGATGCGGCCGACGCCGGCAACCCATGAGGAGCACGCCCAGCGGGGACGTGCGCCCGCCCCAGGCACGAAAAAAAACCGCATTTCTGGAGGTTGCAAAGGCGTTCGCAGTTGGGATATAGTCCGCAGCCATGCGATTTGCGTTGTAACTACGGACACTTGCGTCACGATGCCTGAGAGGACCTGCTGATGAGACTTCGCAACGCAAGCCTCGCCGCGCTTGGGTTCGCGCTCGTGATGAGCGCCGTTCCGCTGACCGCGCGGGCGGACGAGGTCGACGAAATCCTCGGCGGCGGCGAGTCGAAACCGACGGCCGCGAAGAAGCCGGCGCCGGCCGCCGACAAGAAGGCTGCCGGCTCGGCCTCGGCGGATGACGACGTCATCGTCGTCGAGCGAAAGTCGTTCCTGCTGGACAAGCGCCTGGAGGTAGGGCCGGCCATCGCGCTCACCCTCAACGATCCCTTCGTGCAGCACACGGGGCTTGGGGTGATGGTCGACTTCCACCTCACCGAAGCGCTTTCGGTGGGGCTGCGCGGGCTGTTCTTCTTCGACAACAACACCGAGGTCATCCGCGAGACGGTGCGCCTGCAGTCGGTGCCGCTGCTGAACCGCTACGACTGGGCGGCGGCGCTGACGATGCACTACGTGCCGTTCTACGGAAAATTCTCGCTGTTCCGGCGGACGGTGCTGCACTTCGACGCCTACGTCGGAGGCGGCATCGGCGCCATCTCCACGACGGTGCTGGTGGCGCCGACGTTCATCGTCTCCGGGGCGACGAAGATCGGCCCGACTGTGAACGTCGCGCTAGGCGCGCGCCTCTACCTGACCAAGTTCCTCGCCCTGTACCTGGAGGTCCGCGACTGGTTCTTGTTGATCGACCCCGAGGACCGCGGCGGCGAGCCGCACCCGCCCTTCTTCGCGGGGAACATGCTGTTCACCTTCGGCGCGACGATCTTCCTGCCCGCGTCGTTCAAGTACACGACAGCCCGCTGAGCGCAAGCGAGGAGCCCATGACGATGCACTGCACCGCCCGCACCGCCGCCGCTTCCCGTCGCCTCGCGCTGGGGCTCGCCACGGCGCTCACCGCCGTCGCCGCGTCGTGGGCCGTCGGCGCGCCGGCGCTCGCCGCCAGCAAGTTCACCGACCTCGACAAGGAGCCGGCGTGCATCGGCTGCCTGGAGCTCTCCAAGGGGCGCTTCGAGGTCGCGCCGTTCATGGGCGTCACCATCCTCGACGGGTCGTTCAACCGTCTGCTGATGGTCGGCGCGCACCTCAAGTACCACCTGAGCGGGTGGCTCGACATCGGCGGCCACATCGCCGGCACCGCCGCGCCGATCTCGACGGGCATCCGCACCGACGTGTGCACGGTGCGCGACGGGCTGGGCATGCCGTGCGATTCCACCGACCCCGATGCCTTCCCGGGCCGCACCCGCACCGCCAAGTACGAGGCGTTCTTGCAGGCGTCGGTCACGCCCATCTACGGGAAGATGTCTCTGTTCGGCGCGATATTCTTCAAGTACGAGTTCTCCATCTTCGGCGGCTTCGGCGTGGTCGGAACGAACACGCTCGCGCCCAACACGCTGCCGTGTGCCGAGCGTGGCAAGTGCCTGCGGCCGTCCCCGACGTTCGGCACCGACCTGCACATGTTCGTCACCCAGTTCCTCGCGCTCGACCTGCAGTTCCGCGACACGGTGGTGCTGGAGAACTGGTACGGCGTGACGAACGCGTCGGGCGACCTGGTCCTGAAGGCGAACCACCTCGCCATGTTCACCTTCGGCGTGTCGATCTTCCTGCCCTTCACCGCCAAGCGCAGCAAGTAGCGGCGCGCGGGCGCGGCCAGCGGCGGCGGCGATCACGACGGCTCTGCGGTCGCGGCGCGTTGGCCGGGCATACCCGGCGTGTTACTTTTCACGACCGTGACCGCCATCGGGACGCGCAAGGCGGCAAGCCCCGCCCAGGTACACGAGCTCGAGCGCATCCTTCAGCGGCAGCCCGGGTCGCGCTTCTTCGCCTCGCTGGCGGAGGCCTACGTGGCGGAGGGACGCGCCGCCGAGGCGCTGGCGCTCGCCGAGAAGGGCGTCGGCCTGCACCCCGACTTCGCGCGCGGGCGCATTGCGCTGGCGCTGGCGCTGGACGCGCTGGGGCGCGGCGCCGAGGCGGAGGCGGCGCTCGTGCCGCTGGGGCAGGCGACGGCCACGGCGGCCGACGGATACGTCGCGCTGGGCCAGGCGCGCTTGGCGCGGGGAGACCGCGTGGCGGCGCGGCGGTTCGCGCAGACGGCGGCGGCGATGCAGCCGTCGAACCGCGAGGCGCTGACCTTGCTGGCGGATCTGGCCGAAGGCGGCGGCGGAGGGGGTGGCGGCGCCTCCACTGAGAGCGCGGCGCGTGCGGGCGCGGAGGTGGAGGCGGAGTCGGAGTCGGAGTCGGAGTCGGAGTCGGCCGCCAGCGCGGACGCGCGCGCGCACGGCGCTGCAGCGGGCGGCACGCCAGCCGGCCGCACACGTGGCGGCGCGGGCGGGCGCGGGGCGTCGCCGGAGGATCCGCCGCTGCTGTCGGATACGTCGACGTTCCCGCCGTGGGCGGCGGTGCCGGCGGGCGTGGTGGGCAAGGGCACCTTCCGCTCTGCGCCGTCCTACTCGGAGTCGGAGCCGCTGACGGTGCCACCGCTCGACCAGCTGCTCACGCCGCGTGCGCCCGGGGACCGACCGCTCCGGCTGCCGGGTGGACCGGCCTCCCCGCCGCGAGCGGCCGGCGCCGCACCGCCGCCGCCGCCGCCGCCGCCGAGCTCTGCGAGCGGGGCGCCGCGGTCCGATGCGGACGGCCCGGGGCCCGGCGCCGACGCCCTGTCGGTCTGGGACGAAACCACGGTGACGTCCTCCGCGGGCGGCGACGATTTCGAGGACGTGGACGTGGGGGTCGTCGACCGCGGCGCTTCGCTGCTCCCCCCGCCGCGGACGGCCGACCAGGCGCGCGGAACCGCGCCGTCGCGCGCGCCGTCGCCGGGACGCGGGATGACGATGCCACCACCCGCGCCCGTCGCCACCGGCCGCAGTGCGGCGCGGTCGCCCGGCGCCGGCGGCGCGCCTCGTGCAGCCACGGCAGAGGCGGTCGTCATCTCGACGCAGCCGGGCTCTCCGGCGGAGCCGACGACCTTCGTGCGCGACGTGCCCGCGCACGACGCCGCTGCGCCCGGCCGACGAAGCCGCACGGGGGCGCTCGTCGTCGCGGTCGTGGCGGGTGTCGTCCTCGCGGGCGGCGGCTTCGCGGCGTGGCGCTGGCGCGAGGCGCTCCTGGCGCTGGTCGGCGCGGGGGACGGCGCGGACGGCTCGGCCAAAGGCACAGACAAGGGTGAGGGCGGCGACGGCAGGGGCAAAGGCGACGCCAAGGGCAAGGGCGGAGGCGGCGTTGATGGGGACGGGCGCAGCGGCGATCCTGGCAGTGCGGCGTCGGGCTCTGCCGCGCCCGGCGAGCCGGGAGGAGGCGCCGTGGCGGCGGGCGATCCGTCCGATCGCGCGGCGATCACCGCGCTGCTGGCCGAAGGACGCGCCGCCGAGGCGCTGGCGCGCTTGTCGACGGCCGGCGTCAAGGACCCCGGCACGCGCGGCTTGGCGCTGGCGGCGGCCGGCAAGCCCGGCGAAGCGATCCCGCTGCTGGCCGAGGCGCTCGGCGCAAAGGGCGACGACGCCGCAGTGGCGATCGCGCTGGTGGGCGCGTACCTGTCGGCGGGCGACGCCGCGCGCGCGGCCACCACGGCGGCGGCGCTGCCCGCGCCGCTGCGCGACCAGGCGAACGGACTGGTGGCGTTCGCGCGCGGGGACCTCAAGCGCGCGGTGAAGCTGCTGCGCAAGACGGCGCGCGCCGGCGCCCCCTGGGCACAGACCACGCTCGCGCTGGCGCTGCTCGCGTCGGGCGACAGCGGCGCGGCGCTCGAGGTTCTCGGGCCGGCCCGCAAGGCCGCGCCGGCGGCGGTGGACCTGGCCGCGGCCGAGGCGCTGGCGCTGGCACGCGCGGGCAAGACGGGCGCCGCGCGCAAGGCCGCCGCGGCGCTCGCGGCGCGGACGCCGCCCATCACTTCGGGGTCGTCGCTGCGCATGGTGGCGGACGCGTTGCTGGCCGCGGGCGACAGCAAGGGGGCGCTGGACATGGCGGAACGCGCGGCGGCCACGACGCCCGCGGACGTGGCGGCGCTGCTGACGCTCGGGCGCGCCGCCGCGGCGGCCGGCGACACCGCCAAGGCGGCGGAGGCCTACGGCCGCGCCGCGAAGGCAGCTCCGGAGGACGCGGCCGTGCTGGCGGGCTGGGCGCGCGCCTTGCTGGCGCGCGGAGACGCGGACGGCGCGGCGGCGGCCGCCGCCAAGGCCTACACGCTGGCGCCGGCGATGATCGAAGCGCAGCTCGCGCAATGCGAAGCGCTCGTGGCCGGCGGCAAGGCGGCAGCGGCGACCAAGATGCTCAAGACGCTGCTCAAGGACGCGCGCGGCGGCGACGACGAGGCGGCCGTGCAGCTCGTCGCCGGCAAGGCCTACGCGGCGCGCGGCAAGAAGGGCGTGGCGAAGGCGCTCGACGCCTACGCGCGGGCGCTGGAGCTGCGCGAGTCGGCCGAGGGCCACTACCTCACGGGGCAGGCGCTCGAGCTGAAGGGCGCGGCGGGCAAGAAGAAGGCGGCGGCCGCGTATGCGCGCGCGGTCGCACTGGACGACCACTACGCGCCGGCGCACCTCGCGCTGGGACTGCTGCTGGCGCGGGGCAAGAAGCCGCCGCCCGCAGCGCGGGCGTCGCTGGAGGCGTACCTGGCCCTCGACCCGGCGGGCGCGGGCGCCGCCGACGCCCGCGCCGCGCTGGCGAAACTGCCCAAGTAGAGTCGTTCCCCGAGCCGTCACCCAACCAGCGGCTCCGCGCTGGGCCCACGCGGCCGTACCTCTAGACCGC
>DASYRF010000017.1:0-23308 GCA_036004705.1 Myxococcota bacterium
CGCCTGCGCCCGCCCAGGCGCCGGTCGCCGCCGCGCTCCCCAGCGCCACAACGCCCACCGCCACCACCCACCGACGCGCACTTGCCTTCATGACCTTCTCCTTGTTGTTCGGGCCGTTCCACGAAGCGTGGAGCGCCGCCCGCCCGCAGTGACGTAGCGGGGGCGGCATTATTCAGGCTTCTACATTCCTTTTTCAATGGTCCCGCCGCCGGGTTCGCGCTACCCAGCACGAATGGCGCCACGGAGCGACGGCCGGGGCGCGGCGCGGTGGGGCCTGTGGGCGGCGTGCGCGCTGGCGGCCGCGTGCCACTGCGCGCACGCGCGCAACGCGCCTTATGCGGGCGCAGTCGGTCCCGCTCCGGCGCCGCCGGCGGACCTGCCGGCGCGCGTGTACCTCAAGACGCCGGCGGAGACGTTCACGCACGAATGGTACGTGGCGCTGCGCGCCGGCCGCCTGTGGATCCGCCCCAACGTGGAGACGACCGGGCGCGACGAGCCGTGGCGCCTGCTGGCGCCCGACGGCTTCGCCCGGCACGGAAAACGGGCGCTGGACGGGCCGCCCCCCGCGCTGCGCGAGATCTCCGCCGACGGCGACAACCTCGCCGCCGTGGGCGAGGACGGCCTCGTCTACTACATGAAGTTCTCCGACAACGGCTGGATCGACCGCTGGGGCCTCGGGCCGTTCGGCGACCCGCTCTACGCCGCCTTCCCGCACCGCGGCCTGGCCATGTCGCATCGCGGGCCGCTGGCCGCGTACTACGAGGACATCGACGGCAACCGCCATCCGATCAGCGCCGGCGTCACGACGCTCTACGCGCTGTCGGGCGACGGGTTGACGATCGGCTACGCCGACCCGTGGCTGCCCGCGCATTTCGCCCGGCGCATCTGCGGGCCGCGGCGCGACCGCTTCGTCGCGGCGGCGCTCTCCGCCAGCGCGTCGACGTTGTTCGTCATCGACCGCGCCGGCGACGCCTTCACGCGTCTGGCCGACTACGACACGCTCGGCGAGAACCCGGTGCTGGGCTACACCTGGGAACGCGGCGTGCGCGGCTGGGACGAAGACCGGTCGCTGCCGCCCGAGGACTGGGCGCCGCAGCCGCCGGTGCCCGGCAAGGTCACCGCGCGCATCACGATCCTGACCACGGGCGCCGGCAACGCCGCCCGCGAGCTGCGCGTGGAGGGCGCCGACGCCGCCGGCATGGGCGGCTACTGGACCAAGCCGCTGCGCGCTGCGGCCTGGCGCTTCGTGTCCACCGGCGCCGCCGTCACCGGCCCTTTCCTCGCCAACGGCGCCGACGCCACTGTGCCGGCGCCGCGGCCCGACGAGCTGCTCGGCCCGGTGCGCGACCGCGACCTCGCCGGCACGCTGCAGCGCCCGCGCGTGCCCGACGGGAGCGCGCCGTCCGACCTGCGCGTGGAGCTGCGCCGCTTCGCGCCCGACTGCCCGCCCGCCTTCGTGCGCCTGAGCGGCGGCGGCGGCGCCGGCGGCGCGCCGGCCTCGTACGAGGTGCCGCTCTACTGGCGCGCGCCGGAGCGCGACGAGGCCGGGCGCGTGACCGCCGCCGACGGGGTCCTGCTGGTGCCGACGCGCGCCGCGCCGCCGCTCCCGCTCGCCGGCCTCGCCAAGCGCATGTTCGGCGACGCCCCGCGCGTCCCGGTGAAGATCACCCTCGCGCCCGACGGCGCCGTGGTGCTCACCGGCGATGCGCCCGGCCTCTGGCGGCGACTACGCTTGGTCTTCCACTAGCCGAGTGTGAACAAATCGGCGGAGAGGCTTCGCTGCGCGGCGCCGCGTCCACCACCGCCACGGTTCGGGCGCGGATCGTGGAGGCGACCCGCCCCTTCCGGCGTGAGCTCCAGCATCGCCCATGCCTTAGCTCGCGCGGCACGTCCGCTCAAGGGACATCGAAGCGCGAGGCGGCCCAATGCTAGGATCGCGCGCCGTGCCTCACGACCACGCCGCGCCCGCACGCGCTCCCGCGCCCGCCGACGCCGAGAGCGCTCGCCTCGACGAGGACGCGCGCCGCACGCGCAACTGGAAGCGCTGGGGGCCCTACCTCGCCGAGAGGCAGTGGGGCACCGTCCGCGAGGACTACTCCGCCGACGGCGACGCCTGGGCCTACTTCCCGCACGATCACGCGCGCAGCCGCGCCTACCGCTGGGGCGAGGACGGGCTGCTGGGCGTGTGCGACCGCCAGGGGCGACTGTGCTTCGCGCTGGCGCTGTGGAACGAGCGCGACCCCATCCTCAAGGAACGCCTCTTCGGGCTGACCAATCCGCAGGGCAACCATGGCGAGGACGTCAAGGAGCTGTACTACTACCTCGACGCCACGCCCACCCACTCGTGGCTGCAGGCGCTGTACAAGTACCCGCAGGCCGAGTTTCCTTACGCGCGGCTCGTCGAAGAGAACGGTCGCCGCGGGCGCGACGACCCGGAGCTCGACCTTCTCGACACCGGCGTCTTCGACGGCGACCGCTACTTCGACGTTCTGGCCGAGTACGCCAAGGCGGGGCCGGACGACCTGTGCATCCGCGTCACCGTGCAGAACCGCGGCCCGGCAGCGGCGGCGCTGCACGTGCTGCCGACGCTCTGGTTTCGCAACACGTGGTCGTGGGGACGCACCGGCGAGGGCTACTGGCCGCGCCCGCGCCTGTGGCGGGACGACGGTGCCGCCACGCGCGTGTACGCCGAGCATGCCGGGCTGGGGCGCTGGGTGCTCGAGGTGGGCGCGGGTGTCGCGGGCGAGCCTGCTCCGGAGGAGCTGCTCTTCACCGACAACGAGACCAACCGCGCGCGCCTCTGGGGAGCGCCCGACGACGCGCCCTTCGTGAAGGACGCCTTCCACGACCACGTCGTGCACGGGCGCGCCGGCGCCGTGAACCCGGCCGGCACCGGCACGAAGGCCGCAGCCCATTACCGGCTCGTGCTGCCGCCGGGCGGCAGGGAAGTGCTGCGGCTGCGCCTGCGCGCGGCGGGCGATGCGGACACACCGACCCCGAGCGCGGCGCCGGCGCATGACGAGGTCCTGGCGGCGCGGCGCGCCGAGGCCGACGCCTTCTATGCCTCACGCATCCCCGCCGCGCTCGGCGCCGAGGAGCGGCGGGTCGCACGCCAGGCCTACGCGGGGCTCTGCTGGTCCAAACAATTCTTTCACCTCGTCGTGGCGCACTGGCTGGAGGGCGACCCCGCGCAACCACCTCCGCCGGCGACGCGCGCGCGCGTGCGCAACGGCGACTGGGGACACCTCTACAACCGCGACGTCGTCTCCATGCCCGACAAGTGGGAGTACCCCTGGTACGCGGCCTGGGACCTCGCGTTCCACATGGTGCCGTTCGCGCGCATCGACCCGGCCTTCGCCAAGCAGCAGCTCCTGCTCTTCCTGCGCGAGTGGTACATGCACCCCAACGGCCAGATCCCCGCGTACGAGTACGCGCTCGGCGACGTGAATCCGCCGGTGCACGCCTGGGCGGCTTGGCGCATCTACAAGATGTCCGGCCCGCGCGGCGCGCGCGACCTGCCGTTCCTCAAGCGCGTCTTCAACAAGCTGCTCCTCAACTTCACCTGGTGGGTGAACCGCAAGGACCCCGAGGGGCGGAACCTCTTCGCGGGCGGGTTCCTCGGGCTCGACAACATCGGCGTCTTCGATCGGTCGCGCCCGCTTCCCACCGGCGGCCACCTGGAGCAGGCCGACGGCACCGCCTGGATGGCCTTCTTCTGCGCGACGATGCTGTCGATGTCGTTGGAGCTGGCGCGCGAGGAGCCCGAGTACGAAGACATGGCGTCGAAGTTCTTCGAGCACTTCCTCGCCATCGTCGACGCGATGAACACGCTCGGCGGCACGGGACTGTGGGACGAAGCGGACGGCTTCTACTACGACGAGCTCAACACCGGCGGCGGCGTGGAGATCCCGCTGCGCATCCGCTCGATGGTGGGACTGCTCCCGCTCATCGCCGTGGAGGTGCTGGAAGACGAAGCCATCGCCCGCCTGCCGGGCTTCGCCAAGCGCATGCGCTGGTTCACCGAGAACCGTCCCGACCTGGCGCGCCACATGGACTGGCTGCCGTGGGCGGACGGCGGCGCCCCCTCGCCCGCCGCCGCCACCGTCGCCGCCGCCGCCGCCGCCGCCGCGCCCGACGCGCAAGCGCCGCCCGCGGGCGCGTCGCACGGCCACCGCCTGCTCGCCATCGCCTCGCGCGAGCGGCTCGTGCGCGTGCTGCGCTACCTGCTCGACGAGGAGGAGTTCCTGTCGCCGTTTGGCGTCCGCTCGCTGTCGCGCGTGCACCGCGCACAGCCGTACGTGTTCCGAGCCGGCGGCGAGGAGTACCGCGTGGAGTACGAGCCCGGCGAATCCAACACCGGACTATTCGGCGGCAACTCCAACTGGCGCGGCCCCGTCTGGTTCCCGGTGAACTACCTTCTCATCGAGGCGCTGGAGCGCTATCACCATTTCTACGGCGACGGCCTCAAGGTCGAATGCCCCACCGGCTCCGGCCGCCTGATGGCGCTCGACGAGGTGGCGCACGAGATCGCACGCCGTCTCACCGCGCTCTTCCTCCCCGATGCCGCGACGGGCGCCAGGCCCTGCCACGGCCGCGACGCGGCCCGCTACGCCGCCGACCCGAGCCTGCGCGACCTCGTGCTCTTCTTCGAGTACTTCGACGGCGACACCGGCCGCGGCTGCGGCGCCAGCCACCAGACCGGGTGGACCGCGCTCGTCGTCCGCTGCCTGGAGGACCTCGCCCAGCGGCGCGCCGGCGCGCGCGCCCCCTAGATCACCGTCTGCGGGCGCACGCGCGGGCGCACGGTCAGGGCGCGCTTGTCGCGGCCGCGCAGCACCACGAAGCCGACCTCGGGCTGGTCGGACAGGACCATCACGCGCTGCAGGTCGTCCACGCTGGAGACGGGGTTGCCGTCGGCCAACAGCAGCAGGTCGCCCTCGCGCACGCCGGCCAGCTCGGCGGGCGTCCCCTCGCCGACGCCGTGGACGCGTACGGCGCGCGCCTGGCCGATGTCCTTGGCGACGTCCGGGGGCAGCTCTTCGCCGCGCGCCGAGATGCCCACGTAGGGGCGTCGGATCTCGCCGCGTGTCATCAAGACCGACGCCACCCAGCTCGCCGTGTGGGCCGGGATGGCGAAGCCGATGCCCTGCGCGTAGGGGACCACGGCGGTGTTGATGCCGACGACCGCGCCCACGGCGTCGAGGAGCGGTCCGCCGGAGTTGCCGGGGTTGATGGCGGCGTCGGTCTGCACCAGCCCTTCGAAGAGGCCGCCGCCGGGGCTGGGCAGCGAGCGGTCGAGCGCGCTGACGACACCCAGGCTGACCGATTGCTCGAAGCGCAACGGGTCGCCGATGGCGAGCACCAGCTGGCCGACTTTCAGGCTGCGGCTGTCGGCGAGCGGCAGGCTGGTGAGGCCGCTGCCGTCGACGCGCAGCACCGCCAGGTCGCTGCGGTCGTCGGCGCCGACGGTCTCGGCGCGCGCGTCGCCGCCGCCGGGGAGACGCACGCGCAGCCGCCGGCCGGCATTGCGCACGACGTGCGCATTCGTCAGCACGTAACCGTCCTGGGCCAGCACGAAGCCGCTGCCGTGGCCGCGGCGGTGCTCCACGCCGACGACCGCCGGCGAGACGCGCGTCACCAGCTGCTCCAGCTCCTGCGAAAGGGCGCTCAGCAAGCTCATCGATGGATCCTCCGCGGCGGTCAAGCCGCCGATTCATGGGCCGGGCCCGCGTGCGCGCGGCGCGGACGCCGTGCTCCGTGGTCCGGGAGCCGCCGTCAAGGCCTGACGCCGACCGTCACCTTCACGTCGGAGACTTGACCGCCGCGCAGCACGCGCAGCGTCGCTTCCTTGCCCACGCGCTCCTCGTCGAGCAGGGCGAGGAGGTCGCCGATCGTGCCGAGCCGCTCACCGTCGAGCGCGACCAGCACGTCGCCTAGCCCGAGGCCCGCCTTCTCCGAAGGGCCGTCCGGCTGCACCGAGACCACCAGCAGGCCCGCGGGCTGGCCGACCTGTTTTTCCACCGCCGGCGGAAGCCGCACCGGGTAGGTGCCGACGCCCAGGTAACCGCGCCGCACGCGGCCGTGCTGCTGCAGCGAGGCGACCACGCGCTCGAGCGTGCGCGACGGCACGGCCAGCCAGTGGCCGCGCATCAGCGCCGAGGTCCCGAGGCCCAGCGCACGCCCCGCCGCGTCGACGAGGGGGCCGCCGCTGAAGCCCGGCTCGCGCCCGACGTCGGCCTGCAGGTAGCGGTCGAGCCGACCGCCGCCGGGCGTGCGCCAGGCGTCGCCGAGCGCGGACACGATGCCCGAGGAGGCGCGCGCCGTGCGCCCGGGCCGCCCGACGGCCAGCACCAGGTGGCCCACCTTCAGCGCATCGGGCGGGGACCAGGTCGCGGCCGCCAGGCCCGCGCCCTCGGCGCGCAGGACGGCGACGTCCGTGCCGGGGTCGCGCCCGACGAGCGTCGCGGGGAGCGTCTTGCCGTCGGCGAGGCCCACCTCGATGCCCTCGTCCCATTCGACGGCGTGCGCGGCGGTGACGATGGTGCCGTCGGCCGCCCAGACCACGCCCGACGACGGGCGGCGGTGGCGCGCTTCCACGCGGACGACGCTTGGCGCGACCGCCTCGACGGCGGCGGCCAGAGCATTCGAAAGATCGATGGCGACGTTGCTCATGCGGTTGCTCCGTGTTCCTTGGCGCCTTGTGGCGCGTGCCATCACCCTAAGGCGTTCCGCCCGCGCGGCCATCCGCCGTCCGGGGGGCTCGCGCCCTGCCCGAACGGGCAGGCGCGCCGCGACGCGCCGCGGCGCCCCGGCATTGACCGCGCCGTTTTCGGCCTTAGAGATGTCCGGTGGGGCCCGCCACCACCATTCCCCGCGGTCCCGGTACGCCCGTCGACGAGGTGCGCGTGCTGCTGCTGGGCGACGACCCGCTGGCGCGTAGCGCGCTCGCCGCGCTGTTGGCCGCCGAGCCCGGGCTGTTGGTCGCGGCGCAGGGCGGCGCCGGGGAAGACGGCGTCGGCGGGCTCGACACGCACGGCGCCGACGCCGCGCTGTGGGACCTCGGGCTGGACGCCCGCGAGGGGCTCGCGTCGCTGCGCGCGCTGGCCGGCGCGCACCTGCCCGTCCTCGCGCTGCTGGGGGACGACAAGAGCGCGGCCGAGGCGCTGGCGGCCGGAGCGCGCGGCGTGCTGCTGCGCGAGACCGAGGGACGGCGGCTGGGCGCGGCGCTGCGGGCGCTGGCCCGCGGGCTCTTCGTGCTGGACGACGCCTTGGCGCCGCAGCTCCTCGCCGCGGGACGACCGCTCGTGTTCGCCGCGGCCGTCACTGCCGCGGCCGGCGCCGGGGGGGCCGGGACCGGCCACGCGCCTCCGGCCGAGGCCCTCACGCCGCGCGAGCTGGAGGTGCTGCAGCTGCTCGCCCAAGGGCTCCCCAACAAGCTCATCGCGCAGCGCCTCGGGATCAGCGACCACACGGCCAAGTTCCACGTCAACGCCATCATCGCGAAGCTGGGCGTGCAGAGCCGCACCGAAGCGGTGGTCCGCGCAGCCAGGCTAGGCCTCGTAATGTTGTGACACGCGCGGGGCCGCCGGCGCCGTCCCGACCGCGGCTCGTGCTGCGCCGGGGCGGCAGGCGCGGCGCTACTGCACCATCACGGTGCAGGTGTAGGCGTCGCCGCTGGTGAAGGGCGCGCTCAGCACGGTGATGGTCCCCGTCGCCGGGCAGGTGGTCGTCAAGTAGGGGCAGTACGTGCCGCAGGCGTCGTCGCTGGAGGCGAGCGCGGTGGCCGCCGGACACACGTTGTCGGGCCCGATGCAGGCGCGCAGCATGGCGTCGCCGGTGCAGGCGCCGAGCGGCGTCGTGCACGCGTCGTTGCAGCCCACCGACAGCGGCGCGCCGGCCGTGCACGGGTAGACGCCGTCCACCGTCCACCCGCAGTCGCGGCTCAGCCCCGTCTGTGACGTGGTGCAAGGTCCGGTGATGTCGTCGGGCCCCGGCGGCGGGCCCGGGTCGTCGATCGTCACGGGCACGACCACCACGTTGTTGTCGTAGTTGGACTCGGCGAGCGCCCACTCCGGGTTGACGATCGCCTCCAGGAGGTAGTCGCCCGCCGGAACGTCGGTGATGTCCACCCACTGGCACCCCGTCCCCACGCCGTAGATGTCCGACCAGCCGACCGAGATGCCCATGTCGCCGCAGCCATACTGCCCGGGCCCGGCGCCGGCCGTGTAGGGCGCCAGGTCCAGCACGCAGAAGCCGTTCTTGTGGCCGCGCGCCGCCTCGCACCCGTCGAGCGTCAGCAGGCGATACTGCCCGTAAGCCGCGAAATGGTAATGGCCGTGGCAGTCCGACCATTCGAAGTTGTCGTTGTCGGGCGAGGGGACGCCGATGTGGAGGTCGGCGGTGCCGGTGTTGGGGAGCTGGATGCCGAAGTGCAACAGGCGCCGCGTCCCCGGCGCGTCGATGCAGCCTTCTCCGATGGAGCAGCTCGCCGCGTCGAACGACTCGAAGTCGACCAGGAAGCTGCCGGCGAGCATCGCCTCGTCGATCGAGACGTCGGGCAGCGGGCAGGCGCCGGTGACGTCGGGGGCCGTGCACACCGGCGCGGTACCCGGCACGCAGCAGGCGGTGCAGCAGAGCGTCCCCGGCGCACACTGGTTGACGGCGGGATCGCAGACGGCGCCGAGCGCCAGCGCCCCGCCGGGGCCGGCGGTGTCGAGCGTCATGACGGTGGTGCCGGGGGGTGGGTCGACGGGCGCGCACGAGCCGCCGCCGCCGTCCGCAGGCCCGCCGCCCGAATCGGTGCCTCCGGGGCCGGCGTCGCTGCGCGCCACGACGTCACTGTGAACCGTGCACGCGGCCGCCAGCCACGCGCCTCCTACCGCCAGAACCGCTCTGACCGGTACCCGCATCCAGGTAGGATAGCGGATCTGGAGGTGTTGCGATGATCAACGTTCGGCCGGCGGCGGACAGGGGCCGGGACGACCATGGCTGGCTCGACAGCCGCCACACGTTCTCCTTCGGCGACTACTACGACCCGACCGCGATGGGGTTCCACTCCTTGCGCGTCATCAACGAGGACCGCGTGGCGCCGGGGGGCGGCTTTCCCACGCACCCGCACCGCGACATGGAGATCGTGTCCTACGTGCTCGAGGGCGCGCTGGCGCACAAGGACAGCCTGGGGAACGGCTCCATCATCCGTCCGGGCGACGTGCAGCGCATGAGCGCCGGCACCGGCGTGCTGCACAGCGAGAAGAACGACTCCGACACGGAGCCGGTGCATTTCCTGCAGATCTGGATCCTGCCCGAGCAGCGCGGAATAGAGCCCGGTTACGAGCAGCGCCACTTCGCCGCGCCGGCGCGGCGCGGCAAGCTCAAGCTGGTGGCGGCGCGCGACGGACGCGACGGCGCCGTGACGCTGCACCAGGACGCCGAGATCCACGCGGCGCTGCTGCAGCCGGGCGAGGAGGCGGTGCACGCGCTGCGGCCGGGCCGCCACGCCTGGGTGCAGGTGGCGCGCGGCGCGGTGACGCTCAACGGCCAGCCTCTGGCCGCCGGCGACGGCGCCGCCGTCAGCGACGAGGAGCGCATCGCGCTGCGCGGCGTCGCGCCGGCCGAGCTGCTGCTCTTCGACCTGGCGTGAGCGCTGCATCCGACGCTCGACGCCGCCGCCGAGGCGCCACTGCGCGTTCCTCGGCTCGACTCAACCGGCGCGCGGGCGCGGGCGCGGCGCGGGGCGGGAGAACACGCTGTAGAGCCAGGCCAGCGACGGGAACAACAGAACGCTGCCGGCGGCGAGCGCAGCGAGCAGCAGCTCGAGCGTGCGGGCCGGGGCGGCGGCGCCGCGGATCGTGAAGTCGGGCGGCAGCAGATAGGGCTGCTGCGCGAGTCCCCAGCCGGCCAGGATCAAGGCGGCCTGCGCCGCGGCCAGCCCGCGCGCCAGGGCGAAACGGCGCCGCCACAGCGCGGCGAAGGCGCCCAGGGCAACGCCGCCGGTGAGGATCTGCAGCGGCCACGACCACGGCGAGCCGAGCAGCGCGGCGCGGAAATGCAGCGTGCCCGGCCCCGCGGTCAGCGCGGCGGCGAGCGCGGCCGGCCCGAGCGCCGCCCCCGCGACGAGCGCGCGCCGGCGGAAGTCCTCGGCGAGGGCGCGCGCGACCTCGGGCGCGAAATCGCCGGCGGCGGCGGCGCCGGCGCCGGCGCCGTCGCGGGCCAAACGGCTCGCGTCGTGGGCGAGGTAGACCGCGGCTAGAAACGCGAAGAGCGACAGCGTGAGGATCCCGACGGACAGCGGAAAGACGCCCACCCAGGAGGCGAAGAAGCCGCCCACCGGAACGCCGCCCGCGAGGCGCACGTCGCCGGAGGTGACGGCGCCCACGACCACGCCGAGGACGACGGGCGTCACGGCGCTGGCCAGCGCGAAGACGCGCCCCCAGCGGCGGCGGTACTCCGGGCGAGGCGGCCCGTATTGGCGGAAGGCGAACGCGCCGCCGCGCAGCACGATGCCGATGAGAAGCGCGGTGAGCGGCACGTGCAGCGCGATGCTGGCGGCGGCAAAGACGCGCGGGAAGGCCGTGAAGAGCAGAACCACCAGCAGGATGAGCCACACGTGGTTCGCCTCCCAGATGGGCGCGATGGCGCGCTCGACGAGGCGGCGCTGCGCGGCGGCGCGCGGCCCGAAGGCGAGAAGGTCCCAGACGCCGCCCCCGAAGTCGGCCCCGCCGCTGAGCGCGTAAAGCACGAGCGCCGCGAGCATCACCGCAGCGACGGCTTCGGGCGCGCCCCAGCTCACGGGTCCTCTCCGCCCCGGCCTTCGCCGCGATCCTCGGCGTGGCTGGGGCGAGGGCCATGCTCGTCTTGGTGCTCGTGGTCGTGGTGATCGTGGTCGTGGTGCTCGTGGTCCCCGTGGTCGTCGTGGTCGCCGTGCTCGGCCCGCGGCCCGGCTGGAGGCGCCGGCCGGAGCGTGGACGCCACGTGGCGCCACACGACCGCAGTCACGGCCAGCCCCAGGCCCGCGTAGAGCAGCGTGAACGTAACGAAGGGCACGACGAGCCCGCGCATCGGCGTCGCCGCGTCGGCGGTGCGCAGCACGCCGTACACGACCCAGGGCTGGCGGCCAAGCTCCGTGACCACCCAGCCCGCCTCGAGGGCCACGAATCCCAGCGGCGCCGCCAGCACCGTCGCCCAGAGGAACCGGCGACCGTCCGCCCAGCCCACCGGCGCCGCGCCGCTCGCGTCCGCCTTCGGCGCGCGGCTCCGCGACCGCCACCAAAGCCATGCCGCCCACAGCGAGAGCCCGGCCAACGCGAAGCCGATCCCCACCATCACGTCGAAGGCCCGGTGGACGAGGGGGTGCGGCCAGTCGGCGCGCGGAATCTCGGCGAGCCCGTGCACCACCGCGTCGGGCCGGTTGTACGCCATCACCGACAGCCCACCCGGCACCTTCAGCGGCCCCAGGCGCAGCGGCGCCCAGGCGCGCGTCTCCACCAGCCACTCCATCGCCGCCAGCTTCATCGGCTGCAGCGCGGCGACGCGCTGCCCCGACCAGTGGCCCACGATGGGCTGCAGCAGCGCCGCCGGCACCCCCACCGCCAGCGCCAGCCCCAGCGCCTTGCGGTGGAAGGCGCGCAGCGCGCCCGCCGCCAGCGCGCCCGGACCGTCGCCGCCCGGCGCCGGCGCGCGCAGCAGCGCCAGCGCGTGCACGCCCGCGACGGCGAACGCCGTCGCCATGTAGGCCGCCGCGACGGAGTGCACCACCTCGTGCGCCGCCGCCGGCGAGGCCATCGCCGCCACCGGGTCGACGTCGACGAACGCGCCGTCCACGACGCGGAAGCCGCGCGGCGCGTTCATCCAGGCGTTCGCCAGCGTGACGAAGAGCGCCGAGGCCACGCCGCTCGCCGCCACCACCACGCCCGCCGCCACGTGCGCCCACGGCCGCAGCCGCTCCCAGCCGTAGAGGTACAGCCCCAGGAAGATTGCCTCGGTGAAGAAGGCGAAACCCTCCAGCGAGAACGGCATGCCGATGACCGCGCCCGCATGCTCCATGAAGCCCGGGAACAAGAGCCCCAGCTCGAACGACAGCGCCGTCCCCGACACGGCCCCCACCGCGAACAGCGCCGCCGTGCCCTTCGCCCAGCGCTTCGCGAGCGCCAGCCAGTCCGCCTGCCCCGTGCGCCGCCACTGCACCTCGGCGAGGACCATGAACAGGGGCATCGCCACGCCGATGGCCGCGAACACGATGTGGAACGCGAGCGACATCGCCATCTGGCCGCGCGCGAACATGACGTCGTTCATTCGCTCGCTCGGGTCAGGGCACGGCGCGGGCCAGCGCGGCGCGCGCCCAGCAGGCGATCGGGAAGTCGCCGCCGCCCTCGGGCTCGTTGAAGTAGGCGAATTCGGCGGGCCACGGGGGAAGCTCGCCGGGACACGATTCGGGCGCGAGCGCGGTGAGCGCGGCACGGGCGCGGGGATCCGCGAGCGCGGCCAGCCCGCGCACCGCCGCGATTCGGGCCATCTTCCCCGCGGGCTCGTCCGGGCAAGGCCCGGGCGCGGACGCCAGCGCAGTCAACGCCGTAAACGCCGCGTCCGACGCCGCATGTCGCCTCGTCGTGACGCTGGCGAGCGCCCAGGCGAGCTTGCCGCGCAGCCAGCACGTGGGCACGCCGCTGGCAGGCGCCGGCATCGGGCCGGTCGCCACCCGCGCCAGCACGTCCTGCGTGTCCGCGTCGGCCGCGCGCCCCAGCGCCTCGGCGGCATGCTCGCGTCCTTCCAGCTCCTCGCGGTCCGCCGCGAGCAGCACGTCGACGAGGATCCGGCTCACCGCGGGATACAGGCGCGCGGCGTCGCCCAGACAGGCCAGCGCGGCGGGTTGCGGGGAGGCCGGCCCCGTCGAAGCGAGCCAGAACGGGTGGGCGCGTTCCACCACCGCGTGAGCGAGGGCGAGCGCGAGCGCGGCGTCGTCGCGATGCGCGCAGACGACGCCGGCCGCAGCCTCCGCCTCGCGCTCCCAGCGCGTGAGCGCGTGATCCGCGGACGGGTGCGCCGAGACGGCCGGGGGAGCCACGGTGCCCAGGATCTCCAGCGCGATGGCGCGCGTCGTCGGCGCGCTCGCCCACAGGTCGTCGCCCTCGCCCGCAAACGTGTAGCGCCTGCAGTAGAGCAAGTGCTCGCCCGCATCGAGCGCCGCGTAGCGAAACACGTGACCCCCGTCCGTGGACAGGGCCAAGGCGTGTCCGTCCGGAGCGAAGCGAAGCGTGAACTGCGCATCGACCATGGCGATGAGCTCGTCCGTCGCAGAATCGCCCGGCCCGCCACCGAGCGGGAACTCGTCGAGCACGAACGACGTCTCGCCGGCGGCCGCGCCGAGGATCAGCGTGTGCGTCACGACGTCGGACCAGCCGCTGGTCAGCGTCGACCCGCCGGCGCGGTAATCGACCCGAACGCGCGCCGAGCGGTAACGTCCTCCCGGAGGAGCGACGACCGTCGGGCTGGCGTCGCGAACGGCGGGCCGCGTCCGCCGCAGCTCGTCGATCCGATCGCCGCAACCGACGATGCCACAGAGAGACGCCAGGAGCGGCGCCGCGACGGCGGCCGCGCGCAGGATCCCGTGCACGCCCGTGGTTGTATCAGGCTCCGGCCGCTCTTGCCGGACCGATCAGGGGCAGCCGCCGATGCCCATGCACTGCGGGTCGGCGCAGTCGGTCATGCCGTCGCAGTCGTTGTCGAGACCGTCCATGCAGTGGCCGGCCGGCATCTGCTCGGCGCCCGACGGCGTGCACATCATGCAGGTGGGAGCAGCGGCGCAGTCGCTGTCGGCGCAGTCGATCGCGCCGTCGCAGTCGTCGTCCATCATGTCGGCGCACAGGGTCTCGGTGGCCGTGCACGTGCACACGGGGTCGGCCGCGCAGTCACTGTCGGCGCAGTCCACGGCGCCATCGCAGTCGTCGTCCATGAGGTCCGCGCAGGCAGTCTCCGTGGCCGCGCACATGCAGGCGGGGTCCGCCGTGCAGTCGCTGTCGGCGCAGTCGACGGCGCCGTCGCAGTCCTCGTCCATCATGTCGGCGCACGCCGTCTCCGTCGCCGCGCACATACAAGCCGGATCGCCCGTGCAGTCGCTGTCGGCGCAGTCGGTCATGCCGTCGCAGTCTTCGTCGATCCCGCCCGCGCAGGCGGTCTCCGTGGCGGCGCACATCGCGCTGTCGATGCCCGGGCCGCTGTCGATACCCGGTGCGCTGTCCGTGCCCGGCGCACTGTCCGTCCCGCCCCCTGCGTCGCTGCTCCCGTTGCAGTGACAGCCCTGCCCGAGCGCGGCAGCCGCCAGGCAGGCGACAAACACGTGGAAGGCCTCGCGTCTGCTCATGGGTCGTCTCCTTTCGCCGTAGCGTCGACGCTGGTCGTCGCTTGACGGCGACGCCGGAGCCCGGACTGTATCACGGGGCTAGGGGCAACAGTCGGCGGCGCACGCGGCGCAATCTTCGGTGCCGCTGCAGAAGCCGTCGCCGCACGTTCCACAGGCGCCGCAGTCGGCGCAGTTGAGACAGTTCTCGTTGGGCACGCCGCTGCCGCCGACGACCGCGTCGCACGTCCCGTCATTGTTGCAGGCGTCGCACATGCCGCAGTCCAGCACGCAGTTGGCGCAGCTCTCGCCCAGCGACGGGCTGCACAGGCCGTCGCCGCACCCGGGACACGACCCGCAGTCGTCCGGGCAGCTCACGCAGCTCTCGTTCGCCATACAGAGGCCGTTGCCGCAGGCGCCGGCCATCGCGCACGCTCCGCAGTCGGCCGTGCACGACACACAGTCCTCGCCGCTCGCCGCGTCGCACGCCCCGTCGCCGCAGGTGCCGGTCATACATGCGCCGCAGTCGAACGGGCAGTCGGCGCAGGTCTCGGCCCCGCCGCACGCTCCGTCGCCGCAGCCGCCCGCGCACACCCCACAGTCCGCCAGGCACGTCGTGCAGTCCTCGCCCGGGTCGCACGTGCCGTTGCCGCACGCGCAGGCGCCGCAGTCTCCGGGGCAGGTCGTGCAGGTCTCGCCGGGGTCGCAGGCGCCGTCCCCGCACCCAGGGCAGGCGCCGCAGTCCGGCTCGCAGCTCGCGCAGTCCTCGCCGATGACGGCGTTGCAGGCGCCGTCGCCGCAGAACATGCATGCGCCGCAGTCGGCGGTGCAGCTCGTGCAGTCCTCGCCGGTGCCCGGGTCGCAGGTGCCGTCGCCGCACGCCGCGCACGGGCCGCAATCCGCCGCGCAGCTCACGCACTCTTCGCCCGACGCCGCCGCGCAGGTGCCGTCGCCGCACGTCGCACAGGTGCCGCAGTCGGCCGCGCAGTTGCCGCAGTTCTCGCCGCTCGCCGCGTCGCAGGCACCGTCGCCGCACGCGCCGCAGAGGCCGCAGTCCACCGGGCAGGTCGCGCAGTCCTCGCCCCCGGCGGCGTCGCAGGCGGCGTCGCCGCAGGCCGCGCACAGCCCGCAGTCGGGGGCGCACGCGCCGCAATCCTCACCGACCGCGGCGTCGCAGGTGCCGTCGCCGCAGGCCAGGCACTGGCCGCAGTCGGCGGCGCAGGTCATGCAGTCCTCGCCCGCCGCCCCGTCGCACAGCCCGTCGCCGCAACCCGCGCACGCGCCGCAGTCCATGGCGCACGACGCGCAGTTCTCCCCCATCGTGGCGTCGCACGTGCCGTCGCCGCACACCCCGCCGCCCGCGTCGGTGTTGGCGGCGTCCGTGTTGGCGGCGTCGCTCCCCGTCCCCCCCGCGTCGCTTCCCGGCTCGGCGCACACGCCGCCGGCGCACACCAGCCCGCTACGGCAGTCGCCGTCCGCGTCGCACGACTCCCCCACGCCGCGCCCACCGCACTTGCACCCCGCCAGCACCCCGATCCCCACTGCCACCAGCACGAGCGTACGGCGCATGGCTTGCCTCCTAGGCTGTGTCCGGACCGCGCCCCCGCCGCCGCGACCCCTAGTGTATCAGACGGTAGCCCGCCACGAAGCCCAGCGCCCCGCCGCTCGCCGTGCCGGTCAGGCGCCCGTCGAGCCTCGTCCAGTCGAGCTGCGCCTCCAGGAACACGGCGCCCGGGCCCAGATACAGCTCCCCACCAAGCGCCAGGTGAAAGCCGAAGCGCGTGCCGGTCTCGCGGTTGACGCCGAACGGCATGCCGCCGGCCGAGGCCTCCTCGACGGTCTGAAGAAGAAACGCCCGCCCTGCCGCCGCCAGGTACCCGTTCAGCATCGACGAGAACGGCGGCAGCAAGCGCGCCACCACGCCGAGCGAGACGGCCAGCTCCTTCTGCCGCACCTCCCAGTCGTAGGTGCCGGCGGTGAGCCGCACGTCTTCGCCCGAGCCGCTCGCGCGCGGAACCGCGTAACCGACCGCGGCGAACACGCCGAGGCGCCGCTCCAGCGGCGGCAGGAGATAGCCGAGGTGCACGGCGACCGCCGGCGATACACCCAGCGCCGAGAAGGGCTGCGACAGCGTCACGCCGCCCTCGACGCCGGCCACGAGCCCCAGCGGGACCTTGTCGTCGGCGGCCGGCGCCGCGTCCGGCGCGGGGGCCGGGAGCACGGCGGACACGGGCGCCGCCGTGGCCGGCGCGGGCGCGCTTGCGGGGCCGCTAGCAGGTGCATCGTCGCCGGCGGCGAAGGACAGCCAGGGCACGGCCGCGAGGGCGACGCCCGTCGCAAAGCCGATGATTCTGGTCGCTCGCATGCGCCCTCCTCTTACCAAATGGTGAAATCGACGGTGGCGGTGGCACCCCCGGCGCTGTCGCCGCCCACGACGAAGATGAACGCGCTCTCGAGCGTGCTGCCCATCAGGTAGCGATCGACGCTCATTGTCAGCCCCAGCGAGTTCCAGTTGGCCAGGTCGGGCGGCTCGCCGGGCGCCAAGGTACAGCCGGGCGTCGCCGACGAGGCGCACAACTTCGCCGAGTCGCCGTCCGTCGACGGCGCGCCCATCAGGCCGCCGAAGGCGTACAGGAAGTTGTTCATGCCGGCGTAGCCGTAGCCGGCGCGCCCGGGCGACATGCCGTCGGTGGGGATCCAGGTCCCGAGCGCCCCGCCGGCCTGGACGGGCGCGGCGTCCACGTCGCCCACGGCCATCACGCCGCTCCCGAGCCCGCCGCCCGCGAAGACCCACGTGTCGCCGGCCGGGATGAGGGAGCTGGTGGACGAGGTCAGCGTGTAGGCGCCCAGCTGCCAGCGCGCCGAGCCGAGGTCTACCGGGCCCGGCACCCACGATCCCACCGTCTGCTCCGTCGGCGAGACGACGGTGACCGGCAGGTACTCGTAGCTGGCGAGCGGCGCGGCGCCGTCGCGGCCGCCGATGGCGTAGACGTAGAACGAGCCGCCGAGGTCCGGGTCGTTCGTGGCGCCCGGCTCGCTGCCGAGCGTCACACCCGGCCCCTCGCGCACGCTTCCCAGCACCGCCAGCCCCATCTCGCGCCAGCGGCCCGTCGCGCCCAGCGGCAGCGGCACTTGCCCTGCCATGGTCGTCTTGGCGCCGCTATCGGTGTAGCTGGTGGCGCCGCCGCCCGTCACTTCGGCGAGCAGCTCCTCGTCCCCCGAGATGAGGTCCGGCGTGGGCGTGCGGTAGACGCGATACCCCGTGGCGCCGGCGACGGGATCCCACAGGAGCGTCAGGACCACGCGGTCGTCGAGCATGGGGAGCTGCACGACCCGCGGGTCGGAGGCCAGGCTCTCGCCGTCCGGGTTGCGCGGGTCGGTCGGCCCGAACAGCGCCGACACCCGGTAGTACCAGACGCCGCCGCCGAGCTCCACGCCGGTGCCCAGCGTGACCGACACGTCGCGGATCACCGGCGCGTCCTCGGGGTGCAGGATCTCGGCGCGGTACAAGGTGTCCACCGCGCCGGCGCCGTCGTTGCCGCCGACGAGGTAGAGGAAGCGGCCGATGCGCACGCCGCCCGCGAGGGTGCGCGGCGCGGGCAGGTCGTAGGGCAGCGCGAACCACGCGCCGACGGTGCCGAAGAGGTCGACCGGCGCGGCCTCGACCGTCGCCAGCGCTCCGGCCGCGGTGCCGTCGTCGCCGCCCGCGGCGTAGAGGAATCGCGCGACCGACGTGGCGCGGCCGGAGAACGAAACCGGCGCGCGCCGCGCCGTCGTCATCGCCGTGCCCGGGGCCCAGGGGCGCAGGTTCTCGGCGGGGTTGGTGACCGCGAGCGCGGAGAAATCCACGTACGTGCCGTCGGCGGGGTTGGTGGGATCGTCCGTCACGCGCACGACGCAGACGCTGTCGGCCGCGATCATCGTCGACGGCACGGTCATCGTGATCGTCTCGGGCGTTGAGACCGAATCGACCGCCGTCACGACGGGCGTGAACGTCGCGATCAGGCCGGTGGGGTCCTGGCAGGTGAGCTCCACGGCGGGGTTGCGGAAGTTGTCGCCGTAGATGGTGACGGTCGCGTCGGTCTGCGTGGAGACCGAGCCCGGCTGGATCGTGTCGATCACGGGAGGCGCGTCGCCGGCGACGACGAAGGCGTCGGCGAGGAGGCCCACCGTCGCGTCGGGGTTGACGACGATGAGGTCGTAGGTGCCGGCGGGCAGCCCCTCGGGGACGACGGCGGTCAGGAGCGTCGCGCCCACGAACGCCACCGAGCGCAGGGCCGTCGCGACGGTGCCCGCGCCCGGCATGGCCGGGTTCAGGTAGGCGCGCGGCGTGGGCATGAACTGCACCTGGCCGCCCGGCGCCGGATCGGTGGCGCGTATCTCCACGCCGGTGCTCCCGGCGGTGAACCCGAACGGCGGGTCGATCGACTCCAGGGCGATCGTCAGGGTGTCGGTGACGGTGAGCCCAGCCGACAGGATCGCGTCGCAGCCGCCCGGATCGATGACCACCACGTCGTACGAGCCGGCAGGGAGGCCGGCGGGCACGATCGCGAGGATCTTGCCGGGCGTGGCGGGGTCCCACATGAACGTCAGGAGCGGCGTCTCGGTGCCGGTGGCGTTCTCGATGAGCGACACCGCAGTCGGCGTCCCGGTGAGTCCGGACGCGTAGATCGTGACCTGCGTCGACACACCGTTGTAGACGACGGGCGGGTCGACGAAGAAGACGATGGGCCCGGGCACGATCGTGACCGCACCGGGGAGCGTATCGCTGCAGCCTTCGGCGTTGGTGACGGTGACGTCGTAGACGCCCGGATCGAGGCCGCCACCGATCGTGGCGTCGATCTGCATGTCGGAGACCACGTCGACGGTGCTGGCGGCCATGCCGCCCACGTCGACCGTGGCCCCGTCGCGAAAGCCCGTGCCCGCCAGCGTCAACATCCCGCCGCCCGTGCAGATCGTGGGCGGCTCGACGCTGACGAGGTCGGGCGGCGGCACGATCATGAGGCCGCCGTCCAGCGTTGCGGAGTGGCCGTTGGGGTTCGTCACCGTGACGCTGTAGGTGCCCGGCGGGAGCATCAGCGCCGGCGTCACGTCGAAGCTCATCTCGCTCTGGCTGGTCCAGCGCACCAGGCTGGACGCCGGATCGGCGGGGTCGTCCGGGATGACGACGGGCGCGTCCGAGACGGCGTTCCCGTCCAGGTCGGCGGTGCGCTGGATCGTGACGGTCGGCAGCTCGACGTGCGGCGCGTCGGTTAGCGTGTCGACGACGATCGGCGAGAAGCCGCTCCCCATGATCGTCAACGTCGTCACGATCTGGGCGTTGCAGGCGATCGACGGGTTGAGCCCCGCCAGCACCGGCGTGGGCCCGTCGAGCTTCTTGGGGCAGCCGGCGAGCAGCAGGCCGGCCGCGGGGATCAGGAGCAGCAGTCGATGGGCGCGCATGAGGCCTCCTCTGGATCGTCGGTGGACCGGTGCTGGACGCCGCCGCTCAGGGGCAGCCGCCGACGCCGGCGCATTGCGTGTCCGCGCAGTCGATCGTGCCGTCGCAGTCGTTGTCGAGGCCGTCCATGCAGTGGCCAGGGGGCATCTGCTCGGCCCCCGACGGCGTGCACATCGTGCAGGTCGGCGCCGCGGCGCAGTCCGCGTCGGCGCAGTCGGTCATCATGTCGCAGTCGTCGTCCATCATGTCCGCGCACAGCGTCTCGGTCGCCGTGCACATCGTCGCGCAAGCAGGATCGGCGCCGCAGTCGGCGTCGGCGCAGTCGGTCGTGCCGTCGCAGTCGTCGTCGAGCAGGTCGGCGCAGAGCGTCTCGCTGGCCGCGCACATCCCCGTGCAGTTCGGGTCCATCGCGCAGTCTCCGTCCGCGCAATCCACGGAGCCGTCGCAATCGTTGTCGGCCCCGTCGGCGCACGCGCCGATCTCGCTGGCCGCGCACATCGTGCAGCCCATGGCCGTGGCGCAGTCGGGGTCGGCGCAGTCGCTCAGGCCGTCGCAGTCGTCGTCGCGGCCGTTGCCGCAGATCGACTCGAAGGCGTTGCACGTGCGGCAGCTCGGCGAGCTGGCGCAGTCGCTGTCGCTGCAGTCGGTGTGGGCGTCGCAGTCGTTGTCGGCGCCGTCGGAGCACTGCGTCTCCAGGGCGTCGCAGACGGGGCAGGTCGCCGTGCCCTGGCAGTCGGGATCGGCGCAGTCATAGAGGCCGTCGCAGTCGTCGTCGAGGCTGTCGGCGCACATCGTCTCGCTCGCCACGCAAACCGAGCACGCCGGGTCGCCGGCACAGTCGCTGTCGCCGCAGTCGACCAGGCCGTCGCAGTCGTTGTCGACGATGTCCGTGCAGACGGTCTCGGGGGGCGTGCAGGTCATGCAGGCCGGGTCGGCGAGGCAGTCGCTGTCGGCGCAGTCGATCGTCCCGTCGCAGTCCTCGTCGAGCCCGCCGGCGCAGATGGTCTCGAAGGCGCTGCAGCCCACGCAGGCCGGATCCCCGCCGCAATCCCCCACGTCCAGGCAGTCGGTCATGCCGTCGCAGTCGTCGTCGCCGCCGTTGGCGCACAGGCCGGCCTCGCTGGCGGTGCACGTCGGGCACGCCGGGTCTCCCGCACAGTCAGGGTCGGCGCAGTCGACCAGGAGGTCGCAGTCGTCGTCGGCCGCGTTGCCGCACGCGCCGGCCTCGGTGGTCAGGCACATGCCGCACGCCGGATCGCCGGCGCAATCCCCGTCGAGGCAGTCCACGAGCGCGTCGCAGTCGTTGTCGGCGCCGTCCGTGCAATTGCCCGCCTCGGCGGTGCACATGGCGGCGCAGGCCGGATCGGCCATGCAGTCCGGGTCGGCGCAGTCGCTCGTCCCGTCGCAGTCGTTGTCGATCGTGTCGGTGCACGAGCCCGCCTCGCTCATCGTGCACGGCTGGCAGTTCGGGTCCGCCGCGCAGTCCGTGTCCGCGCAGTCCGTCAGGCCGTCGCAGTCCTCGTCGACCGCGTCGGTACAGACGGTCTCGCTGGCCGCGCACATGGGGCCGCTGTCGGTGGCGGGTGCGCTGTCGGTGCCCGGCCCGCTGTCGGTGCCCGGCCCGCTGTCGGTGCCGGGCGTGCCCGCGTCGGAGCCGTGGTTGCAGTTGCAGCCGGTCGCCGCGCTCACGACGCCGGCGGCCAAGATCAGAGTCCAGGCGAATCGATGACCAGCGCGCATCGGGAGGCTCCTTCGCTAGGCTTCGCGCCCTGGGCCAGTGCAACGAAGATGCCGAGGGCGACGGTCCCCGCGCATCGGTGCTGCGGCCGGGCAGTTGCGCCCGCGGCGGGCCCATCGCGGCGCGCTCGAAGCGGCCACGTTGGCTGGCCGCCGCCGCACGGATCGGCCACGTTGGCCGGTCCTTCCCCACGCAGCGGTGCGCTCGCGCCTGGCGCGCCCCGCGCGCGACGGCATCCCGCTTGCTTTCCTTCTCTTGCTTTCCTTCTGAGCAAGGGCTTCGATGCGCGGCCTCGGGAGAGAACGCATGTCCTTGACGCCACGACACGGCACGGCCGGGTGGTTGGCCGCGGTCGCATGGCTCGCCGCCGCCGGCGCCCCCGCGGGCTGCCGCTGCGCGGGCGTGCAAACGGCCACGGACGCCTCGGGGCCCGGGGACGGCGCCGCGGGCGCCGACGCCGCCGGATCCGGGACGGACGGCGCGGCCGCCGCCACCGACGGCGGTGCCGGCGGCGCGACGGATGCCGGCGCGGCGGGGCCCGACGCGTCCGCGGGCGGCAGCGACGCCGGCGGCGGGCTTCCCACCGACGCGGGCCCCGGCTGCAACCCGGTCGGCCCCGCGCCCTGCGCCGCTATGGAGACGTGCGGCAACGGCCTGGACGACGACTGCGACGGCGCCGCCGACGACTTCTGCATCTGCAGCACCGTGGGCGCCACGCAGCCTTGCTTCGACGGGAACGCCGCGTTCGCCGGAGTGGGCGCCTGTGCGTTCGGCACGCAGACGTGCGTGACCGGGCTGGGCGAGTTCCCCTACTGGAGCCTCTGCGCGGGCGACGCCCTGCCGACGTCGGAGATCTGTGACGGCGCCGACAACGATTGCAACAGCTGCGCCGACGAGGGCGGCGTCTGCGGCTCGGCGTTCCCGATCGCCGTCTGCCCGGCCGACATCACCGACTACACGTTGAGCACGGCCATGTGGACCGGCTCCGGCAGCGACGACGGCACCATCGTGTCCTACGGCTGGACGCTCACCTCGTCGCCGCCGGGCTCCGCTTCGACGCTCGGCGCCTCCAGCGGGACGTCTTCGAGCCTGTTCCTCGACGAGGCGGGCGACTACCTCGTCGAGCTCTGCGTCACCGACGACGACGGCCAGACCGACTGCTGCACGTTCACGATCCACAGCATCCCTTCGGAGATCTTTCGCGTGGAGCTGACGTGGGACGTGGACGAGGATCTCGACCTGCACCTCGCCCACTTGCCGACGGCGACACACTGGAACGTCGGCGTGGCGGCCAGCGCGAGCGACTGCATGTGGGCGAACTGCACGGGCATGTGGGGTCTGGACTGGGACGCGACCACGGCGGGCGGTGGCCCCGGCCCGTACCCGACGCCCGACGACGACCCGCACCTCGACCTCGACAGCGGCTTCCCCACGCCGGCGATGGGGCCGGAGAACATCAACATCGCGGCGCCCGACGAGATCGGCTACCGCATCGGCGTGCACTATTATGGAGCGATGGGCCCGCCGAGCATGACCACGGCCACGCTGCGTGTGTACTGCAACGGCGTGGACGTCTATACCGACACGCAGCTCATGACGGCGGCGGCAGGCAACCAGCCGTTCGGCATGAACGACTTCTGGGTGGTGGCCGACGTCGACTTCGTCGTCGACCCGGTGACGGGAGTCTACACTTGTACGGTGACGCCCATCGACATGATCCACCCGTCGAGCTGGGCGGGCACCAGTTTGTAGGAGGCGCATGAGAAGCAGGGAGAGGGTGCAGGTGGGGAGGGGCGCC
>DASYRF010000018.1:0-2025 GCA_036004705.1 Myxococcota bacterium
TTCCCCGCCGCGCCAGACCGGGCAGTGACGTGTCAGTGGAATCCAGGCGAGCGACGTCGATGCGGCCGACCAGCACGTGGTCTCCGCAGGCCTCGCCGCCGCCGCGCGCCGCGCTCGCCCGGGGAGCTGACGCGTGTTCCGCAGGCCCCGCCGGCGCCGCCCGCCGCGCCCGGCGCGGGGAGCTCAGGGGATACGCGTGCGCAGGGTGCGCCAGTCGTCGGCCAGGAGAGCCCAGCGCTCGTGGTCGCGCCAGTGGCCGGCGATTTTCAGGTACTGGGGCGAGAGGCCTTCGAGGTGGAAGCCCAGTCGCTTGACGAGAGTGATCGAGGCGAGGTTGGCGGGCTGGATGTTGGCTTCCAGGCGATGAAGCTCGAGGCGGGTGAAGGCGTCGTCCATCACTTGCGCGAGGCCTTCTGACATCAAGCCCTGGCCGGCGTGGGGGACGAAGGCGTAGTAGCCGAGGTAGGCGGACTGGAAGTTGCCGCGGACGATTTCGCTGACGTTGATCACGCCGGCCAGGGCATTCGTGTCGCGGCGGATCAGCAAGTAGCTGCCCTGGTTCGGGCGGCGCACGCGCGCCAGGTACGCGCGGTAGGCTGGCGCGCTCGCGGGCGGCGCGACCCAGCGCGCGTGCAGGCGGCGGCTGCGGCGGACGGCGGCGAGAAACTCGCGCTGGCGCCGCGCCGAGGGGCGCTCCAGCCGCACGCGCGTGGTGGGCGCGCGCTCAGCCACTGGCGGCCGCCTCGGTGAGACGTCGCGGGCGGAACACCGTCACCGGCGAGCCGTCGGCGACGAGCGCGGAGACCGGCGGGGCCGACAGCGCGGGAACGAACTCGGCGCCGTAGAGCGCGGCCACGTCGGCGCGGAGCGTCGCGTCCTCGGCGGGCCAGACGCGCCACGGCGGGTGGGCCACCTCGTACTCGAGCGTGGCGCCGTTGCGGGCGCGGCCGTAGCCCCAGTGGTGCTGGGTGATGAAGGCCTCGTCCGTGCCGGGCAGCGGCGCGCGGGCCGCCCCAAGCGCGGTCGCCGTGATTCCCTCCCACACGCCGTGGCGGCGCCACTCGTACGTGAACCGACGGCTCACCAGCCCGCCGGAGACCGCGCTGCGCATGGGCAGCGTGCGGTACGGCTCGCCGTAGGCCAGCCGGGCCAGCCACGTCACCGCGGCGCGCGGCACCAGCTCGCGCACGAAGACGACGCCATGGCGGACGTCGCCCTTCGGCGTCTCCCGGCGCACGTAGAAGCGCAGGTTCACCTCGTCGAAGTCGGCGTGGCCGGGCACCGACACGCCGAGCACGCGCGTGCCGGCGAAGCGAAAACCCACCACGCTCACCAGCGCGCGGCCGTTGGCGAGATCCAGCGTGGTGCCGGCGGGCACGCGCGCGGCCAGCGCCGCGGGATCGATGGCGTAGGTCAGCATGACGAGATCGCGCCAGGCGGCGGTGAGGAACGGACGCCGCGCAGGGGGGCGGGGCGGGTGGAGGCCGCACGCGTGGGAGATGCCGAGACGATTGTCGGCGAAGGCGCGATACGCGCGGTCGAACACGCGCCGCAGGCCCGGTGCGCCAGCCACCAGGCCGAGCGGGCGCGCCCACCACAAGCGCGCCATCACGTAGCGATAGGCGTCGGCGCCGACGTACTGGCGGCCGTCGTCGAGCAGCAGTCTCAGGTCACGCCTGAGCGCGTCGGCGTCCAGGCCCAGCCGCGCCGCGACCCACGGCGCCTGCAGCAGCGCGATCTCGAGGTCGAGGCGCTCGAGCGTCGGCGCCCAGAACGGCACCCAGCGCGCGCAGACGCCGCATCCGCCGTCGTAGAGGACCCAGCCGTGCACGTCGCAAAGTTACCCCATTGTCCACGGGGGCCGCTGACACATGCTCCAGCAAAACCTCCGAGGCGCACACGGTCGACATGGGAGGTGGATTCGTTCCGCGCCGGCGGGACATCGCCTACGTGAGAGGACTCCGCGCCGTCCCGATCCGCGCGTTTGCGTCGCGGGCGGAGTGCCACTACGATCCGCCCATGCGG
>DASYRF010000019.1:0-5589 GCA_036004705.1 Myxococcota bacterium
GCCGGAAGCCAAAGTACACCAGCAGTCCTTCCCCCGGCTCTTGCGCGGTACGCGTGCCCTCGTCGCCGGCGACGCGCAAGGCCCCGCCTGCGCCATCCCCACCGCGCCCGCCGCCCGCGCCGGCGGCGCCTCCGCCTCCCCCGCCGCCCGCGCGCGCTCGCTTGCCGCTGGCGCCGCTCACCGCTTCAGCGCCTCCTTGTGGTCCGTGTACAGCTCGGTCAGCGTCTTGAGCACGCGCGAATAGAACTCCGCCGAGCCGCACACCGCCAGCTTCATCGGGTCGTCGATGTGGTAGCGCATCTCGCCCCCCACCAGCTCCTCGCGCGCCTCGCCGGGGAAGACCTTCGTGAAGGAGTCGCCCGTCTCGATGGACGTCAGCGTAACGCGGTAGTAGCAGCGGTTCATGACGAAGCTGAACACCTTGCCGAACAGCATCCACTCCGCGTCGTCCTTGCGGGCGATGTCGGCGTAGCAGCGCAGGTCGGGGCACGCCGTCGAGCGCCCGGCGGCGCGGAACGCGGCCTCCTCGTACATCACGCCTTCGCGCCCGAAGATCTCGGTGACGATGCCGGTGATCTTGTCGCGCACCTCGGGCGCCGGTGGGCTCTCGGCCCCCGTCTCGGCGACCAGCACCGGGTTGTACACCAGCAGCTTGGGGCCCTTGCCGCTGAAGGGGCGGTCGGCTTCGACCTCCACCGAGGGACAGCCGCTCAGGAGCATCGCGGTGGCGCAGCCCAGGGCGGTCGCCGCGCCAGCGCCAGCGGCGGCGGCGGCGGCGGCGATGACGCTACGCCAGGTCGATCGCTTCATTTGCTCTCCTTCTGCCTGTGCTTCTGATCGATCGGAAAGGCCGCCAGCGCCTCGCGCGCGGCGAGGATCTGCGCCTGGACTTGCGCGCGCGACGTTCCGCCGAGGGCGCGGCGCCGTTCGACGGCCGCCTCTGGCGTGAGCCGCGCGGCGACATCCGGGCCGAAGCGCGCATCCGCGGCGGCGAGCTCCGCCGCGCTCAGCTCGTCGAGCCGGCGCCCCGTGTCGCGGCAGCGGCGCACGACCTCCGCGGCGCTGGCGTAAGCGTCGCGGAAGGGCACCCCACGCTCCACCAGGTAGTCCGCCAGCTCGGTGGCGGTGGGGTAGCCCCCGCCGTCGTCGAGCGCGGCACGCAGGCGCGTCTCCTGGAAGCGCGCCGTGCGGACGATGCCTTCCGCCGCGGCTGCACAGTCGTGCAGCGTGTCGAGCGCGTCGAAGACCGGCTCTTTGTCCTCCTGCAGGTCTTTGTTGTAGGCGAGCGGCAGTCCCTTGAGCACGGTCAGCAGCGCCACCAGGTCGCCAGTCACGCGCCCGGCCTTGCCGCGCAGCAGCTCGCAGACGTCGGGGTTGCGCTTCTGGGGCATGATCGACGACCCGGTCGTCCAGGCGGGGTCCAGCTCCACGAAGCCGAACTCCGCGGTCGACCACAGCACGAGCTCCTCGCCGAGGCGCGAGAGGTGCGTCATGCCCAGCGCCGCCGCGGCGATGGCTTCCACGGCGAAGTCGCGGTCGCTGACGGCGTCGAGGGCGTTGGCGCTGGGGCGGGTGAAACCGAGCGCGGCGGCCACGCGGGCACGGTCGTAGGGGAAGCCGGTGCCGGCCAGCGCGGCGCTTCCCAACGGCATCACGGCGGCGCGGCCGCGCGCGTCGGCGAGGCGCGCGTCGTCGCGCGTGAACATCTCGTAGTAGGCCATCAGATGCAGGGCCAGGCGTACCGGCTGGGCGCGCTGAAGGTGCGTATAGCCGGGCAGCAGCACCTCGACGGTCTCGGCGGCGCGCTCCACGAGCGCGGTGCGCAGCCCGGCGAGCGCCGCGCGGCAGCGGTCCGCGGCGGCCATCACCCACAGGCGCAGGTCGGTGGCGACCTGATCGTTGCGCGACCGGCCGGTGTGCAAGCGCCGGCCCGCTTCGCCCACGCGCTCGGTGAGGCGCGCCTCGATGTTCATGTGCACGTCTTCGAGCGCCTCGTCCCAGTCGAAGCGGCCGGCGGCGATGTCGTCGGCGATGGCGGCCAACCCGGCGCAGATGGCGTCATGGTCGGCGGCGGTGAGCAGCCCCTGCGCGCGCAGCTCGGCGGCGTGGGCGAGCGACCCCT
Source organism: Myxococcota bacterium (assembly GCA_036004705.1). GTDB lineage: Bacteria > Myxococcota_A > Polyangia > DASYRF01 > DASYRF01 > DASYRF01. The sequence goes on from DASYRF010000019.1 coordinate 2,123, forward strand.
GGATGTCCTCGCGCCACAGGCGGCGGTCGAAGCGCACGGAGGCGTTGAGGGCGCGGGCGAGCGGGTGCAGGCCGTTGCCGGGGAACCGCGGGCCGCCGGCGGGAGGCGCGGAAGTGCTCACGTCGTTCGACCGTAACCGCGGGCCAACGTGCGGTCAAATGCGTGCGTGCGGGCCGGCCTCGACTCCGCCGCGTCGCGGCTCCGCTCCCCGTAGCCGACGGGCCGCGGTCGGTTCTGAGCTAACAATCAGAACACAATCGTGGCGGTGACCAGCGTGTCGCGGCGTCCGCCCGCGCCGGCGGCGCGTCCGAACGGCGAGGGTGCGAGCGAGAGGATTGGTACGGGGAAGGAAACGCCGCCGCCGGCGGACGGGGCTGGAACGGGTGAAGAGGCGGGCCCCGCTCCGGCCGGTGCGGACTCGGCGCGCCGCGCGGTGCGCTCGGGGTAGGGGAGGTGCAGGAAGGCGGAGAGGATGGCGCCGCCGACGAGGCCCGCGGCCGTGCCGGCCAGGTCGAAGCCGATGAGCGTGCGCGCGTCGCGGTCGCCCACGACGAAGAGGCCGATGACGCTGCCGAGGCCGGCGCCCGCCAGGCCGCCGGCGCTGGCGACTCCGATGGCCAGGGGGTTGACGTGCAACAACGGCAGCAGCAGCACCGCCGTGGCGGCAAGGCCGCCGTCGCCCGCGACCAGCGCCGCCAGGAGCGTCTGGTCGGGGCGCGCCTGCAGGAAGGCGCCGCCCCAGGCGGCGAACCAGACGGCCCAGCCGGCACCCGCGCCCAGCGCCACTGCGTCCCACGGCGACAGCGGCAGCAGGTTCGCGCCGGCGAGGCCCAGCAGGCCCCCCGCCGCCAGGCCTAGGAACGTGGAGGCGACGATCTGATGGTCTTCGAGCCCGCCGACCGACACCAGGTCGGCGTAGACCGCGAAACCGAAGCCCTGCCAGAGCCCCCAGGCGCTGCCGAGCGCGAGAAAGCTGGCGTCGCCGCCGCGCAGGCGGATGGCGTCGCCTGTCATGATGCCGATCGCGGCGCCGGCCACGCTACCGGCGAGCATCGAAGCGGCGGCCTGCTGCAAGAGGCCGCCGCGCACGAAGAGCGGCACGCTGGCGCCGAGGAACGCGCCGTAGACCGACAAGAGGAAGGACATGCCGACCGTTCGCGGGCGCAGGTCGACGAATTGGCCCGCGGCCACCGCGAGGGCGAACGACGCGCCGGCGCCGAGCAAGATGCCGCCTACGGTGCGCTCGAAGGTCGGGTCGCCGGTGAAGGCGGTGGGGAGCCACGCGCCGAGCCAGCCCCCCTCCACCGTGGCCAGCGCAGCGAGGGCGATGTCACCGCCGCCGAAGTGCAGGTCACGCGTCAGCAGCGCCGCCGCCGAGTAGAGCGCCACGCTGCCACCGAACGTCGTGCCCAGGTAGATGTCGCGTATGCCCGCCCCCTCGAGCGCGAGGAGCGTGGCGCCCAGGCCCACGGCGGCGCCGCTGGCGGCGCCGAGGTTCATGAGGCCCACGTCGGCGGCGTCGTAGGGGTGCTCGTGGCGCAACAGGAACGTGGCCATGAGGCCGGCGGCCTCCCCGCCGAGACCGGCGGCGACGACGATGCGGTCGTACAGCTCGGGGTCGGCGGACTCCGGCGTGAAGAGCGCGCCGAGCATGATGCCGGCGTACACGCCGAGCCAGCCGGAGTGCATGAGCCAGAAGGCGTCGCCCACGGACACGTCGCGGCCGCGGGTGAGGAGGTAGGCGGTGCCTAGGCCGATGAGCGCTCCGGCGGGGATGCCGACAGCCACCCCCAGCACGGGGCTTGGCGAGAGCGCGCCGACCGCGGCGAGGGCGTAGGCGCCGAGCGCGCCGCTGGCGGGCAGCATCAGGCCCAGGCCGGCACGGCGCCCGGGGCCGGTGGGCGCGCGTGCGGCCAGCTCCGGGTAGGCTTCGGCGAGCAAGGTCGAGGCCGTCTCGCGCAGCGCGCGATCCAGGTGGCGATCGTCGCGCAGTGCCAGCAGCGCCTCGCCGGAGGCGGCATCGGCGTGAGCGGCGAGTGCGCCGAGCGCGGCGCGCCGGACGCCGGTGGTCTCTCGCTCGTCGCGCGCGCGCGCGGCGAGCGCGTCACGCACGGCGTCGAGCGGGAAGCGGCCCAGCGCGTCGGTGGCGGCGAGTCGCACGGAGGGGTCGGCGTCGCGCAGCGCGGCGGCCAGCGGGCCGGCGGCGCGGGCGTCGGCGCGGGCGGCGAGGGCGGCGGCGGCGCGCGCGCGCGGCGCCGGGTCGCCGGGCGCGAAAAGCGCCACGACCTCCGCGAGCAGGTCGCGGTCGGCGAGCAGGGTTTCGATCTCGGCGGCGGGAAGCACGGAGCGCAGCGACTCGGCGGCGTCGGCGGCGCGCGCGGGGGCGGGGGCGGCGACGAGCGCGGCGGCGCCGGCGGCCAGGGCGAGCCAGGCGGCGGCGGTGCGGGTGGTGGCCGCGGCCGAGTGGGCGGCGTCGCGGCGCGCACGGACGCGGCTGGCGGCGAACGCCACGGCGATGGCGAGCACCAGTGCGCCCTGCAGCGCCAACCCCACGGCGTCGGCGTACAGGCCGAGCCACGAGACGGTGGGAACGGCGACGGGGTAGGAGGCGAGCACGCCGGCGGCGCGCAGAGCCTGCAGCCCGTGCCCGGCGAGCACGACGCACAGGCCGTAGAGGAGCGCGCCGGAGACGGCGAAGAAGGGGCGGAGCGGGAGACGCTTGCCGAGGCGCAGGAACGCGGCGATGAGGACGGCCAGCACGACGGCGCCGGCGGCGGCCCCGAGGGCCACGTAGGGCGCGCCGCCACGGTCCAGCAGCAGCGCCTCGTAGAAGAGGATCGTCTCGAAGGCCTCGCGGTACACGGCGAGGAAGGCGACGCCGGTGAGCGTGAGGAGCTTGCCGGCGCCGACGCCGCCGAGAATGCGGGTGCGGATGAAGCCGAGCCACTTCTGAGACTCGACCTTGGCGAGGAGCCAGTACGAGACGTAGAAGAGCACCGCGGCGGCGAGCAGCGACACGACGCCCTCGAGCAGCTCGGGCGAGGCGCCGCTGCGGCCGACGAACGCGCGCACGGCGCCCCAGGTGACGGCGCCCGCGGCGAGGGCGCCGAGCCAGCCGGCATGGATGGCGCGCCGGGCGCGGGCGAGGGCGGGTGAGGCAGGCTCGGCGGCGGGCGTGGGCGCGAGGGCGGGTGCCGGCGCGGGTACCGGCGCGCGTGCGGGCGCGGGCGCCGGCGCGGGCGAGCGGCCGGCGCCGCCGACCAAGGCCAGGAGCGTCGCGACGAGGAGCGCGGCCTCGATGCCCTCGCGCACCATGATGAAGGCGCCGGCGAGCAGGCTGAAGGCGGGGCCGCCGGTGCCGGCGCCGGAGAGCGCAGCCTCCGCGCGGGCGAGGTCGGCGCGCAGGGTCTGCGCGCGGGCGTCGAGCGCGGCCGGGGGCTCGCCGTTGCGCACGGCCGTGCGCAACG
>DASYRF010000020.1:0-5820 GCA_036004705.1 Myxococcota bacterium
GGGGGTGCTGTCGCCGGTCGGGCACGACCTGTTCCTGGACGTGCGGCGCTTCGAAGGGCGGGTGCAAGTGGAGGACGCGGCGCGCGCGGACGTGGAGGTGACGATGGACGCTGCCGCGGTCACCGTGCGCTGCGCGCGGCGCGGCGAGGAAGAGCTGCGCGACGCGCTGAGCGCGAGCGACCTTGCCGACATCGGGCGGAGGCTGCAGGCGGAGGTCCTGCGGGCGGCGCGCCACCCGCGCATCGTGTTCCGCGCCGAGCGCGTGTCGTCGGGAGCGGGGCCGCGCGGGCTGTTGCTGCCGGGAACGCTGACGCTGGCAGGACGCCCCGCCGCCGTGCTGGTGGAGCTGGAGCAACCCGAGGCCGCCGAGCCGCGTTTCCTGCTGCGCTGCCGGATGAGGCAGACGGCGTTCGGAATCGAGCCCTACCGCGCGTTGCTGGGCGCGCTCCGGGTGCGCGACGAGGTGCTGCTGCGCGGCGCCCTCGTGCTCGAGCCGGCGCCGAGCTGACGCGTGGCCGACCGCTCGCGGCTGCGCGCGCGCGCCGCGCGACCGGCGCTCGCGGCCGTGCTCGCGGCCGGGCTGGCGCTCGCCGGGTGCGCCTCAGCGTGCGGAGGGGCCGAGCGCGCGGCGGGGACCGCGGCGTCGGCGCCGACCGCACCAGGCGCGCCGGCCGCGCCCGGGGGGCCCACGCCGGCCGGCTGGTGCCGCGGCAGCACCCACGTCCACAGCGGCAACAGCGGCGACAGCACGACGCCGCCGGAGGAAGTCGCGGCCTGGTACGAGCGCGCCGGCGCGGATTTCATCGTCTTCACCGACCACAACTTCGTGACGGAGCTGCCGGGGTGGACTGGGCACCTCGCAGTGGCACCGGGCGTGGAGATCACGCGCAACGTGCGGCTTTGGGATCCGGTGCGCGGCGCGCCGGGCGAGCTGGTGCCGATGCACGTGAACGCGCTGTTCGTGGCGGCGGGGCACGGCGGCCCGCTGCCGCCGGTGGTCGTCCCGCCCGACACCGCGCGCGCCGACGTCTACGCCGAGGAGCTCGCGCTGGCGACGTCGCTCGGCGGGCTGCCGTCGCTGAACCACCCGACGTTCCACAGCGCGGTGGATGCGGCGCTCTTCGCGCGGCTGGCGGCGGGGGGGCTGCGCTTCTTCGAGGTCGGCAACGCGTCGATCGACGTGCACAACGAGGGCGAGGATGGCGGCCCGTCGACCGACGCGCTGTGGGACGTCGCGCTCGACGGCGGGGCGACGGTCTGGGGGCTCGCCTCGGACGACGCGCACCACTACGCCGACGCCGACGCGGTGGAGGCGACGGGGGAGCCGGCCTTTCGGCCTGGGCGCGGCTGGATCATGGTGCACGCGGCGACCTGCGCGCCGCCGGCGCTGCGCGCGGCGATGGACGGTGGCGACTTCTACGCCACAACGGGGCCGCTGCTGACGGCGGTGGAGCGCGGGGCGGGCGAGATGCGCCTGGCGGCGGCGGCGCCGTCGACGTTCCGCTTCGTCGGGCCGGGTGGCGCGACGCTGTCGGAGGTTCACGGGACCGAGGCGCGCTACCGCTACCGGCGCGGCGATCTCTGGGTGCGCGCCGTCGTGGAAGACGCCGCCGGCCGCCGCGCCTGGGTGCAACCCGTGCGCCCGTCGTTCTAGCCCGGGGGCCCGTGCGCGCGCGGGGCGGCAAAGCCGCCGCGTCGCCTCGCCACGGTCAATCGATGAGTGTGACGGTGCCGCGCGTGCCGTCCACTTCGAGGCGCGCGCCGTCGGGGATGGCGCGCAGCGCGTCGGGCACGGCGACGACGGCGGGGAGACCGTATTCGCGCGCCAGGATGGCGGCGTGGCTGAGCGCGCCGCCGTGCTCGGTGACGAGCGCCACGGCCTGCGGCAGGAGGAACGAGCACGCGGGGGTTGCCGCAGGCACCACGAGCACGGCGCCGGGCGGGAGCGCGCCGGCACGGCCCGGGGCGTAGAGCACGCACGCGCGGCCCTGCGCCCAGCCGGGAGAAGCGCCGACGCCCACGAGCGTGCGCGGGAGGGCGGCGGGCGCGGGCGTGGGCGCGTGGGTGAGGGCGGGCCAGTGCGGCACGCCGCCGCGGAGCTCGGGCGCCGGCGGGTGCAGGCGGCGCTCGACCCATCGCGCGCGCGCGGCGGCGACGCGGGGCGGGAGAACGAGCGTGCCGGGGGCGGCGCGCACGGCCTCCGCCGCCTCGCGGAGCGCGAGGAAGAAGACGTCGTCGGCGCGGGCCAGGTCGCCGCGCGCAGCCAGACGGCGGCCGAGCTCGACGAGCGGCGCGCGCAGCGCGGCCAGCGCGCGAGCGAAGTCGAGGTCGTCGGCTTCCAGGGCGGCGGCGGCGGCGCGCGCCGCGGCAATCTGTCGGCGCATTGCCGGGCGACGCTGCGAGGGCAGCGACGAGACGATCGATTCAGCGGCGCCGCCGGCGCCTGCGCGCGCCGCGGCGCGACGCGCCTGAAGGGCCGCGGCGTCGAGGGCTTTCGCCGCCTCGGCTAGAGGGGAGGGTTCCTCGGCATAGGTCGGCGCCGCCAGATCCCAGCCGGAGGCGAACGCGCCCCAGCGGTTCAGCACCTCGGCGAGCGGCGCGCCCGCGAGCCCCGTGTCGCGCTCGGGCCCGGCGCCTCCTACGCCCGCCAGCAGCGCGACAGGAAGCGCGGCCGCGTCGCGCTCCGCGCGGGCGGCGGCCGCGGTGGCAAAGTAAAGGTCGGCGAAAGCCGCGAAGTCGCCCAGCCGTCGCTCCACCTCGTTCGCGAGGGCGCGGTCGTCCAGACCAGCGAGGTCCCCTTGCAACGCCGCGAGGGCGTCCTCAATCGTCGGCGAGGCTGCGGGCGGAGCGGGAACCGCAGCCGGAGCCGCAGCCGGAGCCGGAACCGGAGCCGGAGGGGGAATCGAAACGGCGGACGGCAAGGCCAAGGGAGGGGCGACGCCGGCGGCGTAGAGCCAGCCTTCGTGGACGATCATGCGGAACGGTAGACGGCGACGGGCGTCGAGGTCGCGGATCAGGGACTCCATTGCTGGCGTCAGCGGGACGGGGTTGTGCTCGCCGTCCAAGAGGTAGGTCCCGTCCTCTGCGAGAGGCGGCGGCACGTGCACGCCGACGATCCACAGAGCCTCGCCGTCCCACAGCCAATGCACATCCGCGTCCGGGCCGCACAACGGGGCGGCCGCGGCGAGCGCGGCGACCAGGGCCGCGGGGAGCGCGGCGCCCCAGTGCGCGACGGCGTGCGGCGCGCCCGGAGCGAGATCCAGCTCCGCGCCACGCGGCACGGCGCCCAGCAGCGCAGCCACGTCGCCGGTGGCCGCGGCTCCGTCCAGCGCTTCGATCCACGCCGTGCCGGGCCGGCGGGCGTTGCGCACCCGGAGCACGCCCCGCAGCACGGCGGGCGACATCGCGCGCTGAACGATGACCGGGACCGGCACGGGGACCTGCACGCGGCGCCAGGCCGCGGCCACCGCGGCCCGCCCGACGACGCCGAGCGCGCCGTCGCCGTGGCCATGGCCGGACGTCCGGACCGCGGCCGGTCCGCCGCCCAGCTCGTCGTACGCCGCCAGCACGACGGCCTCGGGCGCGCCGGCGGTCGCGACGAAGCCGCGTGGAACGCGCAGCCCGGCGGCCGCGGCCCGCGCCAGCGCGGCGGCCTTCTCGCCGAACCGCGCCGCCTGGCGCGCCGCCGCCTCTTCCAGCCACGCCAGGTCCTCGCCCGCCGCGGCGCCGGTGCCGTCGCCCTTGCTTGACATCGCCCGCCGCCGGGATGATGGGTGCTTCTCGCATGCCACGCAAGCCCACCCCCGCGCGCACCGCACGCCCGTCGCGCCGCGCCCGCCCCGCCGTCGCCGCCGTCGTGCTCGCCGCCGGCAAGGGCACGCGCATGCGCTCGCAGCGCGCCAAGGTGCTTCACGAAGTCGGCGGCCTGCCGATGGTGATGCACCCGCTGCGGCTGGCGCTGGCGCTCGGGGCCGACCCGGTCGTCGTCGTCGTCGGCCACCAGGCTCCGCTCGTGGAGGCCATCGTGCGCGAGCACCTCGCCGACGACCCGCGTGCCGCGCGCGTGCGCTTCGCCCTGCAGCGCCGCCAGCGCGGCACCGCCGACGCCGTCCGCGCCGCCGCGCCCGCGCTCGACGGCTTCCGCGGCACGGTGCTGGTCCTCTACGGCGACGTCCCCTTGCTGCGCACCGCCACCGTGTCGCACCTGTTGCGCGCCGCCCGCGCCGCCCGCCGACCCGCGCGCGCCGCCCTCGTCACCGCGCGCTTCGCCGACCCCACCGGCTACGGGCGCATCGTCCGCGCCCCCACCGCCACTCGCGGCGCCAGCCGCCCGGGCCCGGTTGCCCGCATCGTCGAGCAGTCCGACGCCTCCGCCGCCGAGCGCGTCATCGACGAGATCAACGCCGGCCTCTACGCCGTCGACGCCCGCTTTCTCTTCGGCGCGCTCGCCGGGGTGCGCGACCGCAACCGCCAGCGCGAGCTGTACCTGACCGACCTCGCCGCGCTCGCCGCCGCCGCCCGCGCCCCCGTCGCCACCGTGGAGGCCGACCCCGCCGAGATCCGCGGCGTGAACGACCGCGCCGACCTCGCCGCCGCCAACGCCGGCTGGCGCGCCGCGCGCAACGCCACGCTGATGCGCGCCGGCGTCACCATGTCCGATCCCGCCACCACCTACGTCGCCGACGGCGTCGCCGTCGCGCCCGACGTCACGCTCGGGCCCGGCGTGGCGCTGAGCGGGCGCACGCGCGTCGCGCGCGGCGCAGTGATCGGCGCGGGCGCGCAGCTCCACGACACGGCCGTCGGCCCCGCCGCCGAGGTGCGCGCGTACTCCGTCTGCGACGGCGCCGTCATCGGCGCGCGCGCGCTCGTCGGGCCCTACGCCCGCCTCCGCCCCGGCGCCGAGCTGGGCGCCGACGTGCACGTCGGCAACTTCGTCGAGGTGAAGAAGTCGCGTCTCGGACGCGGCACCAAGGCGAACCACCTGACCTACCTCGGCGACGCCACCGTGGGCGCGCGCGTGAACATCGGCGCCGGCACGATCACTTGCAACTACGACGGCCAGGCGAAGCACCCGACCTTCATCGAGGACGGCGTGTTCGTCGGCTCGAACGTCTCGCTGGTCGCGCCCGTGCGCATCGGCCGCGGCGCCTTCGTCGGCGCCGGCGGCACCATCACGAAGGACGTCCCCGCCGGCGCGCTCGGCCTCGGACGCGCGCGTCAGGTCGTCGTGCCCGACTACCGGAAGCGGCGCGCCAGAAGCGGCGCGGCCCGCCGCGGCCACTGAGGGGCGACGCGCTCCTATGACGGCGGGCGTCGCGGACCCTACTTCAAGTAGCGCTCGACGTCGCTCACGAGCTCCGGGGCGCGGATCATCCCCAGGTACGACTCCAGAACGTGCCCCTCGGCGTCGAGCAGCAGCGTGAGCGGCACGCCGCCCATCGCCACGCCCGCGCCCACCATCGCCTTGTGGAACTTCTTGCCGCCGATGCCCATCGGGTAGTCGATGTCGTACGCCCTCATGAAGGCGCGCACTTCCACGGGGTCGGCCTCGAGCGCCACGCCGATCAGCGCTACACCCAGGGGCTCGAACTTCTTCGACAGCTTCACCAGCTCCGGCGTCTCGGCGCGGCACGGCCCGCACCACGTGGCCCAGAGGTTCACCACCGTCAGCTTGCCTGCCCAGGTCTTCAGCTCGACCGGATTGGCCGACAGGTCCTCGAGGCCGAGGTCGATCTCGAAGAGGCTGTCGCCGCCGGCGCCGGGCGGCTTGTACCCGGACTTGGAGCCGCGCGGGCGCGACTTGCCGGGCGGCACCCCGGC
>DASYRF010000021.1:0-12814 GCA_036004705.1 Myxococcota bacterium
GCAGCGCGGCGCTCGCGGCGCTGGCGTCGCGGGAAGCCGACGAGCGGCGCACCGGCGCGGCGACGCTCGGGCGGCTTGGCCTGGCCGCGGGGGCCGAGTCAGTGCCGGCGCTGGCGGCACTGCTGGACGCGGACCCGGTCCGCGCGGTACGCCTCGGCGCCGCCGCCGCCTTGCTGGCCATCGCCGGGGTCGCCGCCGCGGAGACGGCCGAGAGCGCTCCCGCACCCGCGGCCGGCGCACGCGACGAAGGGAGAGAGCCCTGAACGCCCCTGGAAACAGCTCCGAGGTCGAAGACTTCATCGGCACCATGCTGGGCAACTACCGCATCCTCGACTTCCTCGGCGAGGGCGGCATGGGAATGGTCTTCCTGGCCGAGCACATCGTCATCAAGCGCCGCGCCGCGCTGAAGGTGCTGCGCCGCGAGATGATCTCGGACGAGACGCTGGTGGCGCGCTTCGAAGCGGAGGCGCGCGCCGTCAACGAGATCGGCCACAAGTCGCTCGTCGACGTCTTCGACGTCGGGCGCACGCCGGACCGCCGCCTCTACATGGTGATGGAGCTGTTGCAGGGCGAGACCCTGGCCGACCGCATGAAGGCCGGACCGATGCTGACGCGCGCCGCTGTCGGCGTCGTCAGCGAGGTAGCCCGCGCGCTGGCCGCCGCCCACGCCAAAGGCTTCGTGCACCGCGACGTCAAGCCGGAGAACATCTTCCTGGCGCAGCGCGAGGGCGGCGGACCGCCGGCCGTGAAGCTGCTGGACTTCGGCGTCGCCAAGCTCGCCGGTCTCGAGTCGGCGCAGGACCGTCTCACGCGCACTGGCGTTCTGGTCGGCAGCCCCGCCTACATGTCGCCCGAACAGATTGAGGGCGTGTCGGTAGACGGACGCTCCGACGTCTACTCGTTGGGCGCTGTGCTCTACGAGCTGCTCGCCGGCAGTCCGCCGTTCCGCGCCGACACCATCGGACAGATCCTGCGCATGCACATGCTCGTGCGCCCGCGCCCGCTCGCCGAGCTGGCGCCGGCCAGCGTTCCGCGTGGCCTCAACGGCGTGGTGATGCGCGCACTGGCGAAGGAGCGCGAAGAGCGTTACGCGTCGATGGACGAGCTCATCGCCGCCATCGACCAGGCGATGGCCGGCAGCGATCCCGAGGCCAGCTACGTGGCACAGGTCATGTCGGCTCCGTCGAGCGAGCGCATCACCGCCGTGCTGCCACAGGAGCAGGCGGCGACGTCCGGCGCGATCGCGGCGGCGAGCACGACCGGCGCCGGCGCTGGCCTGGGTGCGGGCGCGACCACGCAGATGCAGGCGCCGCGCCGGTCGCGGCTGCCGGTATTGGCCGCCGTGGCCGGGGGCGTGGTGGCGCTCGCGGCGGTCGGCGGCTTCGTGGCCGTGCGACTCCTCAGCGGTGGCGACGAGGCGGGCGAAGACGACGCGCCGCGGACGTCGTCGGCGCGGGCCGTGCCGGCGAGCGCCGCGCCGGCGACGGCGGAGCCGGGCCCCGACCTCAAGACGCTGCGCACGCGCGCAGTGAAGGTGCTGACCGACGCGGTCGCCGAGGGAGAGCCCGACGCGCGCGCCGAGGCGCTGCGCAAGATGGCCTCCGCGGGCGAGCCGGGCGCGGCCGAGCTGGCGCGCGGACTGCTGGGCGATCCCGATGCGCAGTTGCGGGCCGCCGCCGCGTGGTCCCTCGGCCGGATGGGTGCGACCGACGCGAACGCCAGCCTCGGTGCGCTCATCGGCGGCGCGGATCCCTTCGTGGCGGTGTTCGCCGCCGAGGCGCTGGCGAGGCTGGGCGACGAGGGCGGACGAAAGGCGCTGCGCGCCGCGCTCAAGGACGCTGAGCCGGCCGTGGTGCTCAAGGCGGCGCTGGCGCTGGCCGAGCAAGGGGACGACAAGGCCGTCAAGCCGCTGCGCGCCGCGCTGGCCGCGGGAGGCGAGGCCGCGAAGCGCAGCGTGGTGCTGCCCATCCTGGGCGCGCTCACGCGGCTCGGCGACGGCGATGCTCGCGCCGCGCTCGTGGCGATGCTCGCGGACACCGACGAGGTGACGCGGCTGGGCGCCGCCGAGGTACTGGCGCGGCTGGGCGACGACGCGGGACGGCCCGCGCTGAGCGCCATCGCCCGCGACGGCGGCTCGCCCAACCGCGTCGTGGCCGCCCGCGTGCTCCTGGCGTTCGGCGACCCCGACGCCGCCAAGGTCATCGGCGAGGTGGCCCGCGATGCCAAAGCCCCGGCTCGCGCCACCGCGCTGGAGGCGCTCGGCGAGCTGGGCGACCCGGCCGCGGCGCACGTCCTGGAGGACGCGCTGGACGACGAGCCCGCGGCGGTGCGCCTCTCGGCGGCGGCCGCGGTGCTCACGCTCGTAGGCGCGGCGCCGGAGGCCCGCAAGTCGAAGTCCGTCGACTGGGTGAACGCGGCGCTGGCAGCCGACGATTGGGCGGTGCGCGACGCCGCCACCAGCGTCCTGGCCGAGCTGGACCCTGAGGTAGCCGTACCGCTGCTCGGCAAGGCGGCCAAGGACGAGAATGCGACGGTGCGCCGCAGCGCCGCGCGCGCCCTGGGGCGGACCCACGCCGCCGCGGCGGTCCCGATGCTGGCCGAGGCGCTCCACGACGCCGAGACGGCGGTCGGCGCCGAGGCGGCCCGAGCGCTCGGCGACCTCGGCGACAGGCGCGCCGTGCCCGACCTGACCGCCGTGGCGGCAGCCGACACCGTCGTCGGCGTGCACGCCAGCGGCGCGCTGGTGAAGCTCGGCGAAGGAAGCGCGGTGAAGAACCTGGAAGCGGCCGTCGAGGCGAAGGACGCCACGCTGCGGCTGTCGGCGGTCGAGGCCGCCGGCCACAGCGGCGACGCCGCGGCGGCGGTACCGGTGCTCAAGATGGCGGCCGACGACCGCGCCTTCGAGGTGCGCTTCCGCGCCGCGAGCGCGCTGGCGCTGTTCGGCGACGCGTCGGGCGTCGACATGCTCAAGGAGGGGCTGAAGAAGCCGGAGTTGGCGGCCGAGGCGCTGGCCGCACTGAAGGCGCTGGGCGTCGATACGGAAGGGCTTGCCGGGCCGTCGATCGAGGAGCTCCTCGGCCACAAGGACGCGAGCGTGCGGCGCGATGCGGTGGCGTCCGCCGCGGCCCTTCCGCCTGCCGACGCGCTGCGCATCGTGCAGCGCGCGATCTACGACCTGGACGTGACGGTGCGCATGACCGCGCTCGACGTGCTGGCCGGGCTGGTGGCCAAGGACCGCGACGCCGCCCTGGCGGTCTACCGTGCGGCCGCGCGCGACGCCAACCCCGTCGTCGCCAACCGCGCCAACGCTGCACTGGCCCGCCTGTTGGCCCCGCCGCCCGCCGCAGTCGCCGCCGCGCGCGCCGCCGCCCCCGCGACCGCGGCACCAGCCACGGCCGCGCCGGAATCGCTCCCCGCGAGCGCCGCGCCCGAAAGCGCAGCGGCGAGCGCCGCCCCCGCGACCGCGACCCCCGAGAGCGGCACCGCCTCGCCCGCCGGCGGCAGCAGTGCGCCGAGCACCACCGAGGCCGAAGCGGCCGAGATGGCGGAGACCGAGGCCCGCGACCACGAGACGAAGGGGAACGTGCTGCTCGCCGCCGGCAAGTATGCAGCCGCCGCCAAAGAGCTGAAGGCAGCCGCCACGCTGCGCCCCACGCCGCCTACCGTCTACAACCTCGCCGAGGCCTACCGGCTGGAAGGCCTGCGCACCAAGGAGCCCGCCGCGCAGGCGGCGCTCTTCGACAAGGCCAAGCGCTACTACGAGAAGTTCCTCAAGACCACGCCCTCCGGCCCGAAGTCCGACAAGGCGCGCGGCTACATCGGTGAGATGGCCGAGCGCCTCGGCGGCAAGTAGCGACCCAGACGGCTTCGCTGAGGAGCCTCGCCGAAGAGCCTCGCCCGCGCGGCGGCGACGCCGCCGTTCCACGCGCGCCCGGCCGCCGAGCGCGCGCCGAAGGGAGCCGCAGGGGAACGCTTCGTGACAAGCCCGCCGGGAGTCACGTCCCGCCTCGGCGGCGCGTCAGCGGTAGGCAGCGGCCTGGATTCCGTAGAGCTGCGAATAGGGTCCGCCGCGCGCCATCAGGTCGGCGTGGCTGCCGGACTCCACGAGACGCGCGCCGTCCAGCACGAGGATCAGGTCGGCCATGCGCACCGTGGAGAAGCGATGCGACACCAGGAGCGTGATGCGACCGGCGGCGCGTTCGCCGCGCGCGGCGGCGGCGTAGCGCTCGAAGAGCGCGTGCTCCGTCTCGGCGTCGAGCGCGGCGGTCGGCTCGTCGAGCACGAGCAGGAGCGGCGCGTCGCGCATGAAGCCGCGCGCCAGGGCGAGCTTCTGCCATTGGCCGAACGACACGTCAACGCCGCCGGGCCAGGTGGGACCGAGCTGCGTCGCGAGACCGGCGGGGAGGCGCGCCACCAGGTCGCGCGCGCCCGCGCGGTCGATCGCCGCGTCCACCGCCGGCACGTCGTCGAGCCGCGGCACGTCGCCGAGGCCGACGCTGTGCAACGCGCGCAGCTCGAAGCGGACGAAGTCCTGAAAGGCGCCGGCCAGCCGCGCGCGCCAGCCGGCGGCCGGCATGCGCGCAAGGGGCGCACCGTCCACCAGGATGGCGCCGGAGGTCGGCTCGTACATCTTGGCCAGGAGCTTCACCAGCGTGGTCTTGCCGGCGCCGTTCTCGCCGACGATCGCCACCACCGCGCCTGCCGGCAGCGACACCGACACGTCGTCCAGCACGAGGCGCGACGTGCCGGGGTACGCGAACGAGACGCGTTCGAGGGTGAGCCCGCGGGCGAGGACGGCGGGGACGGCGCCGTCCGCCGCCGCGCTCGCCGACGACGCGTAGTCCTCGAGCCAGGCGAGGCGCCGCGATCCGTCCATCCAGAAGCCGCGCAGGAAGCCCAGCTCGCCGACGGTCGCGCCCACGTAGGCGGAGAGGCGGGCGCCGGCGGCCAGCACCAGCAGCACCGCGCCGGGCGAGCCGGACAAGCCGAACGCGACGAATGCGACCGCCCCGACGTAAGCCGCGCCGAAGACCGCCCATGCGGCGGTGTGCCAGACGGCGGAGCCGAAGCGCGCAGCGGCGATGGGTCCGTAGCCGCGCTGCCAGGCGTCGCGGCGCTCGGTCACGAGTCGCGCGCCGATGCGCGTGACACGCACTTCCTTGCCGGGCGCGGCGGTCGTGGCGGTCGTGAAGAGGTGGCGCGCCAGGCGGTTCGGCTGGGCGGCGCGCTCCTGCGCGGCGCGTTCCACGACGGGCCGCCAGGTGGAGGCGAGAACCGCCGGCACGGCGAACGCGGCGAGGAGCGCGAGCGCCGGATGGATCGACGCGAGGAGCACGATGGTCACGCCGAGGCGCAAGAGCCAGCCGCACGTGGAGAAGAGCGACATGTACATGTGATCGAGCACGAACACCTGATCGCGGAGCATGGCGAGGCGATCGAGCCACTCCGGGCGCTCGTGGTGCGCGATCGTCGCCACCGACGCCTGCAGGCGAGCCACGTGCGACTCGAGCGCGATGGTCACCTTGTCGCGGAAGCGACGCTGCACGCGCGTGCTGACGATGCGGAGGAACCAGGTGGCGGCGGCGGAGACGGCAAGGCCGGCGGCCGCCACCCACATGAGCACCGGCCGGTGCGTGAGGACGCCGTCGCCGAGGAGCATGAGCCACAGCGCCAGCAGTGCGTCGGGCAGCGCGGAGATCTGCGAGAGGACGAACGCCGCAAGCATGAGGCGAGGCTCATGGCGGTAGCCGAGCTTGCAGAGCCGCCACATCGACGACAGTGCCGGCGGCAGCTGGTCGTGCTGGGTGGGCGGCGCCGCCGCGTCAGGCGAGGACTTCAAAGGGGACGCCCTCCTCGTCTTCGGTGGCGGCGAAGCGCTCGGCCTGCAAGTCGAACATGGCGCGGTAGCGGCCGCCCTGCGCAACGAGCTCGTCGTGCGAGCCGAGCTCGACGACGCGGCCCTGCTCGAGCACACAGATGCGGTCGGCGTGGCGGACAGTGGAGAACCGATGCGAGATGAGGATGGTCGTGCAGCGGCGCGTGGCGGCGAGGATGCGATCGAAGATCTCGGCCTCGCCACGCACGTCCAGCTGCGCGGTCGGCTCGTCGAGGAGGACCACGCCGGCGCCGCCACGCACGGCGCAGAGCGCGCGGGCGAGCGCGACGCGCTGCCACTGGCCCCCGGAGAGATCGGTTCCGCCGTCGTAGCCGCGCGAGAGGATCGTGTCGAGCCCGGCCAGGCTCGCGGCGCCCGCCGCCTCCAGCGCCGCGCGCACTTCGTCCGCCGGCGCTCCGCCAGGCGCGACGTTCTCGCGCAGCGACCGCTCGTAGCGGATGAAGTCCTGGAAGACCGCCGCCAGGCGCGCGCGCCACGCGTCCGTGGCGAGCGCCCGCAGATCCGTGCCGTCGATCTCGATTGCGCCGGACTGCGGGTCGTAGAGGCGGCACAGGAGCTTCGCCAGCGTCGTCTTGCCGGCGCCGTTGACACCGACGATGGCCAGCGACGAGCCGGCCGGGATCGCCAGATCGAAGTGCTCGAGGATCGGGCGGCCGCCGGGGTAGGCGAACGTAACGTCGCGGAAGCGGATCTCACGGGCCGGCAGCCCGGCGGCCGCACCGTCGCCGGGGGGGAGCGCGCCGGCTTGCGCCATCGCCGGCCCCAGGCGGAGGACCGCCGCGACCGGCGCGGCAGCGCCGTCGAGCGCCCAGCTCAGCCCGCCGAACGCGATGAGCGACACGCCGATCGCGCTCTGCGCGTACATGACGACGCGACCGAGCGGCATGCCCGCCCGAGCGGCCGAGGCGAGCGACCCGAGCACCACCAGGCTCGCGCCGGTGACCAGCAACAGGCTCCACAGGACCGGCCGCTCGCGCAAGCGCGTCGCGGCGTACTGCAAGTCGTGCAGGAGCGTGCGGCGCGCCACGAAGCGATCGATCGTCCAGTCGACGAGGCCGAAAAGGCGCAGCTCCTTGGCGGGAGCCGGGTCGACGGCCAGCCGGTAGGCGTAGTCGGCGTCGCGCTGCGCTCCGCGCACCTCGTCGGTGTTGCGGTCGCGCCAGACGCCGCTCTCGCGCAACAGCCAGTGCGTGGCGATCCAGGCGCCCGCGAGGAGTGGCGGCGCCCACCAGGCGTACGCGAACAGGACCACGGCGCAGGCGAGCCCGGAGAAGAGCTCGACCAGACCGCCGGCGATGAAGTCCATGGAGATGGAGAGCGGCGGCCCGGTGAGGCCGAGGTCGAAGTCGCGCGCGACCTGGAGGTCGCCGGCCAACGCCGCGTTCTCGAGGTGGCCCAGGCCGGGCGGAACGACACAGGCTTCGGTGAGGCGGTCGTAGAGCCAGGCAGCGGTGCGGTCGCCGAGGTTCGCGCCGATCGCCTGGTGGATCGGCGTGAGGATCTGAAGCAGCACGAACACCGCGCCCAGGAGCGCGAGCGGAGCGGCGAGGGAAGCGCCAGCCTGGACGGCGGCCACGAGCCCGCCCATCGCCACGGCGAACACCGCGGGGAGAACGCCGCGCAGGACCAGGACGATCCACCACGCGGCGGCGAGCGCCGGCGCGGCCCTCGGCAGCACGCTGAAGAGCTTCCACTCGTTGCGCGCGCGGAGTCGGGCCAGCATCGGGCGCCACTGTCCGGGAGCGCAGCGGCGGTGTCAACCGCCCGGCGCGACCAGACGTCTGTTGGTGGAGCTGAGCGGGATCGAACCGCTGGCCTCCTGAATGCCATTCAGGCGCTCTCCCAGCTGAGCTACAGCCCCACAGGGTCGCGACGAAAAGAACGGCCGCGCGGAGAGCGCGGCGCGCGGGCTGTGTAGCAAGCGCGCACCGGGGCTGTCAACGCGGTAACGGCGAAGTGGGCGGGGCCGCTCGCTTGGGGGGAAGCGCCGCGCGGGGCTGGGCGTAGGGAGTAGGAGGAGGCGACGATGAGAACGATGGGCGTGGTGGTGGGGCTGGCGGTGCTGCTGGCGGCGGCGACGGCGGAGGCGGCGGTCGAGGTGCGCAAGGGAGGGTCGAGCTGGGCGACGGTGGAAGACGACGGCACCGTGCGGATCGACGGAAGCTCGGTGGGGAAGATCGAGTCGGACGGGACGGTGCGCAAGGACGGGAGCTCGGTGGGCAGCGTGGAGTCGGACGGGACGATCCGCATGGGCGGGAGCGCGGTGGGGAAGATCGATACCGACGGGACGCTGCGCAAGGGTGGCAGCTCCATCGGGTCCATCGAATCGGGCGGGACGATCCGCAAGGGCGGCAGCAGCTGGGGCTCGGCGTCGGGCTGCTGCGGCGACTTCGGCAGCAAGCGCACCGTCGCGGCGCTGTTGGCGTTCTTCAGCGGCGATTTCTTCTAGTCGGGACCGTCTTCACCGAGCAGGAGCTCGGTAGGCGCGGAAACGCGTCGAGCGCGCCGGGGCCTACCGTGAGAATGGCGACCAGCGTTCGGCGCATGCGCTAGAGGTAATTCATCACGACGATCTCGGCGGGGGCGCCGGTGGGGAGCGGCGCGACCTTCAGCTCGGTGCCGTCGACGTGGCGGACCTTGGGCTTGCCGGTGAGGAACGCGTCGACGGGAGCGAGCGGCAAGTCGGGCTTCAGCGCTGGCGTCTTGTAGTGCATGGGGATGATCGTCGTGCGCGGGCGGAGCTGGGCGACGACCTTCGTGGCGGCGTCGGCGTCGATGGTGAACGTGCCGCCGACGGGGATGAGCAGGACGTCGAGCGGGCCGATGGCGGCGATCTGCTCAGCGGTGAGCAGATGCCCGAGGTCGCCGAGATGGGCGACGCGCCAGCCGGCGAACTCCAGCACGAAGACGGCGTTGAGGCCGCGCTCCTTTCCGAGGCTGCCGTCGTGGTAGACGCCGACGGTGCGCACGTGGACGTCGCCGATGGTGCGATCCACTTTCTCCCAGCCGTTCTTGTCGGCCGTCAGGCCGCGGATCACCTCGGGCGTGCCGGCGGCCATCGCGACGTTCGTATGGTCGAAGTGCTCGTGCGAGATGGTGACGACGTGGGCCTCTACCGGCGGCGGCAGCACGTAGCCGAGGTCGGCGGGGATCGGGTCCATCAGCACGCGCGTCCCGCCGGGCGTGGTGACGAGGAACGCCGACTGGCCGAACCAGCGAACAGTCGGCCCCGGTCCGGCGGGGCCGGGGCCGGGATCGGGCGCGGTCGGCGTCTCAGGCGTGGCGGGCGAGCCGGTGGCTTTGTCGCCCGAGGCGCAGGCCCCGAGGGCGACGCCGAGCCCGACCGCGAGAACGGCGGCCAGCGCGAATCCCGACGCGGGCGCGCCCACCGCCGCTCCGCGCCGGTTGTGGACACGCGCGACGAACGTCGAAGGCAGCAGCGACCGTTTCATGGCGTCCTCCTTGCCGCCCACATTAGATCACATCCGGGCCTCGCCCGGGCAGTGCCTGAAATGCGCCTTTGGGGCTGATATAGTGCGCGCGCTTGGGAGAGTGGCGGATTGCGGGCGGCGGCCTGGCGATTTTGCTGCTGTGCGCGGGCACGGCGGTCGCGGCGTCGCCGGCCCCGGCGGGACCGCCCGCGTCGGCACCGGCGTCTGCGCCCGAGAGCGCCCCGGCCTCCGCGCCCGGGGCCGCCCCGGCGTCGGCCCCCGCGGCGTCACTGGCGCGCGCGCCCGAAAGCGCGCCGGCGCCGGCGCTCGAACACGGCAGCGGAGGCGAAGGCGACCTCGGCGCGGTGCTGCTGGGCGAGGACGAAGGCGGCGCCACGGCGGCGACGCGCTTCCCTGCACCGCGCGCCGACGCGCCGTCCACGATCACCGTCCTCGGACGCGAGGAGCTGCAGCTGCACGGCTTCGCCACGCTCGGCGAGGCGCTCAGTTTCCTGCCGGGACTGTTCGTCGAAGCCGATCCGCGCCGCCTGCACCTCGTCTCGCGCGGACTGCCCGACTCGATGCTGCTGGTCTTCGACAGCGTGCCGCTCATCTCCGACGCGGCGCGCCTCGACGTGCCGCTCGAGGACGAGCTCGACCTGGACAAGGTCGCGCGCATCGAGATCGTGCGAGGCCCCGGCTCGGCCGCTTGGGGGCGCAACGCCTTCGGCGGCGTGGTCTCGCTCGTGCCGCTCACCGGCGCCGACGTGGGCGGCGCGAGCGCCGCGCTGCGCGTCGGCTCGTTCGCCACGCGCCACGTCTCGCTCCTCGCCGGCGACCGCTTCGGCGAGCTCGACCTCTTCGGCGCCGTCTCCTATCGCACCACGCGCGAACCGACGGTGCTTTACCGCGGCGCGCCCACGTTCTACGTCTTCCCCGCCGGCATGGGCGGCGTGCGCATCCCCGCCGGGCTCGCCGCGCGCTACGGCGAGAACGCCCCGGACGCCGCGCTGGAGGCCTACGCGCGTGCCGGGTGGCGCGGCCTGTCGGTGTCGGCGCGCTGGGCGGACCACGCCGACGCCGGGCAACTGTCGTCGTTCTCTCACGCGGTGCTCCCGCGCGACGCCAACGAGCTGCGCGCCGGGCGGAGCCTGCTGCTACGCGCCACCTACGAGCAGCCGCTCGGGCCGCACGCCGACCTCACGGCGCTGCTCTACGGAACCTGGCGCAGCGTGCGCGAGGTGGAGCGCCTCTTCCCGTTCGCGCCGACCGGCACGATGTTCGGCGGCGCGGTCGACGCGTCGGGCACGGCGCTCGCCGCGGGCGCGCACCTCGTGCTGGACTGGCGCCCGCTGTCGTGGCTGGCGGGCACCGCCGGACTGCAGGCCGACTTGGCGCAGACGCGCCTCGCCGCCGCCTACACCGACCCGGCCACCGGCGAGGTGACCGAGAGCGGCGTAACGCGCGAGGCGTCGTCCACGGCGGCGACCGCCTGGGCGCTGGCGCGCCTCACGCCCGGCGGCCCGTTCGGCGGAGCGCTGACTCTCTGGGCCGGGCTCGGGCTCGACCTGCACACGGACTTCGCCCCCGCACCCAACCCACGCTTCGCCGCCGTGCTGCGCCCCGGCGGCGGCTTTACCGTGCGCGCCAGCTACGGCGAGGCCGACCGCACGCCGGACCAGTTCGATCTCGTGGGGCTCGCCGCCAGCGCCTTCGCCGACGGCGGCGTGGGTGGCGCCGAGGCCAACCCCGCGCTGCGGCCCGAGCGCCTGCGCACCGGGGAGCTCGCCGCCGAGTGGACCATCCCCGGGCTCGTGCGCGTGGAGGCGACGGCCTTCGTGACGCATGCCCGCGGACTCGTGGTGCGCGAGATCGACCCCGTCGCTGACGCGCTTTTCGCCCGCAATGACGGGTCGCGCCTGCTCTACGGCGGCGAGGCGGCGGCGCGCGCAGAGCTCGTCGGCGGACGGCTCCTGCTCGGCGCCGCCTACGGGCTGGTGCTCGGCAACGACCGCGGCCGCGATCCCGACGCGCCCGACGCCGTCACGCTGGCGCGCGACGCGCCGGTGCACGAAGGCACCGCCACGCTCGGGTTGCGACCCATCCCGGCGCTGACGATGACGCTCGACGCCGGCGTGATCGGGCCGCGCCCGCTGCGCGACGGCTCGGGCGCCGTCCTGCCGGCGGAGGCGACGCTCGACCTGAACGCCGTTCTGCGCGTGCCGGCGGCGCATCTCTTCTTGGAGCTGCGCGCCCGGAACGTCACGAGCACGGCGACGTTCTCGCGCAACGAGGGCGTCGCCAACCGCTCTCCGACGGTGAACCTGCCGGGCGCGCCGGCCTCGGTGCTGCTCACCGTCGGCGGCGAGATCTGAGCGCCGTGGCGGGCCGTCGTCGTACGCAGCTCGCCGCGTGCGTGCGAGTCGGGGCGCTGCTGGCCGTGTGGCAGGCGGCCGCCAACGTGACGGCGACGGCCCAGGCGGCGGCCCCTGGCAGCGCCTCCGCCGCCGCCTCGGCGTCGCCGGGCGCGATTGCTGCCGCCGCCCCACCGGGCGCGCCAGTGCTGCTATTGGTCTCGGCGGCGGTGGCGCCCTACACGGCGACGGCGGCGGCGGTGGAAGCGGCCCTACGCGGCGGGCGCGGCACGCGCCGCGTCGACCTGGGCGGCACGCCGGCCGCGGGCGTGACGGCGCTGCGCGCGCTGGCGCCCGGCGCCGTCGGCGCGATCCTGGCAGTCGGCCCCGAGGCGGCGCGCGCCTGCGCGACGGCCGCACTCGCGCTGCCGGTCGTGTACGCGCAGGTGCTCGACCCGGCGGCGAGCGGCATCACGGCGCTGCGCGACGCGTGGGGCGTGTCCACCGCGCTGCCCGCGTCGCTCGCGCTCGACCGCGTGCGCCTGCACCTGCCCGACGTGCGCCGCGTGGGGCTCGTGCACGAGCCCGGGCACGGCGCCGCCTATGCCGCCGGCGCCGCCGCCGAGGCCAAGACGCGGGGGCTCGTGCTCGTGTCCATGCCCGCCGCCACGCCCAAGGCGGTGCCCGACGCTTGGCGCGCGGCGCGCGGAAAGATTGACGCGCTCTGGCTGCCGCCCCTGGCCGACCCGGTCGTCTATGACGAGGCGGCGCGGCGCTTCCTGCTGGACGGGGCCCTGCGCGACCGGCTTCCCGTCCTCGCCCATTTCCCGTTCCTGCGCGCGCGCGGACCGGTGCTGAGCGTCGAGACGGTGCCCGACGCGGTCGGCGCGCAGGCGGCCGCGCTGGCGGCGCGGCTGGCGGCGGGGGAGCGCCCGGCCGCGCGGCTGGTCGCGCCCGAACGCGCCGCCGTGTACGTGATGGCGGGGCTGGCCGACCGGCTGGGCGTGCGCGTCCTCGGCGGCGGCGGCGCCACGGTGGTGAGGCCCTGATGCGCCTGCGCGCGCGCCTGGTGGCCGGGGCGGTCGCGCTCGCCGCGCTGTGCGCGGGCGGCGCCTCGTGGCTGGCGCTGCGCG